>JAIRTL010000108.1 GCA_031254915.1 Planctomycetota bacterium
CCCGCCCAGGCATCCTAAAGGAGAAATCACCATGACCACCACCCCGGATAAATGGCTTGTCGTTTGCGTCAAGGACGCTCGAGGCTACACCAGAGGCAGCCCCATGAGTGGACGGGAGCGAACGCGTGAGGACGCCGCCGCCAAAGCCGCCGCCATGTCGGACGTTTACCCCGGCAGTTTCGTCGCCATGCCGGAAGAAGATTTTTATGCCAGCATCGACGACGAAAGCGTTTTGGACAAATACCTGCCGATGCGCTGATTTTCCGGATTCCCCCGTCATATTTGCCAATCCCCCATAGCGGCAATCTTCCGGAAACCACAATCACACAGGATGAATTGCTGTTTCTGGCAGCATCTTTCCCCCGAACGCTACAAAGCCGCGCAGGAGCGGCACGGATAATCTTTTCATAAACCCGCATCACATAACCAGAGGAGATAAACCATTATGGTTACCAATGGACAGACCACCACCGGCGCCGCCGAAATTGTCGCCACGCCGATCCCCGTCGCGTTTCTCAAACCGTCGCCCCTGAATCGGCATTGCGACGACTCCGATCCCGACATCGCCGAACTCGCGCAAACCATCCACGAGAACGGCCTGATCTCCCCCATCACGGCGAGGCCGATTGACGGCGACGACTACGAAATAATCTGCGGCGAAAGACGCTGGCGCGCTTTCCGCTTGCTGGAGCGCGAAACCATCCCGTGCATCGTCAAAAACCTCGACGACACCCAGGCGCAGATTGAGCGAATCGTCGAAAACTACCAACGGCGCGACCCTTCATTTATGGAACAGGGCGAGGCGGTCGCCGCCCTGATGAAGCTGACCGACCGCGACGTTTCCGAGGTCGCCAACCGCCTTGGGCAGAGCGTTTCGTGGGTGCGCCGCCGCGCCAAGTTGCCGAACCTTATCCCGGCATGGCGGGAAGAACTCGCCAAGGACAACACCCCGTATTTTACAATTCGCGATCATGTCGGACGCCTTGAGGAGATCGCGATTTTGCCGCCAGCCACGCAACAAATCATCCTCGCCAGCGGCGTTTTGCGCTACGTCAAGACGACCAAGGAAATACGGAACGCCATCGCCAAGCACTTCATGAACCTTGACGCCAAGCCGTGGACAAGGGCATGGGAGAAAAAGGCGTTCAGCGGTTCCGGGAAAAAACGGTGCGATGCCTGTATGCGTCGTAGCGACCGCGAAAACGCCCTCTTTGCCGACCCGGACGACGCCAACGCCGGAAAGAAAATGTGCCTCGACCCGGAATGCTGGAAAAACAAGTGTCTGGCGTGGTGCAAGAGCCTGATGCGTGGCAACCCCGAAATTGTCCCCATCCGGCAGGGATACAGCTACGGCACGGACGGCCTTGCCGAGTTTTTCGGCGTCGAGCCGGTATCCTACTACGATTGGGAGGAACGGGACGGGACGGAAGCGCGGGAGGGATGCGCCGCCGCCGTCGGCGTGTTTATCGACGGCTCGAAGATCGGGACACTGAAAAGTATCTGGTTGGAACTGCCGGACGGAAACGAGGACGACGCCGGGAGCGGCGAGGACGGCGGCGTTTCCGATATTCACCAGTGGCGGGAGAACAACGCCCGCAAATATCAGGAGCGGGAAACCCTCGCCAGACTCATCGCCGCCGACATCGCCGAATACCTCGCCGACATTGACACGAACGCCGCCATCCCCTCCGCGCAACTCGTCGAGCGGCAGCTACGGGCGGCGGTATGGTTCGGCATCGCCGGTCGCGCCAATTCGGAGGAGGACGCCAGCCTTGACGCGCCGGACTGGAACCCCCTCGCATGGGCATGGGAGCAGACGACGGAACATATTGCGGAACACGTCGCCAATGTCGCCGCCGAGGATATCGCGCAACTCTACAACGGCGACAGCGACACCGCCGCCGACCACGCCGCCGCCGCGCTTGCGGCCATGTTCGCCATCCCGCTCGATGTGATCGGCGCCAGGGCGACCGAGGTACTGTATAAGGCAACCCATAACAGCCAGGACGAAGGCACGGACATGGACGGCGACACTACGGAGAACGACGCCGAACCCGAAACATCGACCGTCCCGGTCAATGTGGAGGCAATGACCGACCCGGACGACGCAATAACCGTGGCAAACCTTCCATATTTCCCCTTATTTGCCGAGACAAAATAACGCTCACGTAACATGCTGAAATATAATTAGTTGCAATTCATAAAAAATCAGGTCGGAATGGCGGCGACGCCATTCCGACCTTTGCGGTCTCACTCGCATTTTCGATGTACTGATTTATTACGACAACCAATTTTGAATGCTTGCAATCGAAAATCATAAAAATAATTTATAATTACCGAATCGCAAAGTTGCATTCTATCTATATTTACGTTATTTATGCAAGCAATGTACGGCAATCGCATAATATAGATATTGACATTCCATATTGCTTTTATATAGTTCTCTAATCCGAATTCAGTTGAAGTCACTTTTACCATATTTTTTATATGGTGTTACCGTATTTTGGTATCGTTGCCCTTTTTGGAGAAGGAAATCACTGATGATCCGTTTTACCGCAAAGCAACAAAAGCAATTGGCTCGAAAAATCAGGGCATGCAAGAACAAACGTTTCCCGGAACGGGGCGGCGGCAAAGAACTCGCTGCCCTGCTTGGCGTTTCGCCGCAATTGCTGACAAACTGGATGGCGGGAACCCGTCTCCCCTCGGCGCTCCAATTGGCGAAAATGGCTCGGATATTCGATATTTCCATTCAGGAATTATGTTCACTGCCATGCGAAAAACGCAAATCAAAGGTTCCCGATCTGGTCGTTTCCCTGACGAAATACCATGAAGGAGCAACACGGAAAGGGGTGAACAATCATGAAGAACGGAAACGCCTGAATATGATATGTTCTTTTATATATAACGAGTTAGAAAGGTACATGTGACACCATGGCACTGCGTCATTGAGAGAGTTTACTGATTGTGGCATTTTTTTATCCAATTTATGTTGAAATAAATTGTAATTTTCATATAGTTGACCGCATGAATTTATTGCAGTAATTACCTGATAGCGGTTGTCTTGAAACCAGCCATATTCCACAATAGCTATGCCGAGCAATGGCGATAAGCCAAAGAAAATCAGGCATACCAGCGAGGAAAAGACACCCGCCCATTTTTTGCAATCAATTGGCGTAAAAGGGAGAATTAGAGATGGCGCGAGTAACACGCAGCGAGGACGAACGGCTTATTATCGCTTTCCACATACGGAACATGACCGGCAAGTACAACACCGGCCAGGAGTGCGCGGAAAAGTTCGGCGTTCCCGCCTCGCAATGGTCGGCCTGGGTCAACGGGAAACGCACCCCCGAGGATGATCGGCTCAAAGACCTCGCCAAGTTTTTCAATACCACGGTGGAAGCATTGAAGGAAGCGCCGCCGAACTGGGAGGAGGAAAAGGCGAAAATCCTGAAAGCGCAATCCAGGAAAAAAGGCGGCGACATCCACGCAAAGGCGGAGCACGCGACGGAAGCGAAGCCCCAGGCCGACGACGATGACGGAACCGACGATTACATTGCCATCGTCACCGCGTTGGCGAAAGCGCAGGCGAAGTTCAACAAAGGATTGATACCACCGGACAAGTTCGAATCAAGTATGAAGTCTATACGTCAGTTTATCGACTTTTCCTACCGGGACGTTACCCAGTAAAACGCACAACCCTCCGGTCAAACCGGAGGGTTATTCGTTTTCCAGCCTTCTTTCAACTGTCCGGCAATCCCACTTTCGAGGGATCGTAATTGTTGATCGCGGCGTTCCATTCATCCTGCGCCGCATCGCTTCCCGCGCCGGATATGGAACCTCCCCATTCGACCCCGCCGCCAGTTCCGCCGCCGTCCGAGGCGACAGAGCCGGTGGAATTGGCGGCGCTCGATGCCGAATCCGAGATCGGCAACGGCGGCGGCGTATCGCCTCCACTACCGCTCGAACCGCTCACGCCACCACTGGCGTCACCGCCGCCGTTGTTTCCCTCACCACCAGACGGCGCGGAACCGCCAGCGTCACCGCTTCCGTCCTTCTTTCCATCGTCAGCCGCCCATTTCGCCTTGTTTGCGGCCCGTTCGGCGTCGATGTTTGATGATACTTTGCCGCCGACCGATTTCGACTGCACCGACTCCTTCATGTCCTGGGCCTTGTCCTTGGTGGTATCCCACGCGCCGGACGCCAGGTTCGCCATGAAGTCGCCAGCGGAGCGCAAGCCGGTGGACATCGCCCCGGACAGCCCGCCGCTCAAGCCGCCACCACCGCCGCCCGCGAACATGCCCGCGCCGTTCGCTTTGTTTTCCTTGGTTTGCTGATAGGCGCTTGCCATAGCCATACCAGCGCCAGCGGCTTGCATGGCGATCATCGCGCCGCCGGAGGCGACGGCGGCCGCCCCGGCCATTGCGGAGCCGGAACCGCCCAGGTGAATCCCCCCGGTGGACGCGCCGCTGGCAACGCCCGCCACCATCTGCGGCACCGTCTTGACCAGCATGAACAGGACGACGGTGAAAATCAGGATTATGCAGCCTTCGGTAATGGTCATGGACGTGGTGGAAATGACCGAATCGTACACATAGCCCTTGACCGTCACGCTTTTCACCGCCTGGGAGTCGGTGAGTAGCCGTTCGATCTGGCCTTGCCCTATGCCCACCAGCAGACAGAAGGTGAAGGTCTGCACCGCGAGGCCGAGGACTGTTTTGAAGTAATTGATGGCGATGTCCGATGTCCAGCGACCGCCGCCGAAGCCGAGGTAAATCACCCCGGCATACACCAGCACCCACGCCGAACACAGCAACAGCACCATCATCGCGGCGATGATGGCGAACAGCACGGCAATGGCGATGGACAGCAGGAGCGCGATCACGCTTGTCGCAATGTCCTGCTCGCCGAACGATCCGCACGACCGGACGATCAGATCGAGAGCGAACGAAAGCAGATTCGACGGCGACAAATCGGCCTGGTACGTCGACGACGCCTCAAGCCCCAACTGCGCGAATGACGTGATTATCGCCTTGGCTATGGCGCTGCCATTGTCCAAAAGCCAATAGAAGAACCCGGTTGTGACAATAAACCGCAGGAATTCCCCGAAGAAATCGCCGAAACTGGTATTGCCGCGAGCAAACATAAAGGCGAAGGTGAACACCATGCTTATGGTCGCCAGTATCCAGAACATTGTTTTCGCGGCCTGCTTGAGGCGCGGTTCCCACTGCGCCGCCGCTTCCATATAGCGGTCGATGGTGGCGTCGAGTATTTTTTCCGCCGCCGCCGCTCTTGCGGGAGCGACGACGGCGGGAACGACCAGACACAGCAGTACACACAACAAAATAGCCCGTATCATGGCAAGCCTCCCTTCAGAATTGACGGTACGACTTGCCGCCGCGAGACGTTTCCGTGCGGGTGAAATCCGTCTCGCCCATTTTTATGGCGGTTCCCATGCGCTGCTGCGCTTCGCGGTTCACCTGCGTTTCCACCTGCGCCGCCATCATGGTATTCTGCGCCATCAGGAGGGTGTGTATCTGCGAGAGTAGCTGGATTTGCATACTCAACATTTGATTCCCGGCCTGTATCGCTTCCTGCTGGCCCTCCGCGC
>JAIRTL010000026.1 GCA_031254915.1 Planctomycetota bacterium
GCGTTATTCCGAAAAAGCAGAGCAGCGATAACGCTGCATACGCTTATCGACTTGCGTGGCAATATCCCGTCGTTTGTCCTTATTTCACAGGAAAAAATACACGACGTCAAAGCTCTTGACTTTTTTCCCATAAACCCCGGAGCATTCTATCTCATAGACCGGGGGTACCTGGATTACAAGCGCCTGTATCGCATCCATCAAGCCGCCGCCTTCTTCATCACCCGCTTGAAAGATAACTCCCGCTTTCGCGTCGTTGAATCGTTTGCGGCCGACAAGTCTGCCGGAATCCTCTGCGAACAAGCCATCCGCCTGACTGGGGCGAAAGCCGCCTCTGCTTATCCAGAACGCCTGCGCCGAGTCAAATACCGCGATCCGGGCACGAACACCGTCTACGAATTTCTCACCAACAACTTCACTCTCCCCGCCCGAATCATCGCCCAACTGTGCAAGCAGCGCTGGCAGGTGGAACTCTTCTTCAAGTGGATAAAGCAGCATCTGCGAATAAAGGCGTTTCTCGGCGTATCCGAAAACACGGTACGCATACAGACCTGGACGGCGTTGACCGCCTACTTGCTCCTGAGCATCGTCAAAAAACATCTGTTTCTACCGCACGACCTGCACGAAATGACGCAAATTCTCCGGCTTCACCTTTTCGAAAAATACCCGTTTTATCGCTGTTTTCCCCACCGTCACCGCAAATACAGACCCAGGGAACAGATAAACAGTTGAAATTATTCGAGTAATATCCGGACAACAGTGAACGGAGTCAATGAAATGCTTTAACGCAGCGCCCGTATCGCAGCCTTTTGGATTTCCAGTCCCTTGACGTATTGCTCCATGAACCGGAGGAATCCTTTCCGGTCCTCGGCATCCGGTTCCACCCGGTCTTCCTGCGCCGATGCGAAGACCTTCTTGGAAAGGAACGCGTCGAACTCCTCCCCTTTCTCCCTCCGCCGCATATAGGCGGCCAGCAAGGCGATTCCCCAGGCGCCGCCCTCGCCCGCCGACTCCATCACCGCCACCGGAACGTTCAGCGCCGCCGCCATGATGCGCTGGCCGACTCCCTTGACCTTGAAAAGACCGCCGTGCCCGAGGAGCTGTTCGAGTTTGACATGCTCCTTATCCATCAGGATATCCATGCCTATCTTCAGGGTCGCCACAGTGGAGTAGAGAAGGACCCGCATGAAGGCGGCAAGACTCATCTGGCTGTCGGGCAACCGGGCGAACAACGGCCTGCCCTCCTCGACGTCGGTTATCGGCTCGCCTGAATAATAGTTGTACGAAATCATCCCGCCGCCGTCGGCCGCGCCCTCCAACGCCTTGCGGTAGAGCGTTTCATACAGTTTGCTTTTGTCCACATTGGTTCCGCACGCGGTCAGGACCTCGTTGAACAGTCCCGCCCAGGCATCAAGGTCGGAGGTGCAGCTGTTGGTGTGCACCATGCCGACGGGCCTGCCGGTGGGCGTGGTTATCATGTCGATTTCCAGGTAGTGCCTGGAAAGGCTCTTTTCCAGGACGATCATGGCGAAGGCGGAAGTTCCGGCCGACACGTTGCCGGTGTGAGGAGCGACGCTATTGGTGGCCGCCATCCCGGTAGACGAATCCCCCTCCGGCGGACAAAGCGGAATGCCTTCCCGCAGCCCGCCCGACGGATCGAGCAGCTTGGCCCCCTCAGCCGTCAGGCGTCCGCCCTCCTCGCCGGCGTCCATCACCTTCGGCAATATTTTTTCCAGCGACCAACCATAGCCCTTTTCCGCGACGAGCGCGGCGAATTTCTTGAGCATACCCGCGTCGAAATCGTGCGTCCCGCTGTCGATGGGGAAGATGCCGGACGCGTCGCCGATGCCCACCACTTTCTTGCCCGTCAGCTTCCAGTGCACGTAACCTGCGAGGGTGGTGAGGTAGGCGATGTCGCCGACGTGCGACTCGTTGTTGAGAATGGCCTGGTAGAGATGGGCGATACTCCAGCGCTGGGGGATGTTGAATTCGAATTCCTTGGAAAGAACGGCGGCCGCCTGTTCCGTAATGGTGTTGCGCCAGGTGCGGAAGGGGGCCAACTGGATGTCCTTGGCGTCGAAAGCCAAATACCCGTGCATCATTGCGGAAATGCCAATGGCGCCTATGGCGGCGAGTTTGACTCCGTACCGCGACTGCACATCGGCGACGACGCTTTTGTAGACGCTTTGCAGACCGATCCAGACGTCGTCGAGATGGTATACCCACGCCCCATCCTCGAATTTGTTCTCCCAGTCGAAACCGCCGGACGCTATCGGCGAATAATCCTGACCGACGAGAACGGCCTTGATGCGGGTGGAGCCGAGTTCGATGCCGAGAATCGCATTTCCTTCCGCGACGACGCGCTTGATTTCTTCGTTGCCCATGCCACATCCCCTTTGCAATGTGAACCAGTCCAGAAAAGCTGTCGATGCTCCGCGACTTCCCCAGCCGCCACTCTAAGCATAACTCCGCACGGAAAATTGGCAAGAATCGACTTGCGCGCCGTAACCGTTGCGGCGTTTCGGGCGATTATCGGTCCCGGTCGGAGCGGCTTCCGATTCGTGCTCAGAAAACGCTACGGCGCTTTCGCAAATAGTTGACCTTTCCCAGGCGCGTTTTGGTTGACGCAGTTGAGCACGAAAACGCAACGGTGAAGCCAATCATTTCCGAAAACGCGCTAGGGATATGTCCCTTCCGGCGTGCGGCGGCCTTTCGGCCTCTCGATCAGTTCGAAAGTGATGCCGACCAAGTCTTCCGTGTCAAGATACGCGTAATGGCCGTCACCATCAAGTCCGAATCCGCTGCCGTCCATCGTCATTGCCAACCCCGCCTCCCCGGCCTGACGAAGCGATTCCGCCATGTTTTCCGTCAGCACACCGAGATGCTGCACGCCATAGCCGTGTTTTCCGATAAACTCGGTGTACACCGTCTCCCCTTCGAGCGGTTGGATAAGTTCGATGCGCATGGGACCGACGTTGGCAAGGCCGATCCGGCTTGAATACTTGGCGGGCTTGCCGTATCGGCTCTGCTTGGGAACGAACTTGTCGTCGTAGGTGTAGATGGTCCACGGACCGATGCCGAAACGATGGTAAAAATTGCGGATCGTTTTATCCAGATCGGGGACCAGAATGCAAATTTGCGCGATATTGGCGATGGGGAACTGTTTTTCACTCCCTTTGTCCGCGTCGGACATGACCGATCCTTTCATCCATGCCATTTCAAGATACGTTGCGGGTTCCGGATCATCCGTGCATCGGCCGCCATTGCCCGAATCCTTTACTGCCCGTAATAAGAATCTGGACCGAATTTACGATTGTAATGCTTGTCCGCGAGGGCCTGCTGAATAAGACGGCAGGTTCCGCCTGACATAACGTAATTGCTCCAGGCCATTTTGGCGACGTACTCCAGGACCTGAGCGTGCAGGACCGCTTCGGCCGGAGTCTTTCCCCAGGCGAAAGGCCCATGGCTGTGAACCAAAACGGCGGAGGTAGAGTGACAGTTCCTGCCGCGCATGGTTTCCAGTATGATGTCGCCGGTGTTCTTTTCGTACTCGCCGTTGATCTCCGCGTCGGTCATGAGGCGGGTGGTGGGAATGTCCCCGTGATAGTAGTCCGCGTGCGTGGTGCCGTAACAGGGGATGTCCATGCCCGACTGCGCCCATATCGTCGCGTACTGCGAATGGGTGTGCACAACGCCGCAAATCCCCTCCGCGCCGTAAGCGCGGTAAAGCATCAGATGCGTGATGGTGTCGGTGGAGGGATGGTATTTCCCCTCGACGACATCGCCCTCCAGATCGACGACGACCATATGCTCAGCCTTCATGTTCTTGTATTCGACGCCGCTCGCCTTGATGGCCACGAGCTTGGACTCGGGATCGTAGCCCGATACGTTGCCCCATGTGGAAATGATCAGGTTCCTTGTCACCAATTCCAGATTGGCCGTCAAAACCTCTTCGCGCAATTGCTTGATTTCCATTCCATTTTTCTCCCGTTGAGTGGTGAAGTCCATTTCGTTGCTTCGCGAGCGCCCGGTCAAACCTGGGACTTGGTGAGAATCCGTATGCGCGCCTTGCTCGAGAGATTGGAGAATCCAACCGCCACTATAAGCACCAATCCCTTGACCAATTGCTGGACGTAGTCGTTGATATTGCACATCAGCATGCCGGTCGCGAGAACGCCCATGATGAGAACGCCCACGACGACCAGCGGCAGCTTGCCCTCGCCGCCCGAAAGGCCGATGCCGCCGAGGACGACGGCGGTGATGGCGTCCATCTCATAGCCGGTTCCCGACGAGGGCTGGCCGCTGTTGGTGCGGGAAAGCAGAACCAGACCGGCGATGCCGGAAAGAAATCCGCTGATGGTGTAAGCCATGATCTTGATGTGTCGGACGTTGACGCCGGACAAACGCGAGGCCTCCTCGTTGCCGCCGACGCCGTAGATATAGCGGCCGAAAGCGGTGTATTCGAGCACGAATATGCCCACTGCGAAGACGAGAAGCATGAGGATGACGGGATACGGCACGACCCCGCCCACCGTGCCATTGGCGAACAGGCCGAAAGTCGGGTTGAAGCCGAATACCGGCAGACCGCCGGTGATGATGAAGGCGGCGCCGCGCAGCGACGTCATCATGCCCAAGGTGGCGATAAGCGGCGACATGCTGAGAAAGGTGACCAGCAAACCGCTTAGGCAGCCGTACAGCGTGGCCAGCAGCACGGCGGCGACGCACGCCGTCGGGATGGACGCGCCGGATTTCATTATCATGGCGGCGGTCACGCCGGTGACGCAGGCGACCGACCCGACGGAGAGGTCGATACCGGCGGTCAGGATGACGAATCCCATGCCGACCGAAATGACGCCGATGATGGAGACCTGTTTGAGGATGGTCATCATCGTGGAGAGTTTGAGAAAATTCGAAGACTGCGTGCTGAAAAAGATGACGAGGGCCAGGAGAATGGCCACAATGCCGTAGTCCAGCAGCCAGATGACGATATTCCTGTTTTTCATCCTTGTCTCACTCCTTCGGGGAGAGTTTGCTTGAAGCCATTTCGAGGATCCGGGTCTGGGAGAATTCCTCTTTTCGCAACTCTCCGACGACGGTCCCGCCGCCCATAACGATAATCCGATGCGACATGCCGATAAGCTCCGGCATTTCGCTGCTGATCATGACGATGCTCTTCCCCGCGTCGGCCAACTCGCACATCAGCGTGTATATTTCCTGTTTCGCGCCCACATCGATGCCGCGCGTGGGTTCATCGAAGATCATGATGTCGCACTCGGTGGCGAGGATTCTGGCCAGCACCACCTTTTGCTGGTTACCGCCAGACAGGTTGCGGGCCAGTTGCTCCGCCGAGGGCGCCCTGATGTCCAGATCCCGTATCATCCTCTCGACCAGCTCGTTTTCCCTCCTCGACTTGATGTTTCCCAATTTTCCGGCGTAGCGGCGCAGGGAACTGAAGGAGATGTTCTTGCATATCGACTGGCCGAGAATCAGGCCCTGGTACTTCCGGTCCTCAGGGATGAGACCCACGCCGCTGATCAGCGCCTCCCGCGGCGACCCCGGCCTGTATTCCAGGCCGCTCTTCACCATGCGACCGGAAAACATGGGGTCCGCCCCGAAGATCAGACGAGCCAGTTCGGTCCTGCCCGCTCCGACGAGCCCGCCGAAGCCGAGTATCTCGCCCTTGCGCAGAGTGAAACCGACATCGTGGACCAGATTGTTGCCCACGTTCCGCGCCTCGAACACCACCTCGCCGGGAAGGTTGCGCGGAGCGGGATACACGTCGGTCAACTCGCGCCCGACCATATACGAAATGAGCTGCTTGCGATCAAGTTCGCTCACGTCCTTGGTGGTAATGTATGCGCCATCGCAAAACACCGTCACCCGGTCGCAAATCTCGAACACCTCCTCGAGGCGATGCGAGATGAACACGATGGTGGTGTTGTTCTTTTTGAGTTTTTCAATGATACCGAAAAAAATGTGCGTTTCCTTGATGGTCAGCGACGCCGTCGGCTCGTCCATGATAATGAACTTGGCGTTTTTGGCGACCGCCTTGAGAATCTCCACGATCTGCTGATACGCCGTGCCAAACAACCCTACCCGGGCACATATGTCGATGTCGATGCCCATCTCGTCGCACAGCGCCTTGGCGCGCGCGTTCATCTCGGCCTTGTCGCGCAAACCGAACTTCTTGATCTCCCGTCCGTAGAATATGTTTTCCGCCACCGACAGATACGGTATGAGGCTGAATTCCTGATAAATGACGGAAATGCCCAAATCCATCGCCTGCCGGGGCTCGAGGTGCGCGTATCGCACCCCCTCGAACTCGATGCTGCCGGAACTCGGCGTCTCCGCTCCGGTCAGCAGTTTGATGAAGGTGGATTTTCCGGCGCCGTTTTCACCGCAAATGGCGTGCACCTCGCCGCGCCGTATTTCGAATGAGATGTCCTTGAGCGCCTGCACTCCGGCGAACGACTTCAACAGCCCCTCCACCTTCAGAATAATGTCCTGCATGGTTTTTCCTCTTCGAGGAACGCGGCGTTTGTTCGCGCGGATCATGTTTTGGGAGACGGCCTCCAAAGGCGAATCCTCGCCAATACCGCAAAAGGACGGCGGAAAGGCGATAATCCCCCCCCGAAGCGTTCTCTGCCGCGCGATCCGGGGAATCGCCATTTTGAACGGTGATGGGCATAACGCCCGACCATGCGCGGCGGACGGCGAACCAGGAAAATCCATACCTGCCCTTCGTCACTGGACTGTCCATTTTTCACCGTCTCGCCGCGCGCGGCGAGACCCTCACCTCTGTTCCGGATGCGTCATGCCATCCTCAGCCCTGGGGATTGTACTTGCCGTTGAACAAGTCTTCCCGCGGGACCGGCACATAGGGGAACATGATGATTTCCTGCTTGGCGGGAATGCCCTCGGTCGCCCATTTATAAAGAATCTGCGCGCTCTCGTAGCCGCCCTTATAGGGGAACAGGTCGACGGTGCCACGGTATATGCTGTTGTCGAGCTTCATGAGGGCCAGGCATTCGTCGGTCGCATCGCCGGAGAACACCGCGCGGTCCTTGCCAACCGCGCCGCCGTTGACCATCGCCTGATAGCCGCCGATGCCGCCGGAGTCGTTGGTCGCGACGACGACGTTGAGATCGGGGTGCTGCTGCAGAACGCTCTCGATGATTCTCAACCCGCCCTCGGGAGTGTCGCCGGCTTGGCGAGAAACGAATTCGACGTCCGGGCAAATCTTGCGAATGCTGTCCTGCACGCCGTTGCCGCGCGGGATGACCGCCTCGACGTTGTCCTGCGTGATGATGGCGACCTTGGCTTTCCCGTTCAGGTTGTCGCGGATCCATTCCCCCGCCTGGGTGCCGATGGCAACGCCGTAGTCGTATTCTTCCAGAGTGTAGATAAGTTGCGCGTTGTCCTGGGGTTGCGCGATGCTGGCGGTGGCGATGCCGCGCTTTTTCGCCTCTTCGACAATCCCCCGGGTGGCGTTGGGGTCGATCGGAATGAAGGTGAAGCCGTCGTAATTGTCGTTGATGACGTTTTCAAGATCGCTGACCTGCTTGTCGACCTTGTATTGCGAATCGATGCTGATGCCCTGCACGCCAAGATCCTTGCACGCCGCCTCAAAGCCGACCTTGACCGCAACGCACCAGGGATTGGCCAAGTTCATGCTGACGTAGGCCAGCTTGATGTCGGCGGGCTTCTTTTCGCCGGAGAAACATTGCCCATAGGCCGGAAGAACAAGAGTCGCGGCCAAACATGCCGCCAACACCCTCTCCGCGTACTTTCTCATCGCATACCCTCCCAAAGAAACATGAAACATTCGGAAGCGGAACCACCTCCCCTGTGGACATGGCTCCGTTACCCTTCATACCTGCGCCGCCGCAAGAATCACGACGAAAATGGAACGCATTGCCATAGAGAATCGAACCGGGAAACCAGGGAGCGGAGGCCTCGCGCGGCCGGAAAATCAAAGCATGTTGTGATCTATCGCCTTTTGGGTTTTTCGTATGGATGGAGCGCTGGTCTCCTCCGTCTTCGCCAAGACCGCCAGATACAGCGCATCGATGATGGCCTGATCCGCGACGCGGCGGGAAATAATGTCCTTACCCACCGTCAGGTCGGCCGTGGCGGTGAAGAGGCTGATGTCGGCATATTTCATGAGCGGCGATTTGTTCATTTGCGTGATGCAGATGGTCGTGGCTCCCGCTTCCTTCGCCAGACGGATCGCCTGAACCGTGGTGGAGGAGGCCCCGGAAAAGGAAATGCCGAACGCGACGTCTCCCGGAGAAAGCGAAGCGGCAGTAACGCACTGCAGCATCACATCGCTATGCGCGGATCCCCCGATGCCGAGGCGGCTGAATTTCATGTGCGCCAACTGCGCCACGGCGAACGCGTCTCCCATGCCGAAAAAGTGGCTGGAGCGCGCAGTCAACAATGCATCCAGGGCCCTGTCGTAGTCCTTGTTCACCAAAGCCCTGGTGTCGCGGAGAATCTGGTTCGTGTCATTAATCAATTTAGCCATGATCGAGGAGATTGAATCATCCGGCAGGATCTCCTGGGTCACGATGGGGTTCTGGTCCACAAGCGCGAACATCAACGCCTGCTTCAGACTTGTGAATCCATCGAATCCCAACCGGCGGCTCAAACGGATTATGGACGCTTCGCTGCTTTTGGTCTCGTTGGCCAGAATGTTCAACGTGACGCTTCTCACCGATTCGGGAGTGTTGATGATGTATTTGGCAACGGCTTTTTCGGCGCGCGGCAGAGTGGGCAGAAGAAATCGAAGCTTAACAAAGATGTCTGTCATAGCGCTTCATCCGGGAAATGAATTTTGATCAAAACGCTTCATATTCATTATACGCAAATGAAGTTATTTGTCCATAGTACGCGACCAGAAATCATTTAAATTGATACAACCTATTGAACGGGGGCAATATCGAGGCGATCATCCTAATTTAATAGTTTTTTCACGATTTCACATCGATTTCAGTATAATCGGTGGTCGTAGCGTTCCTTTTCCCCATCAATCCAGGAGAATGCGCATGAAAACCATGAAGGCCATTGCGGTGACCGACATCGGCAAGGTTGAAGTGGTCGACGATGTTCCCATGCCCGAGCCGGGCGAGTACGAGGCGCTGGCCAGAATCCACGCCTGCGGATTTTGCAACGGAACCGATTTCCACATCATCGAAGGCCAGCTTGAGGAAAAAGCCGGCTTCAAGGGATTCCCCGCCATCCTGGGACACGAAGCAGCCGGAGAAGTGGTCCGAGTCGGTAAAAAAGTCCGCAACATCAAGGTAGGCGACCGCTACATCAATCCAATGCTGCGTGAGGAAGTCGGCAACGGATATCACAAAACCTGGAGCGGCATGGCCGAATACGGGTTGGTGGCTGACAAGCGGGCGATGTGCGAGGACGGCGTCCCCTACGACCCGGCGTTCGAGAAACAGGGTCCGTTCCCCGAAGCCATCGATTATATCGACGCCGGCGTACTGCTGTCGCTCAGCGAATGCCAGAGCGCAGCGAAAAACTTCGGCGCGGGGCGGGGCATGGACGTCCTGATGTATGGCGCGGGGCCGATGGGTATCGCGCTCGCCATGTTCGTCAAAATGCGTGGCGTCGCCACTCTGACCCAGATCGACCAGGACGATTCGCGTCTCGAAAGGGCGGTCAAGACCGCCAAGGCCGACCGGGTGATCAACTTCGCCACGCAAAACCTCGACGAGGCGCTAAAAGGCAGGCACTTTGACATGGTGATCGATGCGGTCGGAAAATCTTCGATACTGATCGAGGGCAGCCGCAGACTCAGGCCCGAAGGCACGGGCAAGGTCTGTTCCCTCGGCGTCCTCGCCCACGACGACCGAATGATCGACGCAAGCCTCATCAAGGACAACACATCCCTGCATATGCTGAATTTCCCCTATGGCGAATACGACGTGATGCCGGAAACCGCCGACCTGATCCTCAAGGGAACCGTCAATCCTAAGGATTTCTACAGCCACGTCCTGCCCTTCACCGAAATCGCCAAAGTTCTGGAACTGGTGAAAACCAGACAGGCGATAAAAATTGTGCTCACGTTTTAAGAGCCTGCTGCACAGTAGTCGACTATTTTTCCCGAGCCGCGACAGCGGCTCGTACAATGCCGAAGACGGCAAGCGATACGCGTCTCAAATCCTTGGCGAATCCGTGCAGCAAATCGCCAAGCAGCATAAGCCCACGGGCGACAACAAGCGTCTTTTGGTTGCCTTGCAAGCTGTAGTTCAGGTCGTGCAAAATGTCGGAGACAATACGACGGCTGACGTCATGCCCGCGCTCCCGAAGAGCGACGGTGATTTGCCGAAGCCTCTTCAACGTCCACCGCAGAGGAGACTCGGGATCGCCTCTTGCATCCGGTTCGACCATAGCTTCCAGGTCGTCCACCAAGGGCGCCATACCGTCGCATTTATGGCGACAATCCGCTGGAGTACGCCAACTCTTACCTGGTGGAGATTCTTTTGTGGGAAAATAAAACGAAGAGGCATGGGCACCAGCCGTTCATCTCTTGACCGCCTATCGGTAGAGTAATGGTGTGATGTTCCCAGGGTCTTGTCTCCCCTTCCCCTGGAGAATGGGGGCGGGGAAACACCGATAAAGGTTAACGCCATGTCCACAATTCGTATTGCCGTTATTGATGGCCAGGGAGGCGGAGTGGGAAAAGCCCTGGTCGAAAAGCTGCGCCAAACCTTCGGCAAGGATGTGCATATCACGGCGCTCGGCACCAATTCCGCGGCCACATCACTCATGCTCAAAGCCGGTGCCGACGATGGGGCGACCGGTGAAAATTCCGTCGTGGTCAATGCAAACAAGGTTGACATCATCATGGGGGCGCTTGGCATTATCTCCGCCAACTCGATGCTGGGGGAAATCACCCCGACAATGGCATCCGCCATCGGAGAAAGCGACGCCCAAAAAATCCTCATTCCCATCAACAAATGCAATCTTACCGTGATTGGAGTGAAA
>JAIRTL010000077.1 GCA_031254915.1 Planctomycetota bacterium
TCCTCGCCAGAGACGCGAAATCATCACGCGTCTTCGACGACAAAAATGCCAACCAGTCCCACAAGCCTGTTCCATCGCTCGCCGCCGGACGCTTCGGCAATTCAAGCGTGTGGATTTCCGCTTCCGGCGCGGGAGTGGCGTTTCCGCCTCTTTCTCCGTTCATGAAAAAAGCGCGAACCTGTTCCCCCGGGGGACAGGTTCGCCGTTTTTCGTCAGGCCGCGATTCCGTGCGGCGAAGCCTGCCCATAAATCATATGGAAGGAACGAGTTGCGCATGCCGTGGCTGATGTCCGACTTGAAGAGCGCGTAGGCTTGGCTCAAGGATTGGCCGAAGCCTGCCGGGGCGAGCGGCATCGGGCAAATGCAAAAGACGGCGGCGACTCTGCTTATTGAATTGGGATGGAATCGGGATGCCATCGAACGCCAGCTTGCGCGCGGAGGGCGCAACACTGTCCGCGCATCGCATACCTTTGCCGAGTTCCCGCCGGAGCGACGGAGGATGATGCAGGCATGAACCCCGACTCCCCCTACGAATTACAGGGCAGGGTAGGATGCGACGTATACTGGGCGCGGCCCGAAATTGTGACGATGGGGGGATGGGGGTTGCCCTGTTCCACATCCGTTCCCCTCGGTCATTTCATGGCCTCATGGCCGTGCCCGGTCGAGGGAATCACACTCCCGGACCGTGGGCGGCATAACGCGGCGCCGGGGGCGGGGGAAGATGGGGCGGACACGCTGAAACAACCGCTTTTCCGGTCCCGACAATCCGGGCCGCCTCGGGATTTTGGCTCGTTACGGAATATTTCGGAGCTTGAGAAGCGTCTCATATTTTCTGGAAATGACGGGAACCGCCCTGTTTGTCGGCGTATAGCGCGAGTCGTACAAAAGCAGCCTTACCCTGATTCCGTATAAACCGTCCGAATCGCTGCTTTCGTCGTACGAGGCGGAATTGGAGGCCGTCGCTCCCAGGCGGTGCTTGATCATTTTGAAAATCGGCTCCCAGGATTTTTCGTCCTTGTTGATTTGCAGAAGGACGACGTTCCCCGTCAATGGAAAGGCGATGTTCTCCCCGCTGCCCGTCCAGTCGTCGATACCCGCTGCGACATCGACCGTGCGGGCGACGTCGGGGTAAACTATCTCCAGCCGCCCAAGAAGAAAACGATCCGTGTTGTCCCCGTCAGCGTTCAAATCGTGATTCAGCGCCGCCTCGTCGACAATAACGGGCGAGTCATCCTCGCGCTCCGGAACAAACCTGACGATCCCGAACGCGCGATCGGCGCCGTCCGGAAAGGAAAACGCCTGCTCGAACCGCGGTGCGGCGACGTCCAGAGTGTGTTCCGAGGTGGAAATGCCCAGATCGGCCGGGTTCAAAGAACTCATATAGGGATGGATATTCCCGTCGAGACGATTGTTGCGTTTGACGCCGACGTGCCTATACTCGGCCGCCGCCACCGGCACGCCGCTGAGCATGACGCCGAGTTCGGGAAACCCGTCCGCATCTATCGTGTCCCCATCCCCGTCGTAATCGGCCGGCACTGAAAAAGGAATGCAGTCGGAACCCTGTTGCAGAACGGACCGCCACTCCATGCCGTACTGCCCGAACCCCCGATGGGCGTCGTTGTACAGCGTGCCAAGCTCGCTCTTCTCCTCATTGTCGACGCGGACGGGAAGCACGGAAGACAGGAGGACCCGGGCCAGCTGCCAAAGCGCCTTGTCTCCGTTCGCATCGAGATTCATGACGCTTTCTTCCGCCCGGACAACCTGCAAGGGCTCCACAAAAGCGCGCGCCGTCATGGCGACCAATACCATGAAAATGGCCAATGAGATAACCATTTCCAATATCGTCATGCCTTTGCTTCCCCGCTTCAGCCGGGAACGCGGCGTCCTTCGCCCGAATGCGGGAACCTGTTCACCGCATTCGGGGGCAACCGGCCGCGCATCCAATCCATCCTGGGTCATGTTTACGGCTCCATGGTGTTTGTCCAGAGATCGCCGACGTTGATGTCGTCGTTCTGGTGCCAGCTCATCCGCTGGAAGCGGGTCTTGGTGTCGGCCCAGATTCTCCCGGTATTTTCAATTGCCTCGCTGCTCCAGAAGAGCCTGACCTTGCCGGATACGTATGTGTCTCCGCTTTCGTCCCGTTCGTCGACCACGGTGTTGTTTACCATTTTCCCTCTGAGCGCCAGATTGCCCTGGATGACGAGTTCGCTGTCGTAGGTGTCGAACGTCGCGGGCTCAACCCTTCGGTACCCGCCGGCGACCTTGTCCGTCAAGGGTTTTCCCTTGGAATCGAGATAGACGTCCGACAGCTTCTTCGTTCCCGAAGAGCTCACCCATGTGTAATGCCATACGCCGCCGACCAGGGTGAGGCTGTTCCCTTCGGCGTCGACGGGATTGCCGTCGCCGCCATAGACGAGCTTCCCCCGTTGCAGGAGCGGGTCGACAATCAAATCGCCCAGAACGATCAGCGTGCCGTGATAGGCAAAGCGCGAGCGGATGACGAGGTTGCCGTTGACGATCATGGCGCCCGCGCCGTCAATCGGCTTGTCGAAGACAAAGGTCGGCACGTCGCCGGGAGTATCTTGAACGCCGTATTTCAACTGCGGCGAGAATTCCCCGGAATCACTCCGCTTTTCAAGGGCAACGACCTGTTCCGTGCCGGACTGGGCGGTCGAGTAGGGATTGAAGCCGGCAACCCCGAGGGAGACCACCTCATAATGATCCTGCCCGTAGACGTCGCGGTGCTCCTCCTCCGGTCCGAAGCGATGGAAGCCGATGGCGCGCCGCTGATCCTTTTCGCCGTAGAGTTCAAGAACTTTCGCCTTACCGGCGGGATCATCGACATAGTAGTCGCCGTAGCACAAGGCGACGGCCGCCTCGGGCGTCGACGCGGTGAAGTCCCTGACGACCACCTCCGTGCCGTCCGGCTGCGTCTTGTCGATATGGCGCACCGGAACCTTGCCGTCCGGCCGCAACTCCGAACTCCCCATCTCCTGCACCATTTCGCCCGCGAGGAAGCCGAGACTGCGTGATTCGACCGCGGCGCCGTCCAGCGGCGTAAACCCATCGGTGTTGACGACGGGAACGGACTGTACCGCGAATCCGACGATTTCCCCCGCCATTTGCCTGGCATGGATCGACTTATCGAGAACCTTGTAGGAGGAATTCGGCACGGCTAACTGCGTGTCCGGGTTGTATTGGTCGGATTCGCGCATCGTCCCCATCACCATCCGTTCCTGGTCCCAGCGTCTCCTGATGTCGGCGAAGCGCAAGGGAACCGTCACCTCGTTGTCGCCCAAGGTGATGAATTGGGGATTCGAGGAGACGATGTGGTCGATGATGGCGGGATAGTCCGGCACGCCCTCGCTGTCGAAGTAAACGGACGGGGAAGCGTAGGCGACGTTCCTCAAATCGGTTTCTGTATAGTAGAAGTACACCGGTTCCCCGGAATCCTTCCTGTTTTCGAGGAGGGCTTCGTTCTTTTTCACGCCCTCAAGGCAAGATTCGGTGAGAATGCCCGCCTCGTTCCCCTTTCCGAAAACCGCTCTCGGGAATCCGGGGGAGAAGGCGGGAAGCACCTCGGCGCCGTCGATGTCGTCGGCCCCGAAGCGCTCCTCCAGCGCCTTTTTGTAATCGTAATCGCTCGCGACGGCCGAGTGCATCGAGCGCATGAAGATCTCGTCGTCCTTCGGCGTATGACCGAGCAGCGAGAAGTTCGCGGCGGTGACATTCGTTTCGCCAAGCGTGGCCGGATCCTTGTTGGTGGAAATGGCCGGGATGGCCTGAAGTCCGGTCAAACCGTCGACCTGGTCGCGCTCCCACCATTCCAGGTTGGCCAGGTCCTGGCTCTGCGACCCTTCTTTCCCCGCCTCCCCCAACATGAACGGGGCGATATACACGTTGAAAACCATGCCGTTGTACCTGAACCCCTTGTCATCGTAGATGCGCCTGTATTCGGTGTTGGTGATTGAACGGCCATCCTCGGGATCCATCTTCACCGCCGTGTATTTGCCCAACGAGGCCCGATGGAACATCCGCTCCTGCTTGGCCTCCATCGCGACGGTGACGCCGACCACCTTGTGCGTCACCTCCTTGCTGCCGTCGGTGAACACCCGCTCGATGGCGAAGTCGTTGAGCTTGGCGTGGGGCACGAGTCCATGGTGGGGTTTGGAGCGCAGCACGGCATCCAGCGCCTCGCGCTTTTTCGTGGTCGAGGCGAGGATGGGCGCGTGGTCGCGCACCCAGATGATGCGCCGGTCCTGCGTCGCGCGCACCTTGCCGAAATCGAGCTTCGTGCCGTAGACGCCGCCGGCAAAGGGCGTTGCGGCGGCGATTTCCTCCTGGGTCGGCGGGGTGGTGTTTTCGAGGGGGGCGTATCCCATGTAATCCCCCTGCTGGTGATGCTCGTCGAATCCGACCGCGATGCGTTTTCCCGCCTCATCGGTTTCGAAGACGGTATTGTTCTTTTCATCCACAACCGGTTCGCCCGCAAAGGGGTCGCCGGCGCCCCGCTTCACCAGGCCGGCCCCCACGAGTTCCTGCCAGGTGAAAAGCCTCGGCACGGTATGGGCGCCCACGTTGACCCCTTTTGCGACATGGGCGCAGACAACGCCGCCGCTGCGGAACAGGAATCTGACCGGAACCCAGATGTAATTGCCTTCCCACTGCCAGTACTTGTTGTCGGGCTTGTACCACTTGCCGGTGATGCCGGTGATCATGCCGGTTTTCTTGTCGCGGCGGACATACTCGCGGACCAGCGCGAGCCTGCGCTGTTCGCCCGGCTTGTCGCTGTAGGGGCGGGTGAGAATGAACAGGTTCATCGGGCGGACCCATTCCGCCTTCTTGTCCGGGACATGGGGGAAGGCCTTGTACAATTGCTCCGCCTTCACCCCCCGGTTGGTGTATTGCCCGATGTAGTTCTGGTACCACCATTCCTTGATTTTCGGCGGAAGGTGCATCCCCGGAAGCAGCAACAGCCTCTTCCATTCGGCAACCTTGGCCGCGCCGTATTTGTCCTCGAGACGCTTGATGTCGGGAGTGGTGGTGATCACGCCCAGAACGCCGTCGCGATCGACGGGGCTGACGGCGGCGATGTTTATGTAGATGCGGGAAAGATCCTCGGCCTTCTCCACCATGAGTTCATGGATGATCTCATCGTCGCTCTCATCCTCGTCCTCTTCCGAGCCGCCGGATCCGTCATCGTTGCCGCCATAGGGGCCTTCGGGGTCGTATCCGTCGTCGTCGTCCCCTTCGTCCTCTTCGGATTCGCCGTCTCCGTCGCCGCTTCCGCCGTCGTCGTCCCATTCACCCTCGTTGTCCGAATAAAAATTGTCCCCCCATTTGCTCGCCTGGGAGTGCTTGGCCTCGTAGATGCGGTATTCCCCGTTTGCGTCCTTGTAGATGGTGACGGTGCGTCCCGTCACGCCGCTGCCCTTGCCGCCCATGAGATAGTCGTCGTAGGTGGCGTCCTCGTCCAAGGCAATCATGCCCTGGCGATCCCGGAAATAATCCTCTTTTGTATAGTAGTCTTCGGGGAATCCGTATTTTTTGGCCTCGGATTTGGAGATCCAGTGGTTGGTTCCAATGTGGAAATTGGTGGTGGCGGGACGGAGAGGGTTGGCGAAATCCCGGTTCTTTATGTCGGTGCGGCGGTGAACGGTCAGCCTGCCATACCGCCAGTAGCGGTGCCTCGCCCGGTAGAGATCCATGTCGGTGTTGTTGAAATACCGCAGAATGGAGCCGTTGGTCCCGTTCTTGATATCGAAAAGGGGGAAAACATATTTATCGAGCCTGTGATCCTCCCCGATGACCGAGACGCTGTCGGCCGTGGCCAGAAGGGGCATGCCCTCGGTGTCGAAGACGACCGTATCGCTTGTCCCCTTCGCCAATTGAAAGTTTTGCGGCGACTCGATATGCCCAACGCCGACGTCATTGAGAATGCTGCCCATCGGATTGTCGTTTTGGACCCCGATAACGGTTTGCACAACCGGGCGGGCGGCCAGCAATCCGCCCACTCTCCCGCTTTTGAGATTTTGCGCCGTGGCGGTTATTTCGTACACGTCGCCAAACTCGAAGTCCCTGTCGACTCCGAACCGGAACTTTCCGGGATCGCTCAGCCATGTCGGGGACATCGTAGGGTTCGCACCGTCGTTGTTGCTGTCGTGCGCAAGCCTGGCGGAGCGTATGCGCACGCGAAATTCATGATCGCCCATGACGCCGGCGATGCGGCGCTGGTCGGGAGAGGTTTTGCCGTCGATGGTGAAAAGCGAGGGGGCGTCCTTGGTGCCGCCCACCCAATCTCCCGCCACCGTCAGCTTTTCGTCGTCGTCCGCGAGCTTCTCGGTTGAAACGCCCGACGTGAGCTGGGCGACGGCGAGATTGGCGCCATACTCCGCGGCGGCGGTCGCGGCGGCGTAATTGTCGCCCTCGGTGGTGTCCACGTTGGCGCGGCGCGAGGTGGCGAACGCAACGAGGAACAGATCAAGCAGTGCGATGCACAGCAACAATGCGCCCAAAAGGACCGAACCTTGGCGCCCGCGCCTGCGGACAGTATGATTGGCTTCCACGATGACTCCTCCCTCCAACACGTCGCCGAATGCTTGGGTGAATAAACGTTACGCCGCCATGCTTGACGCCATTTGCCATTTACGGAGTGAGAAAGGCGGACCGATCTCTGGATTCCGTAATGACGATCCTCCGGGCCTGGGAATATGCCAGGAGGGTATGTCTGGGATCGTTATAGAACATCACCCTGATGTCGACAGGCATCTGGAGTATCCCCAACGCCATCGGGTCGTTCTTGAGAAGCGCCATGGATATCGCCGCCGTCTGGGGAGTGATTTCCCCATCCTGGTTCATGTCGAAGCCGGAAGCGAGGCCGCCGGATCCATCCCCAAGATCCTGCCATACCTGCGCCGCGTCGTCAGGGGCCTTGACCGCGGTTTCGTCAAGATAGAACGTTATCGTCCCGACAGCATTCCGATTGACGTCGAACTCCCCCGTCGAGGTTCTCGTCGCGTCTCCCGGATATCGAATGGGAAACCGGTAGAGCAACTTGGAATTGTCGTCGACGAGTTCCACCCTCGGAAGGACCGCCCCATCAGGACCCAGGGGGATCTTCTCGTTGTCCCGGTCAAAAGTCGTGGCGTAATACTGGATGACCGCCGCCGCAAGGCTGTCCATGGACTTGGCGTCCGCCGCAACCGAGACGATCTCCTCCGTCTGGCTGCGGATGGCGCCAGTCGCCGTAACCTGCACTTCCACCGTCCGGTCCTCTTGGAGCAATCCAATAAGGCCGACCAGAGTAATGATCACGGCGGCGGCAATCAGCGTCATGGCAATCATTACTTCAATAAGGGTGGAACCCCGTCGAAACGATTGTGATTTCACGCGGACCAAAAGCCATCCTCCGACCAAGCGAATGCGTTTCGCATTACATTGAAGTGGAGTCTTGGAGAAAATCAAACATCCCGCCGTATGATTCTTTCCAATTCGACGCAGTAATCGTGTGTATTTGTTTTATGCAAAAGACAGGCCAAAATGGGAGCAGGAAGAGAGATTTTGGGGCGAGGACATACAATTCATGATGTAACATCGAGTTAACGGGCGCTCATAATTTTGCCGTATTTGCCATGCCGGCTGTGACTTATCACTAGAGTCGAGATGTGTTACCCATAGGTATTATCGACATGACTTTTTTGGGGAAATACGGACTCGGCCGCTGCTTCCGGCGCGATACGAATGGGAAATTGACGCGCGATTTTGTCTTGTTTTTAGATAACCTATTTGTACTTTCCTATATTATATTGGCGCCCCGCAAAAGCACCGATGCTACCTGATGGTAGCATCGCTCCATATCGCCCAGATCAAAGCGGCGCGAAACGCCATTGACGATTGGCAGTATACGCGGATTGTCGGGAATCGCCATGGTGGGTGCATGAGCCTTCGCGCCTTCACCGGCCCGGGAACGCCTCGACGAACTGGACCCGTATGTCGGGGAACGAATCGACGAATTGCACCGTGAAATCCGGGAACGAGTCAACCATCTGCCATTCGCCGCATGTATTCGGGAATTCCGACACCAGCCTTACCCGAAGGTCGGGGAAGGAATTCACCTTCTGGACGCGCAAATCCGGGAACGCCGACACTTCCCTCACGCGGCCATGCAGGGGAATGCCCTTCGCGGCGCAATCGGCGGCGGCGGCGCAACCGCACAGCAGCAAGGACACAAGAACAATGCGCATCTTCAATTCCCCTCGATGCCAGGATCGCCTTTCAATTCCTCTTCGACTTCCTCGATCGGTTCACGCCCCGCCTCCCAACGGCCAATTACCACGAAAAGATTGTCGCTCCGGCGATTGGCTGTCCGACCCGGCCTGGTTCGTATTCTCCGACGGATTTACGGATTTGTCGCTGGCCGCATTGTCGAAAATCGCCCCGACACGGGGAGTATACCATACGCACCCTTCAACGGCAAGGGGAGCGATAGGCAACGGCGCAAGCGATGCGTACCGAGGCAGTCCCGCACGGAACGCAAGGAAAAAATTTCCATTCGGACGGATTTCAGGATGGACTTGGCCTTGCCCAAATGTATATACTATGGGTGGTGTGATCCGGAATCGTGAAACGGGGGATGGGGGCTGTCCTGTTCCGCATCCGTTTTCCCAGGGCGTTCGCGACGTTGAATGGGCACTCCGCCGCGCAAGTCGGCTTGTCCCGTCGCATCCCGAAACGCCGGTCCTTCCGCGACATTTGGTCACACTGTCAGCGCCTTGTTATGGATAGCCGGGGCCGGGATCCCAAAGCCGTCATCGGAACGGATGAACGGGTTCCCCCACCCGGGGCGGGCGCATCGGGGCCGGGAAGCGGCGCTTCGGGATGAACGCGCGCGCTTCGCCGCGATTGCCGCGCTTTCACCAGGGCGACAGGCAACGGAAGCGCATCGTATGCGCCGCCCATCCGGCCCGGCCAAGAGGGATCGAACGGAGGAATCGCATGGATGGCATGAACGTGAACGGCATGATGCGGGGCGAAGTCCGGCCCCGGATTGTATGGCTTCTCCTGCTGGGCGGACTGGCTCTCCTTCTCGCGGGCGGCGCATCCGTGGCGCCGGCGGGAGAGGAATTCGTATTAGATCCCGGCGACATCGGCTTCGGTACGTTGCGGGATATTATCGCCCCCCCTTCCACCCCCATATCCGACACCACAATCAAGTTCAATCCCGGCATCACCGGGAGCATACTAGACTTGAGGGTGGATCTTTCCCGCCCTACATCTCCCGGATGGGAAAGATTGACGATTTCCGGAAGGAAGAGCGGGACGCTTGCCTCACTCTTCAATTTGACTACCGTCAATGGCCTGACCGATCGGCTCGGCACTCCCGGTTCCGACGATTTTTGGCAAATGGCGTTGGCTGACATCTCCGCGTCCGGGACATTCACTTACGGTGGGAATATCTTTCAGGCCGTCGGCTCCGCGACATCCTCCGCTACGACTATGTCCCAGGTCGCGAATCTTCCCGCCATCGGGCGAAGCACTACGCTTTCGTTAATTATGGGGACGATGAGTGCTTCTGCCAACTTGTTAAGTTGGCAAAAAGCGTATCTTTTCCCGACCGGCTTCTCCATTGAGAATATCCATTTCAATAATTATGACCTCACGGTTACTACTGGCTCCTTGACTTCCCAACACGCGATGATTGGTCCAAGCGAGGTGTTCAACGACACGCCTGGCCTAAATCAAACGATCAGCCGCATCGCCGGCAACTGGTTTGACGGGATCTCCATCAGTATGACCGTATCCGGCAGTTCGATGGTGCCGGCCTTGTTCACCCTGCGGGGTGGCAATGCTTATGGGGATCCTACAGTTCCGGGCACCAGCAGCGCCACATTCCGCATCGGTGAGGTCACGGGCAATCTGTTCGATAATGTGAAGGTGAAAGTACAAGGCAACGGCAATCTGAACGGCGCGGGTTGGTTCGGCACCAGTTTCGGCGTGTTTTCACCTCCCCCAGGCGACAGCAACTCGTATACAATCTTTTTCGACCATGCCATCGGTACGATCGCCGACAATGTTTTCATAGGCGATGGCTCGAACACTATCGAAGTCGACAACAAAATCCAGGGCGCCGGCATCGTCGGCGTCCGTGTCGATATCGACCATAAAACTGAATATAATGCAATCCCTTCAGCTAGCAGTATCACAAGCTTTGGCACCGGCGAGATCGGAACTATCAACGGCAACTTGTTTGAGGGCTTGAAGATCTCGGCCGGAACCCAGATCAACGGCGCCGGCCTGGTCGGCGTCTATGTCGCCGCCACCCCGGGCTCGGGCGACACCGCGACAGCGAAAATCGGCGCTATCGACAGGAATATTTTCAGCAACAACATGATAACGGCTGGGATCCTCGGGATCAAGGGCGGCGGCCTGATTGCCGTGCAGGGCAACCGTTCGGACGGCGCTACGGAAGGTTTATCGTACTCCGCCGAGGGCGCCGAGGCGAAAATAAGCGCGGTTAGCGGCAATGTATTTTTCTCTAATAGAATTACCTCCGGTGGGGGGCTTCTCGGCGGCGGCATCATCGGCGTCAACAGCGACAACAACGACGCCACTTTGGAGGACGTATCCAATAATTTGTTCGAAGACATCACCATCGATATATCAAACGCCATCGAAGGCGGTGGCATATTGGCGGTGAACTCCAATAGCATTGTTCCCTCCCACAGATCCAATTTGGAGAGCGCGAGTTTCAATATCTTCACCGAGATAGGTATCCATGCCGGGGGGAATATTCTTGGCGGCGGCCTGATCGGCGCCAACGCCGGCAGCGACAACGGCGGTGCGTCAGTGGCGGCAACCGCCGCCATCGGCGTGGTGACCGGCAACCTGTTCAGCGATGTGGAAGTGAATGCAACTGATGACTTGCGCGGCGGCGGCGTAATCGGCAGCCACAGCGTGACCGGCATGCAATTCGGCGGCAACCAGTCGAGTACGCTCAATTCTTTTCATGGCGTCGCGGTTTTCGTCGGGGGGAGTCTGGAAGGCGGCGGGATGATCGGCGCGAGCGCCGATGTCGATGGCGTCGAAATGGACCGTATCGGCGGGAACGCGT
>JAIRTL010000010.1 GCA_031254915.1 Planctomycetota bacterium
GCCGTGCGCGAGGAAGGGGCGGAGAACGCGAACGCGGTGCTGACCCCGGACGGCAGGGCGGCCAATACGGCCAGGCAACAAGTCATCAGCGCCAATATCGACAAGCTCTATGCGGGAGCTCCGGAGGAATACAAGGCGCTCAAACGCCGTGAGGAATTGCAGAAATACCACCAGGACATCATGAACGCGATGGCGACCCCGGAAATGGCGTTGGAATATCTTGAGGAACGGGGCGTCCAGTCGGCGATGGGGGCGGCGAAGGTGAAGGAATACCGCGCCAAATTCGGCAAAACGATGATTGAGGGCGCAAAAAAGCAGTCCGAAAATGATATGCGCCAACTCGGCATCCGCCTGGGCGACACCTACGACAACGAGTACGAGATCATCAAGGCGCTGGAGGGAGTCGAGGACCGGGAACTGGCCAATATTGCCAGGACGGAGGCGGAGACGGTCCGAAATGCCCGCCTCGCGATGGGCAAGGGGGCCCGTGACGATGCGGAAGAAGAATATGCGCGTGTCAACGCTTCCGCCATCGCGGCGGCGGCCGGCGACGAGATGTACATTCTCGAAACCACATCCAATATGGAGGGGGTTACCGAGAAATTCAGGAAGCGCGTTTTCGACCTGGCTGTCACGGAAATGAAAATCCGGCAAACCCGGGAAGTCACGTTGAAGGCCAAGCAAACCGAACAAGCGATGGAGACATTGGCCCGTGCTGACTGGTCGCCTACCGCGATCTCGCCGGACTGGCCGGCCGACCTCCAGGTGAAGATGACGGAGACGTGCGAGAAGATGCAGAACAGGACCGCCAGGGCCGATCCGGTCGCGGCGCTTGAATTGTGCGAAATGGACGCCGAAGACTTGAAGGCGAAGGTCCGCGCCGGCGAATGGGGGGACATGTCGATCATTCTCGGCGGCAAATCGACGCCGGAATATAAGCATGTTTGGAAAAAGGCGTTTGAAAGCGGCGCGTCTTCCGGAGAGATCGGCAACCAGCGCTCGCCCCTTATGTACGGTAAGGACGAGTTCTCTCGAATCACCCAACTAAACCCATCCACAACCGAAGGAAAGATCCCGTACTCACAATTTTTGAATGCGTACGAGTCCGCCCTCATTGAAAAGGCGCGGGACCTGGAACTTTCCAGCATCAACGACGTCCCGCGCGGGGAACAGGACAAGATCATTGACGATCTTATGCGGAAAGGGGAATTCGCCGACGACTGGCGGAATAGGATTCCATCGTTCGCGAGGGATTTCGTTAATCGAAAAACCGGCTGGCTTGGCCAATCCTCCTACAGAAGGTTTGAGGCTATCGGGAATCCGCAACTGTCCGGCATGGAGTTCGTTCCCTTCGACAACGATCTCGCCGTCGCTCCTTCGCTCCCGCGCGATGACCTCGCCGCCTACGATGGCAAGCCGTACCGGCGCACGAATCTTTCCGCCGATGAGTTGCCCTCATGGGCGAGGAGCGCGGCCACCAACGGGGACCGCTACCGGACCGTGTATCCCGACGGCGCGGTGGAGATCGTGGATCGCGCCGGGCAACGAATCATGATCTACAACGAGTCCGAAATGGAGCGCTTCCCGCCGGTCGCCGGCGACGCCTCGCCGATCGACGCCGATGATCTCGCCGACCTCGACGAGGAGGGTAATCGCCTTCTCGAAATGGAGGCGGAACGTCAACGCCGTGCCCGAATGGCGCAGGCCGACGAATCACAACTTTACCGCTAATCCGAACAAAGGAAAATCATGTCAGTCGAGGAAATGGACAACGCGACAATATCGGAAAAATCCCTTTCGCCGATCCGCCCCGCAGCGGAAACGGCGACGCCGGATGAATTGGATCGAATGCGGCGTTACGGCATGGATCCGAGCCGTTACGGCCGGCCCGTGCCGTTCACCGCCGAACAGCCGGAAGAGAATGAGGACGGAACCCCGGCGGGGGCGTCGGCGTTGGATTCCGATTCGTCCGCCGAATCGCCCATGGACAGCCTGGCGGCGCGGGGGACGCCGGAGCAGCTTGCACGCGCGCGGAAATACGGAATCGACCCCGCATCGGTGCGGCCGCCGGAGAAAATGGAAACATCCCCCTACGCCATTCCCGGCGGCGCGCTGTCCTGGGGGTATTCCCCCGGGCAAATCCGCTTCGCCGTCAACCGGGAGGAAAACCCGGTCCGGCAGCTCGACCACTACGCCGCCATCAACGACGTGCGGAGCGTCATTTCGAATGCGCGGCGGATGGGCCTGCCCGACAAGGTGGAGGCGGAGCGGATTCAAAAGGAATTCGGCATTCCGGCGCCGATGGTGGAGACGTTCAAGCGGGCGGGGAGCGACGACTACGAATCGCTTATGGTGGCGGCCTACGTGACGAAGACGGCGGGGACGGATTCGTATGCATATCGGAAGTTTTCCAACGACCCCGCTTTCGCCGCCGACTGGCAGGCGCACGGTCGGGCGCTCGCGGACGTGCAGTCGCTTGTCAAAACCGCCTATGCCTCGCGGCCGGAAATAGCCTGGAACTGGTTCGCCGGCGGCGTCGCCGGTTCGACCATTGACATGGCGCTCGGCATCCCCGCCGCCGTCATGCAGGCCGGCGGCGATATCCGCCGCGATCTGTCGGCGCGGATCACGCCGGACCGGCTCACCCAAAACGTCGCCGCTTCCGATGACCTTCTCGCAATCGACCCGTTCGCCGCCATTGAGGCGCTTCAGGTAAACCACGACATCGCGCAGTGGCGCGGCATGCTGGAAAAATACCTGACCGACCCCGAATACGCCGCCTCCGCGCAGGCCGGCGAAGAGGCGCTTCAGCGGTCGTCCGACTGGATCAACGAGAAATACGGGGCGGCCAAATCGCTCGCCTATGCGCCGCCGTCGAAAACCGGCTCATGGGTAGGAGACACGCTCGCACGGCCCATCGCACAGGGCGTGGGCTCGCTGTTGCCGTCACTGGGAGCCGGCGCTTTGCTTGGCGAGGCGCGAGGGATGGTCGGCTATCTGTTCGGCGCGTCCGAAGCCGGCAACATCTGGCGCGAGAATCGCGAGGCCGGAGTCGATACGGCGACAAACGTTCTCGCCTCCCTGGGCATCGGCGCCGCGAGCGGAGCGGCGGAGCAATTCAGCCTCGACCGCATCTGGAATTCTCAAGGCGTCCGCGGCCTGTGGAAAGGATTGCGAGGCAGTTCAACCACCGCACGCGCCGCGTTTGGCCGCGTGATCGGCGATGCGGTCAAATCCGGCGCCACCGAGGCGGCCACCGAAGGTATCCAAACCTCGTTGTCCATCGCCGCGCCGCCGCTCGCGCGGGCGATCAGCCTCGGCGAACCGTTCGAGAACGTCTGGAACGCGATCCTTGACGGCGGATGGGAGATAGCGGAATCCATGTGGGGCGGCTTCGGAGCCGGCGTCGTCGCCGGCGGCACGGTCGGCCGGGGCGTCCGGGAGTCGCGCGGCATGGTCGATTACGGCCGGTCGCAACGCGCCATGAACGCCATAGGCGACAAGGCGGCGCAACTGGTCAGGGAGACGGGCGACAGGGCCAAGGTCGAGATACAGGTCCGGAACATGCTCCACGAGGGCATCGCGGAGCGCCAAACCGGGCTCAAGGCGACGCAGTACGCCGACGCGGGCGATGTGCAACGCTTCATGCAAAACATGA
>JAIRTL010000085.1 GCA_031254915.1 Planctomycetota bacterium
CTAGCGCATTGTCTCGGGAATTCTGTATATTCATCCGATGTTATGCGGTTTTTTTAAGATTCCTCCCGCTTTTCAGGGATGACTAATTAATGCCATGTCGTCTTCTAGATCCGACCTTACAATAATTCAAGAACTCCTTGTCAATGCCCTCGTTTGGACTGCGAAATCCTTAAAAGTCCACTATGATGGAAGCGCGTAGCCACGCCCGACTCACAGGGGACGCCCCGCCTGTCGGGTCCCAAACCTTGAATAGGGGCGAATGAATGTGATCGACATTCTGACACATATATCCACGGAGTTTTCGGAGAGGCGGACAAGGCGCTCTATGAAGCCAAGGCGGGAGAGAGGAATCGGGTGATGGTGCGCCCTCCGTCAACACCCGGTTCGATACGAAAACATAACGCGACTCCACAATTCCACAAGGGCACCAACGCGCGGTGCGTCGTGGTGTTCAAAATGTGCTAGATGTACCTTGCGTTGTCGGAGTTCAAAATGATGCCCCCGTACAAGTGATGGGTGGAGAGCCACATGACATCTCTCCCGCCGGCGTGGTAAACATGTGAATTTGAAAATTACCTCGGTCTCAAGGAGTGTTTGGCGATCATGGATATGTGTCATGCAAGCTTGGAGGCGCTACACGCATTATCTTCTTCATGGAGGAAGATGGTTTGGATGACCGGCGTTGCGGTGATTCTATTTGTTTTTTCCATATCCCCCATGGCGGCGGCGGGGGAAGCGGACCCAGACGCCCAGGGAGAGACCCCTAAGACTGTTGATAGGAAGCAAAAAGGCGACACTGATGGCATCGATACCGATGGTGATCCCGAGGTTGCGGTCGCAGGTTATGCCGCTAAAGCCGCAGCCGCACAGGCGCACATCGATGCGGTTTCCGGTGAAATCGCCGACGAGGCGCTTCGCAAGCGCGTCGCCGAACAGTGGAAAGAAGCGGTGGCGCAATGGCAGAAAGCTGGGCAGGCCGCCGAACAGTTTGGACGTCGCCGTCAGCTGGTCGAGGGTGCATCGACGCGCATCCAGGCGATTCAGGCCGAAAGTGAGGCGTTGCGCAACAGAGCCGCCGCCGTGGAGCCGGGCGCTGAGCGTTCTCTCGCCGATCTCGAGGCGGATTTGAGGGAGTTGGATCACAATCTGCCCCAATGGACAAAACAGCTGGCACAGCGGGTGGCGCGCATGGAATTGCACGCCGAGCGACTGACTGAAGCGCGGAAGGATGCCGAGGAGGCGCAAGCTCGTCTTGATGAAAAAGATCCCACCGTGGCGGAAAGCGCGCCAGCGGAATTGAAAGCGGCGATTCGCGAAGCGCATAACGCCCGCCGTCGTGCGGATCAGGAGGTTATCGCCGACAACGATTATTTCAAAAGTATCCAGGATACGGTTTTACAACTCGATTCGGCGGAGCGCGATCTTTTGACGCGTCAGATTGATTTTGGCAAGGTGCGCCGTGAATGGTTGTCCGAGCAGATCGCCGCCAAACGACACGATGAAGCCGAGGTGCTTCGCCGCGAAAGTGAAACCGCGGTCACCAACGTTCTCGATGCGTTGCCGGTTTCATTTCAAGAAATCGCGAAGGAAAACCGCGAATACTCGGAGATCCTCGACCAATATCGTCGTTACGAGCAGAAATGTTCGTTGTATTTGCAAAACAGGAACGAATATATCCGGAATATACAGGCCGACTTCAATCGCATCCGCGAACAGCTTGAATCGGGAAGCGATGGCCAGGAGCTCGGCTCTTATCTATGGGCCAAACGTCGCGGTCTTCAGCGTGAGGCATACGAAGCGGCAATGAACGGCGGCGTTTCCTCCGAAGCCGATCTGCCATGTCTCACACTCGGTCGCCTCGACGAAATGCGTCGCCGTATTCCCCGGCTCGAGCAGGAACTCGCGACCGTTTTGAAGCAATCGTATTTCACCGCCTTCCCCGAGAAGAAACGCGGCGAATTGCTCGATCAGGCGCGAAAGATACTCGATTATAACGTCAAACTTGTCGATAGCCTGTCCGAATCGGTGTCGCACCGTTCCGCCGTTCTCATTGATATTGAAGCGACGAACAAGGAACTGACCCGCATTTCCGCCAAATATGCCGATCTGGCCGATCGCCATATCATGCGCCTGCCGGGAACGCCTCCATTGTGGAACGTTCCTCTGGTCGATACCGTCGCTGAAAGTTGGAACAGTCTGGCGCATCTGTATGTATGGCGAAACGCGGCCAAGACCCTGTTCACAGGTCTGAACCGTTCGCCGTGGCAGCTTTTGTTCCTGCTCCTGGCCGTCGTCCCTGCCCTTGTGGTGCATATCCTCACCAAGCGAACCAAATTTTTCAACCTCTCCGCCCACACGCCAGTTGCCGCAACTCCCAAAGGTCTGTTATGGCGCGCAACGCAGGCGCTCTTGCGCTCCTATTCGATCCCGCTTGCGCTTTTCGCCGTCGGGAACGCCCTTTGGCGACCCGCCAGCCCCAGCAGCATCGCCGCGTCTATCGGCGAGTCGCTTCTCGCCACGGCATTGCCATTGCTCCTGCTCAATTTGTGGCGTCATTTTTGCGACGCCGACAACCTTTTCGAGATCTACGTCAGGATGCCGCGCAACCTCGCCGAACGGCTGCGCCGCAGGCTCACGACAGTCATGCGCGTCGGCCTTCCGCTATGGTTCGCCACCTGGTTTGCCCAGAGCCGCACCGAACCGGTTGCGTTTCAAACGGTCGGCGGCATCATGTCGGCGCTTTTAGCGGCTGTCGCTCTCGCGTTCTGGCTGCTGCGGATGCGTCCGGCGGTCTTCCTAAGCGATAGCGCCCGGCCATGGCCTGTGTATTACCGGGCGCTCCACTTCCTCATGATCGCGCTCGCGACTTACTGGCTGGCCATCTCCCTTCTTGGCTTCAATTACGGGGCGATGTTGATCACTTCCAAGGTAACCGTCTCGGGAATCATCTTTACCGTGCTTGCCATTGCGGCTCAGTACTGGAATTTGCGATTGATGCGGGCGCGCGAGCGCCAGCGCGCCCGCGCCATTATGTACTACCGGTTCGGCGGCAAACAGCGCGAGACGCGCCCGCGCGAATCTAAAACTGGCAAAAGCGGCCGCATTCCCACCAATAAGGACCTATGCATCGGCAAGGAGAAGGAAGATCTCAACCTTATCAATGATGCGGAATTGGACGCGCTGTCCTCGCCGGCGATCTTCGCCGCCGCCAGCATTCCTCCCGCCCTCGAAAAGGAACTGAACGAAGCGCTGGATAACGCAAAGCGCCTTATCCGCTGGTTGTTCATCGCCGCGTTGGTGATTGTTTTTCTCATTCAGTGGGCCGACATTTTCCCGGTTCAGGAATGGTTCGGAAAAATGACGCTTTTGGTGCGCGAGAACGCCGATGGACTGACGTTGCGCGATGTGTTCCGGGCTTTTGCCGGCGGCGCTCTTTGCTGCCTCATCGCCGTTCCCCTGGGAGACTGGATCAACCTGAGTTTTTTCAGCTGGAACCCGACGGAGCATGGCACCCGCATGGCGACGTCCGCCCTGGTTCGTTACGCCATAATAGGCGCGGGCGCTATCTGGACAGCCCAGGAACTCGGCATGGCATGGTCGGATGCGCAGTGGCTCGTTGCCGCGCTCGGCGTCGGTCTTGGGTTCGGTTTGCAGGAGATTATCCTCAATTTTGTCTCCGGCATCATTTTACTGTTCGAAAGACCGGTCAGGGTCGGCGATATGGTCACCATCGGCAGCGCCGAAGGAACCATTAAGCGCATCAACATCCGTACCACCACCGTCGTCGACGCCAATATGCGTGAAATGATCATCCCCAACAAGGAATTGGTGACAGGCAGGGTCATCAACTGGACGCTGTCGAACACGGTGACGCGGCTTGTCGTTCCCGTCGGCGTAGCCTATGGCTCGGATCTCGATTTGGTGCAACGGATTCTTCTTGAAGCGGCAAATACAATCGGCGCTGTCCTCGACGATCCCGCCCCTTCGGTGTTTTTTTCCGAAATGGCCGAAAGCGGCCTTAATTTCGAACTCCGCGTTTTCACCGAACATCTCTCCGACCGCGGGCCGGTTCAACATCAGATCCGCTTGAACATCAATGACATGTTCCGGAAGAACAACATCGAAATACCGTTCCCGCAGCTTGACGTTCATATGCGCCCGCAAAACGCATGACATGGCATAGCGCGACGGTAGCCAAGCGGATGGGGTAAAGGCGGCGGGAGCAATATCTCGACGCGCTCCCATAATGCGTCGAGAATTCTGTCTATGTCCGGTGGTGTGACCAGGCAAATGCCGGGTCACGGGAATGAGAGGAGGTGTTCTTTCTGAAACGTGACGTAGTCGTCCAGCAGGCGCGAATCCTGCCCGGTCAAGGTCTAACCCATCCAGACCGGTAGCCAGCCTTGCCAACATTACAAGAGGTGGTACGTACCGGTAACGGGACGTTGGATACGTAGGTCGGCGAAATCGTGAGCTAGGGGTAAACGGCGCTGGAAACGCTATAGTTCCGGATGTCTAAGGGCTACCGGA
>JAIRTL010000096.1 GCA_031254915.1 Planctomycetota bacterium
TGAGGCGTTCGCTGCCCAAGCGCTCGCGGTCGGCCGGCTGCTCCACTGGGATGCCGAGAAGGTAAATGTCAACGGCGGCGCCATCGCCCTCGGACATCCGGTCGGCGCGTCCGGGACCCGCATCCTGGTGACGCTCTTGCACGAAATGGAGCGGCGCGATTCGCGTTACGGACTTGCTACCCTCTGCGTCGGCGGAGGCATGGGCGTGGCGGCGATCGTGGAGGGGATTTGACTTTTCGGCCGGATCCTCGGGAAGGAGGAGACGGGGCATGGGCAAGGTATTCTACAAGGCAGACGGTCATGTCGGGACAGTGGTCGTCAGGCGTCCCGAGGCGTTGAACGCTCTGGACGCGGAGATGATTCACGAACTGTCGGCGTTGCTCGACGAGATAGCCGGCTCGGAGATCCGCTGTCTCATCGTCACCGGCGACGGGGACAAATCGTTCGTCGCCGGCGCGGATGTGACCGAGATGGCAGAACTGAACCCGGAGGGGGCGGCAGAATTATGTCGCAACGGCAATGCGGTCATGCTCGCGCTGGAGACCCTGCCCATGCCCGTCATTGCCGCCGTCAACGGCTTCGCCCTCGGCGGCGGCTTCGAACTGGCGCTGAGTTGCGACATCCGCTTGGCGGCTGCTAACGCGTCCTTCGCGCTCCCGGAGGTGTCACTCGGCGTCATTCCCGGATACGGCGGCATCCAGCGCCTCGCGAGGATCATCGGTCCGGGCGCAGCGAGGGAGCTGGTCTTCACCGGCAGGCGGATCAAGGCGGACGAGGCGCTGCGGCTCGGCCTAGTCAGCATGGTCTCAGCCGCCGCCGACCTTCGCGCGGCCGCCGGTGAACTGGCCGGAAGAATCGCTGTCAACGCGCCGCTGGCCGTGCGCGCGGCCAAGCGGGCTCTCAACAAGACGCTCGGCATGTCGCCGTTCGACGCAAACCTCGGCGAGTGCGACGAATTCGCCGCCTGTTTCGGCACCGGGGATCAAAGGGAGGCAATGCGGGCCTTCGTTGAGAAGCGCAAGCCCGAGCCCTTCGTCGGCGCGTGAGATACGGGGTAACGCGCGCGAACCAGATTCGCCAACCCCATTTCGCGGTCTTTTGGAGAAAATCATGGAGGCGGGACTAGTCGGCGCCGGGACCATGGGAAGCGGCATCGCCCTCGCGTTCGCCATACACGAGGAGTACCGGGTGACGCTTTGCGACATCGACGAGCATCTCGCCGAGGATGGCAAACGAAGGATCTCCGCAAAGCTGGACAGGCTAGCCCGGAAGGGAAAGGTAACCGCCGATACAGCGGCGGCGGTCGTGGCGCGAATCTCGACCGGGGCTCTGGAGTCGCTCGCGCCGTGCGAACTGGTCGTCGAAGCCGCCTCGGAGGACATGCGGGTGAAGCGGGAATTGTTTGCCGCACTCCAAAAGGTTTGCGGCGTGGACTGCATTTTCGCGACCAACACGTCTTCGCTCTCGATCACGGAAATGGGACAGGACCTCGGCCGGGGGCTGATCGGCATGCATTTCTTCAACCCCGCCGACGTCATGGCGCTGGTTGAGGTAGTGGCGGGCGCCGACACCGCGCCGGAAACGGTCGCTAGGGTGAAGGACATCGCCCTCTCGATCGGAAAAACCCCCGTCGAGGTGAAAGAGTCGGGCGGGTTTGTCGTCAACCGTCTGCTCATCCCCATGATCAACGAGGCGGTCGGCATCTACGCCGAGGGTCTCGCCTCCGTCGATGACATTGACACTGCGATGCGGCTCGGCGCCAACCATCCCATGGGACCGCTCGCGCTCGGCGACCTCATTGGACTCGACGTGTGCCTCGCCATAATGGAAGTTTTGCACGCCGAATTCGGTGACGACAAATACCGTCCCCATCCCCTGCTCAGGAAAATGGTACGGGGGAAGTCCCTGGGGAGAAAAACCGGAAAGGGATTTTTCCCCTATACAACGTGAATTAATTCATGATATCGTCGTCTATACGGTTCACGGTCCGGAGTTGTGGTTCCCTCAACTGTGCGCGGCCATGAAGCGGCCAAGGGAAACGGATGTTGAACAGAGCACCCCTCATCCCCCATCTTCACAATTCCGGGCTGCGCCCAGCATATTTTGCAACCGTTGAAAACGAGAAAGCGACGTTAACGGAAAGGAACTACGGACAAATAGAAAGGAAGAGTTCAGTAGATCGGATTTGAATTGAAAATACGGAGAGTCGGGTTATAATAAGGCAATTCAACGCGCCTTTTCGTACCCATGCACGGTGACCCTCGATACCGCGAAGCCGGTCCCTGCGCCAGCTTCGCGCCCCAATACTACAGCTATGAATAACATTCAGCCAATTGGGGAAAGCATGTACCTGCAACATAAAAACCAGATCGACTCGGCCCGCGAGACGTTTTACCGCAACCCGATCGCGGTCATCTCCGAAATACGCCCCGAGGTGCTCGCTTCGTGGCAGCGTTCCTGGGATTACGGCGTCAATCCGGAATGCGTCGAGAAAATAGTCCTCACCCCCGAAGAACTCCGTGAGAAAATAGACAAAAACCGTTTTCTTTTCGAAGCCGCCGTGCCGGCGCTGGAGGACATGCACAATTACGTGAAGGGTTCGGGATTCATGTGCATCCTTTCCGACAGGGAAGGCTACGTTCTCAAGATCATCGGCGACGAGGACGTCATAAACGCCGCCAAGACCAATCAACTCGTGGAGGGCGCCAACCGGAGCGAACGAACCTTCGGCACCTGCGGCATCGGCACCTGCATCCATCTGCAGCGCCCGGTGCAGATCTGGGCGGGAGAGCACTACTACAAACTCAACAACATCTGGAGCGGTTCCGCCGCCCCGGTGTTCGACGAGAACAACCACATGGCCGGCGTCCTCTGCCTTTGCGGTTTCTGGGATTGCGTCAATTTTCACACCCTTGGCCTGGTCGCTTCCGCCGCCAAGGCGGCTTCGCGCCAGTTGCTGCTGGAAAACTCCCGCGCTCGGATCGACAATTCCACCCACAAATTGGAGCGGGTTATCGAAATATTGAGCCATGGCATGATCTTCACCCGGCGGGACGGCACCATCCTCAGGCTCAATTCCACGGCGGCGCGCATGCTCAACCCGACCACGCCCGGCAAGGATGCCGTGCTCGGCCGCAACATACGGGAGTTCCTGTCCAAGGACGGAATCGCCGAGGAGCCCGGGGAGTTCCGGTCGGGCAAAACGATAGTGATGAAAACCGCCTACGGGCGGTTCCAATGTATGTTTTCGTATATGGAGGACGACACCGGCGACGATGGCGAGATGGTGCTCACCGTCCGCCGGGACCGGGAACTGGACCGGCCCACGCCACAGGCGCGCAGACCAGTCGGGTCGGCGGCGAAGTATACCTGGAACGACCTGATCGGGCACTCCGCTGGGATGGAGGAGGCGAAGCGCTTGGCACGCCTGGCGGCCCCCTACCCCTCGAACGTGTTGCTGAAAGGCCAGAGCGGCGTCGGCAAGGAGCTGTTCGCCCAGGCGATCCACAACGGCAGCGTCCGGTCGCACGCCCCGTTCGTCGCCATCAACTGCGGGGCGCTTCCGAGGAGTCTGATCGAGAGCGAACTGTTCGGCTACGAGGGCGGGGCGTTCACCGGATCGCGGCGGGAGGGCCAGCCGGGGATGTTCGAACTGGCGAACGGCGGGACGATCTTCCTTGATGAAATCGGGGACATGCCCGGCGACGTCCAAGTTCTGCTCCTGCGCGTCCTGCAGACTCGAGAGGTGGTGCGCATCGGTGGGCGAAGCGCGACGCCGGTGGATGTGCGGGTGATATCGGCGACCAACAAGGATCTCCGGGAATGCATCCGCAACGGGACGTTCCGCGAGGACCTGTATTACCGCCTCAACGTGTTCGCCATTTCCATCCCACCGTTGCGGGAAAGAAGCGGCGACGTCCGTACCCTC
>JAIRTL010000098.1 GCA_031254915.1 Planctomycetota bacterium
CTTCTCGTCCTGCCGGACATTGAGCCGGAAGCGGAGCCGGAGGGCGAACCGGACGGCGGCGCGGCGGAGGCCGGCGCATGAGCGCGCGGCCGGAGCGGGCGCAAGGGTCCGCCAGAAACGAACGGCGCCGCCTGAACGAGATTTTTCTCACCCTGCCTTCTCTGGTCTGGCTGGGCGTGTTCTTTTTCGTCCCGACGCTGATTGTGTTCGCGATAGCCTTCCGGCCCGCCGATCCATACGGCGGCATCGGCGACGGCTGGACGCTGGAGACGATCAGGCGGATGGTGAGCCCGAACTATCCGGCGATCATCTGGCGGACGTTTTTGCTTTCCGTCGCCGCCACCTTTATTTGCCTCACCCTTGCGGTGCCTGTCGGCTACTGTCTCGCGCGCGTCGGCAGACGCTGGCGGCAGTGGATTCTGCTGCTTGTCGTGATTCCCTTCTGGACCAATTTCCTGGTCCGTGTCTTCGCGTGGAAGTCGCTTCTGGCGACGAACGGCTCCTTCCGTCTCGCGCTTGTCTGGCTTGGCGTCCTCGGCGAAGACCAGCCCATCCTTTTCACTCCGGTCGCGATCCTTCTCGTCCTCGTCTACACCTATCTCCCCTTCGCGATCCTTCCCGTCTACGCCTCGGCGGAGAAGTTCGACTTCAGTCTGCTCGAGGCGGCGCGCGACCTCGGGGCAAGTTCGGGAAAGGCGTTTTTCCGTGTCTTTCTTCCCGGTATCAGTCGCGGGCTGGCGACGGCGGCGATCATGGTCCTGGTGCCGTCGCTTGGGTCTTACGTCATCCCTGATCTCGTCGGCGGCGCCTCCAGCGAAATGCTTGGCAACAAAATCGCCCAATACGTCTACACGGAACGGAACCTCCCGCGCGCCAGCGCGCTTTCCGCGATCCTCACCGTCGTCGTGGTGGCGCTGCTGATTCTTTTCCTATGGTGGAGTCTGCGGCGGGACCGCTCCGGAAGCGGGGTCAAAAAGGGGGGGCTGTTCACATGAAGCGAAGCCTCTTCCCTTTCCTCACCCTTTGTTTCTGTCTGCTTTTCTTCTATCTTCCGCTCGCGGTCATGATGGTGGGATCGTTCAACAACAGCCGCTTCGGCGGGCCGTGGCGCGGCGTTACGCTTCGCTACTACACATCTCTCTTCCGCGACCGCGAGATCTGGGTCTGCCTCGAAAACACCCTCATCATCGCCGTCGCCTCGACGATCGTCTGCATGGCGCTGGGCGCCGCCGCCGCCTTCGCGCTGCATTATTTCCGCTCGAAGCTGCAGTTCATCCACCAGGCGCTTGTATACGCCCCCCTCGTCATTCCGGAAATCCTCATGGGCATGAGCCTGCTCCTCTTTTTCGTCGCCCTCGAAGCCGACCTCGGGATGTGGACCATCTTCGCCGGTCACGTCACCTTCTCCATGAGTTACGTCGCCCTCACCGTGCTCGGCCGGCTCCAGGATTTCGACTTCACCCTCATAGACGCGGCCCGCGATCTCGGCGCCGGGACTTGGACGGCTGTGTGGAAAATCCTCATCCCCCTGATCGCGCCCGGCATTCTCGCCGGCGGGCTCCTCGCCTTCACCCTCTCTCTCGACGATTTCGTTGTCACCTTTTTCGTCTCCGGCACCGATTCGAAAACGCTGCCGATCTACATTTACAGCTCCATCAAGCACGGGTCGCCGACCAAACTGAACGCGCTTTCCACCATCCTCCTCATCGTCACCTTCCTCGGGGCGTTCATCAGCCGGCTGCTCGCTGGCCGGGCCGGGCGCACCGGGCGGATCGTCAACAAGGCGGGATGAGTGCCGCGTCCGTCGCCGTCTCCCGGCGGGTGATTGGGAGTGGAGGTGAAAGGCTCGCCATGAAAAGCTGGATGATGGGCATGGTCGAGCCCGGGTTGGGTGAAGCGCCTCTGCCGCCTGATGTTCAGGTTTTGAAGGGTCGGGGCGCGCCCAGGATATAATGCCCGAAGCATTTCCACTCGGCGGCGTTAGGCATCGGCGCGGCGACCTCGCGGGATCCCTTCCCTCAATCGAACCACCCGGCCTCGGCCATGCGTTCCTCGATCCAGCGCTTCGCCTTGATGATCTCGACGAGCGGTTCCTCGGCTTTTTCTGTCCACATTTCGATCAGAAATGCGCCCCTATAACCGAGGCGCTTCAGCGTCTTGAAGGCGGCGATGAAGTCGACGTGCCCGTCGCCGAAGGGCATGTCGCGGAACTGACCCGGGAAGTCCTTCGTCACCTTGAGCGTTTCCTTGAGGTGGATGGCGGATATGCGGTCCAGGCCGAGCGCGAGTTCGCGGGGGACGTCGTTGTTCCAGGCGGTGAGATTGCCGATGTCGGGATAGACGGTGAACCAAGGCGAATTGATCCGCTTTTCCCATCGCTTCCACTTGCTGATCGAATTCATGAAGTCGGTGTCCATGATTTCGACCGACAGCATCACTTGGCGGGCGGCGGCGTAGGACACGGACCGGTCCAGGCCCTCCATGAACGTGGCTTCGGTGTCGTCGCCGCGGTTCTCGTAGTACACGTCGTAGCCGGCGAGCTGGATGTTCCTGATGCCGAGGTCGAGCGCCAGGTCGACCCCTTTGCGCATGATGTCGCGGCCGCGCACGCGTATGCTTCCGTCCCGGCTCCCGAGCGGAAAGCGCCTGTGGCCCGATAGGCACATGGACGGCACGAAAAGGCCGGAATCATACACCGCGCGGACGAACCCGAGCCGCTCCTCCCTAGTCCAGTCCAGTCTCGAGAGACGTTCATCCGTCTCGTCCACCGACATTTCGACGAAATCGAAGCCCGCCGCCTTGGCGAGGGCGAAACGTTCCGGCCATGACAGGTTTTTTGGTAAAGCCTTCTCGTAGATGCCCAGGGGATTTGTGCGCATTGGCGTTTCCTTTTTCATGAACTTCACGGCGCCAAACCGCGATGTGAAGCAATAGCCTACAGCCAAAGCGGCGGATGCGCAAGTCCTTTGCCGTGAACAACACTCGCCGCTTGCGTTTGCGCCGCCGGCATTTATAATGCGCTCTGCGGTTTTCGGAGATGGGCGCATAGGCCCGTTTTTTCGAGCGCTGGTTTCGCCGGCGCCGGCATGGATTTGTACAGGAGCGGTTCGATGGGCGTTTTCAAACCGGTTGATCGCGAAATCAATTTTCCCGCCTTGGAGCTGAAGTGGCTTGAATTCTGGAAGACCGGAAAGATTTTCGAAAAGCAGCTCGAGCAGGGACGAATTCGCTCCAAGGCCGAGGGAAAACCCCGTTACGTCTTTTACGAAGGGCCGCCGACCGCCAACGGCATGCCCCATCCGGGACATGTCCTTACCCGAGTCGTCAAGGACCTGTTCCCGCGCTTTCGCGCCATGCAGGGGTACGACGTTCCGCGCAAGGCGGGCTGGGACACCCACGGCCTGCCGGTGGAGATCGAGGTCGAGAAGGAACTCGGGATCGAAGGCAAGCACGCGATTGAACGGTACGGCGTCGAGCCGTTCGTCAAAAAGTGTAAGGATTCCGTCTTCCGCTACGCCGACGCTTGGCGGAAGATGACCGAGCGCATCGGCTTCTGGGTCGATATGGACGACCCCTACGTCACCTATCACGAGAGCTATATCGAAAGCGTATGGTGGAGTCTCAAGCGGATGTGGGACGCCGGCCTCATCTACCACGGTCACAAGATCGTGCCCTGGTGCCCGCGTTGCGGCACGGTGCTGTCCAGCCATGAGGTCGGGCAGGGCTATCGCGAGGTCGCCGATCCGTCCGCCTACGTCGCCTTTCGATCCAAGGACGATCCGAAGCTCTTCTATGTCGCCTGGACGACGACGCCATGGACGCTGCTCTCCAACGTCGCACTCGCGGTCGGCGCCGGCTTCGACTACGACTACGTCAGGGCGGGCGATGAAACGTTCGTCATGGCATCAGCGCTGCGCGAAAAGGTGCTGGCGAAGATTCCGCACGAGGTAGTGAAGACCGTGAAGGGAAACGAACTCGTCGGCAAGCGCTACGAACGGCTCTTCCCGTTTGCGACGCCTGAAAAACCTGCCTTCCGCGTGGTCGCCGGCGACTTCGTTGGACTTGACGCCGGCTCCGGCATTGTGCATATCGCGCCCGCTTTCGGTGAGGACGACTACCGCATGGGGGTAGAGAACAGCCTGCCCGTCGTCAACCTCGTCAACCCGGACGGCACCGTCGTCGATGCGGCGGTGCCCTACGCCGGCAAGTTCGTGAAGGAGGCCGACCCTCTCATTATCAAGGACCTCCGCGCGCGCGGTCAGCTCGTGAAGTCGGAGCAGTATGTCCATGACTACCCGTTCTGCTGGCGCTGCCCGTCGCCGCTCCTCTACTATCCGCGCCCGGCGTGGTACATCAGGACGTCGACCGTCAAGAACCGAATGCTTGAAAACAACGGGCGCGTCCGCTGGCTGCCGGAGCACATCAAACACGGTCGCTTCGGGAATTTCCTCGAGACGAACGTGGATTGGGCGCTGTCGCGCGAGCGCTATTGGGGTACGCCGCTGCCGATCTGGCAATGTTCCTGCGGCAACCGCGCCGCCGTCGGCGGCAAAAAGGAACTGTTCGAACGGGCGACGAACCGCCATCGGCTTCCCGACAACTTCGAACTGCACAAGCCGTGGGTGGACCAGGTGATCCTGACCTGCGACAAATGCGGCGGCGAGATGCGCAGAGTATCGGAAGTGATCGACTGCTGGTACGATTCCGGCGCCATGCATTTCGCGCAGTGGGGGTATCCCTACGCCGAGGGAAGCCCCGGAAGGCTCGCCGGCGCACTGCCGGCGGACTTTATCTCGGAAGCGATCGACCAGACGCGCGGCTGGTTCTACTCGCTTCTTGCCATCGCGACGCTGCTCAAGGTCTCGGCCGAACGGAAACGCGCCGCCGGGCTTGACGTGGGCGATCTGTCGCCGTGGGAAAAGGCGTATCCGCTGCCCTACAAAAGTTGCCTCGTCCTCGGCCTTCTTCTGTCGGAGGAGGGTACGAAGCTCTCCAAGAAACTCCGGAACTACCCCGACCCCTCCGAAGTCCTCGACAACGAGGGCGCGGACGCGATGCGCTGGTTCTTCTATATTTCGAACCAGCCCTGGACCAGCACTCGCTTCTTCGAGGGCGGCATCCGCGAGACTCAGAAGGACTTCCTCGTCAGGCTCCGCAACGTCCTGTCCTTCTTCGTCATCTACGCGAACATCGACGGCTTCAATCCGGCCGAGGGCAATCCCGGCGCACGCGAACTGACGCCCGCCGCCTTCGCCGCCGGTCCGTCGTACGTGCCGCACGGGAAGCGCCCGGTTCTTGACCGCTGGATGCTGTCGAAGCTGGAGTCCGTCGCCGGCGAGGTCACGCGCCAGCTCGAGGATATGAACATTCTCCTCGCCGCGCAAGCCCTCAACGGCCTTGTGGAACAACTCTCCAACTGGTACGTCCGCCGCAGCCGCGACCGCTTCTGGGCGTCGGGGAACTGCGGCGACAAGATGGCGGCGTATTGGACCCTATACGAGTCGTTGTGCCGGATCGCGCTCCTGATCGCTCCGTTCACGCCTTTCTTTGCTGAGGAATTGTATCAGGAGCTCGGCCGGTCGTTGTGGCCGGAAACGCTCCCGGAGTCGGTGCACCTGTGCGCCTGGCCTGCCGCCGACGCCGCGCGCGTCGACCTCTCCGTCGAGGAACGGATGGACCTCGTGCGCGAAATCGCCTCCCTCGGGCTGTCGGCGCGCGCTTCGCGAAAGCTGAAGGTCCGTCAGCCGCTGTCGCGGGCGGTCGTCATTCTCGCGCGCCCCGAGGCGCGGCGGGATGTCGTTGAGGACCTCGCCGACGTCGTCAAGGATGAGATCAACGTCAAGGCGCTCGAATTCGCCGCCGACGCCGGCGAATACGTCGACTTCACGGTCAAGCCGAATTTCCAGGTTCTCGGACCGGAGCTCGGCAGGGATATGAAGGCCTGCGCCGCCGCTCTGGCCAGGGCGCCGGCCTTGGATGTCGTCCGCGCGCTGAACGAGACGGGGGAATACGCCGTCTCCTTCGCCGGCCGCGAGCGCAAACTGACCCGCGTCGAACTTGACGTCCGGATCGCGGCGAAGGAGGGCTTCGCCGCCGCCGGTGGACGCGGCGCCGTCGTCGTCCTTGACGCGCATGTCACGGAGGAGCTCGAGCGCGAAGGCCTAGCGCGCGAACTCATCAACCGCATCCAGACCTTCCGCAAGGAGCTGGACCTCCCCTTCGAGACGAGGATCAGGGTCCGCGTCGGCGCCGGCGGCAAGGCGGCGCGCGCCGCCGTCGAGCACGCCGACGCCATCGCGGCGGAAACGCTCGCCGGGGACTTCAAGGTCGAATTCGAGGACCTTGGCGAAACGCGGGCGTTCGAACTCGCCGGCGAACCGGTGCGGGTGTCGGTGGCGAAGGTGTAAAAGAGTGGCATGGGATTCTTTCGCGCCTATTTATACCGATATCGATTTGAAATTGTGAAAACTCTATTATCCCTTTATTTTCAAGACATTGCGCTGTATGCCATTTCGGGCCGCGCCCGGTATATATAACCGGTGTATATACATGGGCTCTGTTTTTAGTTGTTTTATAACTCCTTGAAGCCAAAGGTGATGCGAGATGACGGCCGAAAATTGGTATTTTGCCATCATTCGGTCATTATTGAGGTTACAAAAACTAAAAACAGAGCCTAACTTCGGTTTCATCGGAGATAACGCGTCTCCAGGCCACAATGGTTTGGGAATTTGAAAACGTCACTCCGGCGGGAAAACGCGGCCTGCGTCGCGAACGGGAGATTGCGCCAGGATAGGGCGTGAAAACGTATGCGGCAAGGAACCGGATCGGCTTACTTGAAAGAACTCGTCGCCGCGTCACAGGTGGTGTTCCGCTTGGAAGAGTAAAGTCCCAATCCCGCGATTGCGGGTTGTGACTTTTGGGAGGCAAACATGACCAAACGCCTCAAGGCGGCCGTCCTTCTCTCGGGCGGCGGCGGTACGCTCAAGAACCTCCTCGACAAACGCGAGGCAGGGCGGATCCCGATCGACGTAGAGCTGGTCGTTTCCTCGCGGCCGGGGGTGAAGGGGCTCGACATCGCGCGGGACGCCGGCATCCGCGCCGAGATCGTCAGCCCCAAGGACTACGCCTACGACGGGCGCGAAGCCGAGGTCCTCTACGACTGGGAACGGATGTCCAAAGACATGGACAAGTTCCTTTTGCCGGAGAAATTTGACCTCGTATGCATGGCCGGCTATTTGTCGCGCTACCTGATCCCGAAGGCGCTGTCCGGGAAGGTGCTGAACATCCACCCGAGCCTCATCCCGATGTTCTGCGGACAGGGCATGTACGGCATGAAGGTGCATCGGGCCGTCGTGGCTTCGGGTGTCAAGATCACCGGCTGCACCGTGCACTTGGTGAACAACGAATACGACGCCGGCCCGATCGTCCTTCAGCGCGCTTGTCCCGTCTATTCCGAGGACACTCCGGAGGACATCCGGAGGCGCGTCTTCAAGGAGGAATGCATCGCCTATCCGCACGCCATCAACCTGTTCGCGGAAGGCCGCATCAGGCTTATTTCCGATACTCGCGCCTTCATAAAGATGAAAGACGGAAAGGGCGGAGCATGACGCTCGAATACGCCCGCCTCGCCGTCGGCGCCGAGATCGCGGCGCTTCAAATCATGCGCGACCGATTGGACGGGAATTTCCTCAAGGCGCTCGACGCCGTACAGGCGTGTTCCGGCCGGGTGATCATGTGCGGCATGGGCAAGGCCGGCCTCATCGGGCAGAAGATCGCCGCCACCCTGGCGAGCACCGGTACGCCTTCCTTTTTCCTCCATCCCGCCGAGGCACTCCACGGCGACCTCGGCATGATCACGCCGGAGGACGTCTGCGTGTTTCTGTCGAATTCCGGCGAATCGGGCGAGGTCTCCAGGCTGCTGCCGCATGTTCGGCGTCTCGGAGCGACCATCATCGGCGTCACCGGAAGCGATCGCTCCACCCTCGCCGCGCATTCGGACATTCTTCTCCATCTGGGCCATATCGAGGAAGCCTGTCCGCTCGGGCTCGCGCCGACCGCCACCACAACCTCCATTCTCGCCCTCGGCGATGCCCTCGCCATGTGCCTTATGCGCCGGCGCGGCTTCAAGGAAGAGGACTACGCCCGCGTTCATCCCGCAGGCGCGCTCGGCCGCAAGGTTGCGCCGATCGAGGCGCTGATGCGCGTGGGCGATGCGGCGGCGCGCGTCGACGCCGACGAGACGGTCGGAAAAACCCTGTTCGCCATGACCCGCGCTCGCGCCGGCGCGGCAGCGGTCCTCAACGGCGACGGCAAACTCGCCGGTATTTTCTGCGACGGCGACCTGCGCCGGGGCCTGGAAAGGGACGACCTGTTCATGAAGCGGCGGGTCGGCGAGGTCATGATCCGCGATTGTGCCCATGTGCGTGAAGGCACGCTCGCCGGGGAAGTCCTCGACCTCATGAAGCGCCGCCGCATCGCCGAAGTACCGGTGGTCGATGAAAACGGCCGTTTTCTCGGTATGGCCGACCTCAAGGGCCTAGTCGCCAGCATGTAAGGGCTCGTCACGAAATAATTAAATTCGCCAAGCCGCCGCCTTTGGCGGCGTGACGCTAATAATGCGTTGCTCCGGTTTAACTGACTTTTCTCAAATGCGCGCCCGAGTTAATAGTCCAATCATTTTCTTTGTTGATGTATCTTAAGGCATTATGGGCCAGCGCCTTGGTCCATCTTCTCGCGATGTAGTTTCTGAAACTTCGGCATCGCGTTCTGGCGGCGTTGAACTGCTGGTCGAACAAACCAATGAAGCGCTCCACATGCGGACGATGCTTTTTCGATAAATCCGCGTCGCTTTGCGTGTACCGGTATTTCTGGTTGCTGCGGGTGCAGGCAATGACGGTCATGTCATGTTCCTCAAGTTCAACCCGCTTGTCCTGCTTCGGCCAATACCCGTTGTCCGCGGGAAGGCAGCCGCGAATGGAGGTCTCGAGAAAGGGATACAATCCCTGAACGTCATGGCGATTGCCTTCAAGCTGGAGCATGAAGATCGTCGGGCGTGAATACCAAGTGCTCCCGAATCCCGACAAACCAACGTTTCAGGGAGGAACAGTACCCTTTCTTCGCCATGTCGTCGAGCCTGACCTTCTTCCGCTCACGTACCGGACGACAGACATCCACCGGATGGGAGTCTATGATGAAAAAGGGGGCTCCTTGCTCCTCATCGTCTCCGGCCATTTTGGCGAATGCGCCTGCAAGGCGTTCCAGTAGCGGGGTGAGAAGCGTTCTGCGGTCGACCCAATTCTGCCGCGAGAACCTTCTCGGAAAAAAGCCGCACATGACCTGGTTGTGCTCGAACCACTCGTAGAAGGAAAGGTCGGAGTCGAAGCCAAGCTATTCCTGGAGGAGACATAGGCAAAGCACATCCCTGTCGTCAACCTCCGGCGGCGGGCCGCGCCTGGGAATGAGCTTCCCCTTGTCATTGACGACGCCAGCGTGTTTGAGTGCGTCGTCCAAGGCACAATATGCGGTTATGACAAGATCTTCAAGGTCAATAGGGCCGTCGCTGGACGTGGCGTCTCCTCTATCAGACGCCACCCAGTATATAAATTTACGATTTCAGTTGAAATATCAATCGATTGCGAAAACGAAAATTGAAGCAATGCATATAGGATTTTCCAGAAAAGTCCCTAAGGAAAAACTATGCAAACGCCATCTCCAATTCAAGTTGAATTTAACAACAGGATCTGATATCAAGTGATTGCACGATAATGATCAAGTTTTACGCTTTTGCCGCTATCCTTATGGTCGTGATCATGCACGCGACCACCGCCGCCCATCGGCACACCCAGTCCGCCAACGGGCTAATGGTGCGCGCGAATTGGCACGATCACCAGGGAGACAGACTGGCGGCCTGTCCCTAATAATGCCCCCTCATTTACTCCATATATACCGTCCACAGTCCGGAGTTGTGATTTCTTCAGCTGCGAGGCCATGAAATGGCCAAATGAGGACGAGAAGAACAATCTCGGCACGCCGTTGAACCGCTGGACAAGGATGGTGAAAGCGCATATAGTGTTACTCGCCTACCTGTTCCGAGGTTGGATTGACGGTATGCATGGATGTCTTCTGTCGCGAGAAGGATTCCAACTTCATTTAAATATCCAACCCCTTCATTATCAAAAAGTAAAATCGCAATTTTAAGCCGATGGTGGTACAACTTCGGCGAAGAAGCGGCGAGGATTGAGCCAAGTGCTTTTTTGAGAACATCCTAATGACGAAAGTATTTATGGTCAGCCTGGGCTGCGCCAAAAATCTGGTTGACGCGGAAATCGCCCTCGGGGCTCTGTTGGGAAAAAATTTCGAGCTTGCCGTTGATCCGCGACTGGCGGATATTGTTCTCATCAATACCTGTGGCTTCATCGAATCCGCAAGAGAAGAGGCATACGGCGTCATCGACGAATATGTGGAGTTGAAACGTGAAAAACGGGGAGCGCTTAAAGTTGTGGCGATGGGATGCCTGGCGCAACGCAGGCGGGGCGATCTTCTGACCCGGCATCCCGAATTGGATGCGGTATGGGGCCTTGGAGTATTGAGCGATATCGACAGGGCGGTTTCGCAACTACTCTCGTGCGGCGATTCCGATCCGTCGGGCCACGACGACCTTCGGCGTCATCCCTGCGGCGGGCCGCGTCTTGTTTCCACTCCAATTTCCTTCAGTTACCTGAAAATCGCGGACGGCTGCGACAATCGGTGCAGATACTGTTCCATTCCGGATATACGCGGCGCGATGCGCAGTCGCGATCCTGACGATCTTCTGACAGAAGCGCGAATTCTCGAAGCGCGCGGCTCGTCGGAGCTTGTGCTCATCGCGCAAGACACCACCGTATACGGTCGCGACCTCGATCGCGGGGATATCTCTCTCGCCACGCTTCTCGAACGTCTGCTCGCGACGACATCCTTCCCCCGTATACGTGTCTTGTATGCGCACCCGGCGCACCTTGATGAGCGCGTGCGGGGTCTACTTCTGTCCGAGACCCGCCTCTGCCGCTATCTGGATTTGCCATTACAGCATGTTTCTGACTCCATGTTGCGGGCGATGGGCAGAGGGTATGGATGGGAACGGGTCCACGAACTGGTTGACGCCTTCTCGGCGGCGAAAGATTTTACGCTGCGCAGCACGCTCCTTACCGGGTTTCCCGGGGAAAGCGAGGCGGATTTCCTCGAAATGCTCGATCTGGTCCGCTCTGGCGCGTTTCGTCATCTCGGCGCTTTCGCCTATTCCCCGGAAGCCGGAACGCCCGCTTTCGCGCTTCCCGATCGCGTCCCTGGCGAAGAGGCGGAAAGACGTCGCGACGCTCTGTTGGACGCCCAACAACATATCGCTTTTTCTTGGCTGGATTCCCGGGTGGGAAACACCGAAGATGTGCTTGTCGACAAGATGCTCGGCGGCGGTTGGCATGAAGGAAGGACAGCGTCCGAGGCTCCGGATGCGGACGGGGTTGTGCTCGTCAATGGCAAGACGCGTCCCGGTACGCTTGTAAGCGCTTGCATCACAGGGCGGGACGGCTATGATTTGATTGCCGGGATCGCCGAGACCGGCAATGGGAAAATGGCTGGCAAAGGTCGCGGCCATCGTCGAGGTCGGCGCTGATTTTTCAAATCTGCCGCGACGGTTATCGCGGCGGTATGTTTAGTTTGTATCACGGGACAAGCATGGATAAGCGACCTGGGAACGACGGCAGCGGCGATTCGGTAAAAATGCCGCCCGATGCCTTGAGTTCGCCGCCTGTCCGTCCCGCGTCGATGCGGCTTGAGGGATCAGCCAGGGAGGAGTGGGCTCCCATGGCGAACTCGAGCTTTCACACCATCAGCGGATCCATACGATTTCACAATACGCCGTCTGCGAGTTGGAGCCTGGCGGCGAGGATCGTCACTCCTGTTCTCCTTGCCGCGTTGATCGCCTTTGTTGCCTTCGCCTACGTCGTGCAAATGCAGATCAGGGAATTTCAGTTCGCGGACGTCGGCGGACGCGCCTATCCTGTTGCGCGCACCATTGCCAAATTCGGCAGGGTCATGCTGAACTGGCGGAATCATTTCCTCGAAGAGCATCCCGGCTACGACATCGCCCAGGAATGGCCTGTCCACGAACATTGGCTCGTCACCGGGGGCTTTATTGGCGTCAACAAGTTCGCCCTTCTCGCCGGCGTTCCCGCGGACGGGAACGCATCCGTCATTCAGTTGGAACGGGCGCTTGAAAAGGCGGCGCTTCTGAGCATTGCAACCATGGGGTTGGACGACCCCGAGAGCCTCGGCGACGAGGATATGGTCGCCGCCTACATTCTCGATCTCGAACGCAGAGCCATCGCCTCCAATCGCGATATCAGCTCGGTATCGAACTTCGATTCGCCGGAGTGGCGTCGATTGCCGACGCCGACCGAACGGCGACAGGTTCGGCAGAACGACGCGTGGCCCCCGGGGGTCTACGTCGATCAGGTGACCGGGCGGGGAACCGCGCCGATGCTGCGCATGATCCTCCCCATCGTTCGCAACGGCCTTTCCGAGGAGGAAATGGGCACTGCCATCGTCGTGTTCCGGACTGACAGAATTCAATACGAACAGCGAAGCTTCCTCATCTTCACCATCGTCGCCGTTCTCTGTCTTCTCGCATTCGTGGGCGCCGTCTGCTGGTACGCGACAAGGCGGGCCATTGCGCCGCTTCGCCGCCTTGCCGCAGACATGCATGCGCTCGCCGACGGCGATCTTACCCGCAGGTCGGCCATTACCGGCTCGGACGAAGTAGGCCTCGTCGCCCAATCCTTCAACGCCATGGCGGAGCGATTACGGCTGGCGCGGCTCAACGAAAAGGAGGCGAGCCGCCTGGAAAGCGATCTCGCGGTGGCGCGGCAGATCCAAAACAACCTTCTCCCCGCCCAGACGCCGCAGATTCGCGGGCTGGACGTTTTCACCTCCTACCGCTCGGCGCGCGAAATTGGCGGCGATTATTACGATTTCCTGCCTGTCGACAACCGGCATATGGGAATTATCGTCGCCGACGCGTCTGGTAAATCCATCCCGGCCGCACTCGTCATGTCCTCGACGCGCGCCGTCCTGCGCTTCGTTGCGCCGGGCGCGACGTCGGCGGCGGAGACGCTTTCCCGGGTCAACGCCATTCTGTCGGTGGATATACCAAGGGGCATGTTCGTCACGGCATGCTACGCCATACTCGACCCGCTCGACAGCTCCATGATGGTCGCGTCAGCCGGCCATAATCCGCTGCTCGTCTCGCGCGGCGACGACACGGTCGAACTGGTGAACCCGGGAGGCATAGCGCTCGGCTTCGACCAGGGGCCGATCTTCCAGCGTTCCATCAGGGAACAACGGGTCAAGCTTCGCACCGGGGACCGCGTCCTCATCTATACGGACGGGGTGGTTGAATGTAAAAATCCGCAAAACGAGGAATACTCGGACCGTCGGCTACGGGAATTCCTGCGCCGCAACCGCAATTTGTCAAGCTATGATTTCGTCGGCGCGCTTGTGGCCGACCTCGACCGCCATCGCGGCGCCGCCGAGGTGAGCGACGACACGACCATTGTCACCTTCAAGGTGCTGTAACCCGGGAAGAAATAATGGCGGATCTGCGCATCATCAGCCAACCGTTAAACGATTTCTCGTGGATAACCACTGTCACCGGGCGAATGGATTCGGCCAACTTCAACGTCGTCGAGGACGAATTCAATCGCCTTCTGGAAAGCAGAGCGCGGGCGGTGGCTGTCGACCTGTCGGGTCTGGAGAACATCTCCAGTTCTGGAATGGGCGCATTCATCAACATGGCTAATATTTTGCGTGAGCGCGGGGGCAAGCTGGCCGTTTTCGCATTGTCCGAGGATCTGATCGGACTCGCGGAAATGCTGGGCGTTCGCGATGCCATTGTCGTCGTCGCGAATCAGGATGAGGCGAACCGCGAGTTGGCGGCGATACAGCAGATATGACACAGTGAAAAGGAGGGGGAAGCGGCTATGTGGGTAAAGACGGTCACCCCGGGGTTTGGCGATATCGACGGATTGCGGCATATCAACAACTGCAAGTTGCCGGTTTGGTTTGAATTGAGCCGCGAGCCGGTATTCAGACTGTTTCATCCCAATCTCTCGCTTGATGGCTGGCAACTCATCATGGCGCGGATCAGCGTCGACTTCGTGGCGCAGATGCGGCTTGGGTCCGACATTACCATCCATACCTTTATCCGGAAAATCGGCAGATCGTCCATGACCGTCTTTCAGGAGGCGTGGCAAAACGGGCAGCTCGGGGCGAAAGGGGAGGCGATCATCGTCTATTTTGATTTTGAGAACGAGAAGTCCATTCCCATTCCCGACGCGATCCGGGTCGAACTGGAAAAACATTTCGTCCTCTCCGACAACCTCTCGCTCAAAACACGGTCCGGCCGTTTTCCTGAAATCGCATCGTCATGAATGCCACCGACGTCCAAACACCACAGCTGATTTACGATGACCCGGTCTTTTTCGAAAAATGCGGCCAGATGAATCGCTTGCGAAAAGGTTTCCCGACGCCGCCCGGGAGGCCGTCTTTTCGGGCGAAAAGGGGGCGAGAGCTTCACGGGATGGTTCCGGATATCCCGATCCCGTTTTAGCGGCCGGCTTCATGATCAAGGTAGAGGCGAAGCCGATGCCGGCGCAGAAATTACTGGAGATCCATCCGAGTATACGCGATGAATTGAGGCGGCCGACGATGTTGTTGACGTTCTCCGAGAAAAACAGATAAGGCAAGACGCGAGGCAGACATGAACGAAAACGAGACACTTTTCACCGAACTGACCATGGGCGAGTTTTTCGACAATCAGGTCGAAGAAAATCCAGATCGCGAATTCCTGGTCTATCCTGACCGCGATCTACGCTTCACATACAAACAGTTCGACGAGCGGGTGACGAATCTTGCGAAGGGGTTGCTGGAGATTGGCTTCGAACCTGGGGATCACCTCGGAATCTGGGCGCGCAACGTTCCGGACTGGCTGACGTATTTCTTCGCCGCCGCGAAAATGGGCGGCGTCCCCGTCACCATCAACACCTATTACAAGAGTCACGAGCTTGAATACGTGGTCCGCCAGTCGGACATGAAGGCGCTCGCACTGGTCGACGGCTACAAGGGGGGCAACTACAGTTATCTTGACATCCTCTACGAGATAGCGCCGGAAATCCGCGAGACAAGCAGCTTCACCCGCAAGGTGAAAACGCCGAAATTTCCCGTTCTCCAATCGATCATCTACATGGGACCTGAAAAACATCGGGGTCTCTATAATACGAACGAACTTGTCGCGCTCGGCGCCCACGCGTCGGACGAGAAACTGATCGCGGCGTACAAAAACATCAAAAGCACCGACATGGCGAACATGCAATATACGTCCGGCACCACCGGTTTCCCAAAGGGCGTCATGCTTACTCACCGCAATCTTTTGAACAATGGCTTTTATGTGGGCGAGCGCATGAAATACACCGAGATCGACCGGGTGTGCATCCCGGTGCCGCTGTTCCATTGTTTCGGCATTTCCCTTGGGATCATGGCGACAATTACCCATGGCTGCACCGCCGTCATGCTGGAGCAGTTCGATCCGCTCGAGGCGCTTGCCGCAGTCGAAAAGGAGCGCTGTACTTCGCTCTACGGCGTTCCGACGATGTTCATCTCCGAAATGACCCACCCCTTGTTCGACAAGTTCGATCTGAAGTCGCTGCGCACCGGCATTATGGCCGGCTCCCCTTGTCCGGAGGAATGGATGGAAAAGGCGCAGACGCTTATGAACATGCGGGACATCTGTATCACGTATGGGATGACCGAGACCAGCCCGGCCTTTACGATGACTTCCGTTTCCGACTCAATTGAACGAAAAACCTCGACCCTTGGACAGGCCATGCCGTTCTGCGAAGTCAAGGTCGTCAAGCCGGAGACCGGCGAGGAGGCGGGCTTCGACACTCCGGGCGAGCTGTGCTGCCGCGGATACAACGTCATGAAGGGTTATTACAAAATGCCCGAGGAGACGGCCAATGCGATCGACAAGGACGGCTGGATGCACTCGGGCGACCTCGGCACGGTGGACAAGGACGGATATTACCGCATCACCGGGCGACTCAAGGACATGATCATTCGCGGCGGCGAGAACATCTACCCGCGCGAACTGGAAGAGTTCTATTACAAGATGTCGGGCATCAAGGACGTCCAGGTTGTCGGCATTCCTGACGAGGTGTACGGCGAGGCGGTGGTCGCCTTCGTCATTCTCGAAGACGGATCGGAATTGCTTCCTGAGGAGATCCAGGATTATGCGCGCGCGAAGATTTCTCCTCTCAAGGTGCCGCGTTACGTATTTATCGTCACTGAATTTCCGTTGACCGCCAGCGGCAAGATCATGAAGTTCAAGCTACGCGAAATGGCGCAGGACTTGGCGGAAAAATATGAGTCAGGCGCCTTATGACGATCCGGTCCGTCCCGACCGATCCGAAGCGACGGAACCGGTAACGCCGGGAAGAAGGGAAATGACTCCCGGCGAGTTGCAGGAGACGCTTTCCCGTCTGTCCGGGAACAGGGTTCTTCTCGTTGTAACCGACAATCGCCGGCGCATGGTCTCGGTGCGGCGCGGCGGACCCGGCTTCCGCGAAGTCAGGCTGCAACGCATCTTTCTCTCCGCGCCCGATGAGGTTGTTCGGGCGCTGGCGGCAATGGCGGCGGGGCGGGGCGGCGACAGGGCGGCGATTCGCGCTTTCATTGCGGAAGCGCTCCCCGCCGGGAGAAAGGAGGCCGAGAAGAGAAGTCCCACGGATCCTCCGACGACAAGCACCCCCGGCATGTTTCATGATATCCATGCCTATGCCCGGGAATTGAATTCACTATATCTCGATAGCCGATCAACTGCGGATATCGCGTGGGGACGTAGCGGCGGAGGACGCATTCGGCGTTCGATCCAGTTCGGGAGTTACGACCCGGTCCGCAACCTCATCACCATGAATCGACGCCTCGACAGGTCGGATATTCCCCGGTATTTCATCGAGTACATTCTTTTCCACGAAATGCTGCATGAAGTGTTGGGCATCGGCGAACGGCCGGATGGACGCCGCGATATCCACGGCCGCATCTTCAAATTAATGGAAAGCACGTTTCCCGACTTCGACAAGGCGGCGAGGTTCGAGCGGGAACTGGTCAAGCGGCTGGATTTGTTGTAGGATTCAATCCCCACACGCCACGACTTCCGCCGTAAAGGTTATGAGTTCCACGTTCTTGTCGCGCCATGCGTCCCATGCCAGACCGGCTTTATCCCGGGCGCAATGTCCCCAGAACTCCTCGACGCTCCACCCTGTTTCAGTCGCGACCTGTGGCAGGAAGACGCCGGACCTGAAACCCTGACGAATATAGATGCCATCGACGCCCAGCCTGATTGCCATTGGATCGGGACATGGGGTCAGCGGGGAAAGAACGGATATTTCAATGTCGAGTTTGGTCAATTCCCCGGTTCGCAGCCGGTTGGCCGCGAACCGGGAATCCTCGAGGGCGGAATGGCGGGCGTAGTCGGCGACAGTTTGGAAGAGCGGTTTTTCGGAAGCGAAACAGCCAAGGCAACCGCGCAGTTTACCCGCCGTCTTGAGGGTGACGAAGCAGCCACCCCCCTCCCGTTTCAACGCGGGGGACGCCGGCTTTTCCGGATGGTACGCGACGCCTTCGACCGCCGCCTTGACGGCGTCCCGCGCGATGACACAGAGCGCGTTTCTTTCCTCAGGAGTAAGGCTCATCGACGTTTCCTTTTCCACTATTGCTGGGTTTTGTACAGGGAGGCGTACGCGCCGTTCCTGTCCATAAGTTCCCGATGCGTTCCGCTTTCCTCGATCCTGCCGTTCGAGACCACGAGAATGCGGTCGGCATTGATGATGGTGGAGAGGCGATGCGCGACGATCAGGACGGTCTTCCGCTGCATGAGGTTTTCGATCGCCTCCTGCACGACGATCTCGGATTTGTTGTCGAGGGCGGAAGTCGCTTCGTCAAGAATGACGATCGGCGCATCCTTGATGAAGGCGCGGGCGATGCCGATTCGCTGTCGCTGTCCCCCAGAAAGCATGACGCCGCGCTCGCCTATTTCCGTATCAAGGCCGTTAGGAAGTTCGGAGAGGAAATCGTCAAGACAGGCCGCAGTCACCGCGTCGCGCAACCGAGGTTCATCGGCGTCGAAATTTCCGAGCATGACGTTGTCGCGGATGGTGCCGCCGAAAAGGAAATTGTCCTGGAACACCATGGCGATGGAGTTGCGCAGCGACACAAGGTCAAGATCGCGCACATCCGTGCCGCCCACCGAAATGGAGCCGTCCGTCACATCGTAGAAGCGGGGCAACAGGCTGATAATGGTGGACTTGCCGCCGCCCGAACCGCCGACGAACGCCACAGATTCGCCCGGCTGGACCTCGAAACTGATTCCCCGGAGGACGGGGCGGTCGGCCTGATACTGGAACGTCACGTCGCGGTAACGGACAGGGCCGATTGTTTTGGCGTCGAGCGGAACGGCGCCCGGCTTGGTGACGATGTCCGGTTCACGGTTCAGGATTTGCATGATGCGTTCAGTGGCGAGGAAGGCGGTCAGCGCTTTTTCGAAATTGCCGCTCATTTTCTTGACCGGCGTGTAAAGCATCATCAAGGCGGCCATGAACGAGAGCAACTGCCCGATCGACATGTGGCCGGAGAGAATCAGCCAGCCCTGAAGCCAGATCACGGACGCAATGCCGATCGCGACCGCGAAATGCAGGGTCAAGGAGAGAAAGCCTTTTTGCCTGACCTTTTTAAGCCGCAGTCGAAACATCGTCTTGAGGGTGGTGTCCAGTTTTCGGACAAGATAGCTCTGCAACCCGTAGGATGCGACGACGCGGCTGCCTGAAAAACCTTCGAGGTAATGGGTGGTGACCGCCTGGCTGGCGATGACCGTTTCCTTGATGATTTTGGAGATCTTGCGCTTGATTCGCGGCAGGGGGATGGCGACGAGCAGCAGAACGGACAATGAAACGAGCGCGAGAATCCAGGAATTCAAAAACAGAACGATGATAAGCGAAATGGTGGTAAATCCCCGCTTCACGAGGGTGTTGATGTTATCGAGAAGCGTCTGACTCGCCGTATCGGCGTCCGAATTGTACCGAATCATCACTTCGCCAGAACTCATGCCGTCAAACACCTTGGCGTCGCTCCAGGCGAGTTTGTCGAAAAGCGCGTGTTTGAGATCGTTGGAGACGCCCATCGCCGCCCAGTTGGTGAAATAATCGGAGGCGAAGTCGAATCCGCTTTGCGCAAGAGTGAAGACGATGATAACCACGGGGAGGATCACCAGGTGCGTGTTGTCCAATTCGCCGGCGGCGGCGATGTCGATGTAGCGGAGGCAAAAGGCGATGACGCCGTCGAACGAACCAACCGGAATGGCAAGACCTAGACCCAAAGCCATCCGCACAAAATACGGCCGAAAAAACGGGTAGATCATCCGCAGGAGATCGTGGTATTGGACGAGTTTTTTTTTCACAGGCTAACGTTCCATCCATACCAGCAAGATAAGGGCGAGGACAGTTGCGGCGGTGAGAGGATACCAGACGCCGGCGGTGGGAATAAGCGTACCCGACTCCCACATTCCTCTGCCGACCAAGCGAAGTCCGTAGAAAATGCCGGCGATGAATACCAATGTGGCGACGGTATGAATATAGCTGGCGCCGCGGCCTCTGAGCATTCTCCCCATGCAGATGCTGAAGCCGAATACGACGAGGATGCAACAAGCTGCGGGATCAGCGAGACGCCAGTGCATTTCGAACCGCGCTCCCGCGTAATCCTCCGCGAGAATCTCGAGGTCCTTCCACGAACACACGGAATCGCCCATGGTCTGGCGCTCGATCATCGCCGGAGTGATTCGTGTCGCCACAGGATCCCGCCATTCGCCCGACCATCTTGAAAATCGGGTGAAGGTTTGTATCTCCGCATTTTGTAGGGGCATCCATTGCCAGCCGCTTCCGGATCTTGACGGTTCGAGCCTGGCATGAGAGGCGCGATAGGCCAAGAAGTCGTTGTCGCCCAGCGAGACGTCGCCGCGCCGGAATTTTTCCAAATCGCGGACTTCCAGAATAATGTTGTGGGCGATGTTGTTCGCCGTGAACAAGCCTATGGCGGCGGTCTGAAACGTATCGGTGTTGATGATGGATATGTTCACAGGCAGCGTGTACCGCGATTTTAAGCGGTTGTTTATCGCCGTATGGGTCCGCACCATCGCTGGCAGAAAATGATCGCGCGTGACGAAAAAACCGGCCGAGACGATGAACGCCGGCAAGAGCAGGGGGATGAGCGTCCGTTTCACGGGTATCCCCGACGCCCTAAGTACGGTGAATTCGTTGTTTCCGCGCGGTCCGGCGAACGATGCCGTCACAGTGATGCCGGCGGCGACGACGACGGCGAAAGGAAACATGAACTGAAAGATGAGCGAGGGAACGAATGAACCGTAGAATCTCGCGAACAGAATGGCGATTTCATAAAATCCGAGGTTTTCCTCGCGGCCGAGCACGACGAAATCGTCGAAGCGCTGGAACAGATCGCCAATAGTCACAAGCGCCATGAGCGCCACCAGGAGAAGTATGAAAATTCGCAGGAACGCGATCGAATAATACCAATCCAGGCGCCGAAGCCCGAATGGGAGCCATGTGCGCAGTCGCGGCTTGAAAAAGGTCGTTCGCGCGGAAAACTGTTCGGCGACAGGTACGGTTGGCGCTGCTGGATCAGACAATACGCGTGTCTCCACAAGGGCGGAAGCCGGCAGGGGCGGGAGGATATTCCTGATTTATGACGATGGTCATTTCTTCATCACCAGTCGCATGGCCTTTCCGCAGTTGGTGCAATTGACGACGGCGCCGACCTTGTCCACCGCTTGCATGCCCTGGGTTTTGCAGCGTGGACACGTGTACCTGATCAAGATGGTCGTATTTCCGGCCTCCGGTTTCGCCGTGCCTTTTTCCTGTTCCGGTTCCGGCTGTTGAGCGAGCGGGACCGGCGACGCGCCCTTTTCCTGCGGCCCGGGCGCTGGTTCGGGATCTTCGAAGCCGAAGGAAATGGACGGCTTCGGTTCGCCGTGCCGCTCACCGCCTATCACGTTGCTGTCCTCCGATTCGGTTGATTTTTCCATCACATCGGAGGATCCGAAGAGGATGGGCGCAGGGATCGCCAGTTTGTCCGGAATCGAAGGCGATGAATCCGCTCCGTCGCCTCCTTGGAGGGGAGTATCTGCGGTGGGCCAGAGTGAGTCGCTGATGCGGATTTCACCCGCACCGGACGACTTCGGTTGCTGCGGTTTGTCCGCTTCAATATGTGGAGGCGGAATAAACTGTCCGGGAGGCATCGCGGGCGGCACTATCCGCCCCGCCGGCATTGTCTCGAGCAAGGACGTCTTCATGCCTTCGATCTGGGTCTCCAGTAGCCCCGTCGTAGTGGAGAATGGCGGCATGGACGTTTCGGAGGACGGCGCGGCGTGCTTGGTCGCGCCTGCGTCTCCCGAAAGGGAAAGGGGAATCGGCGCCGGCGGCTCTTTGCCGAATGGCGAAAACTCTTTGCCGGTCTTTTCGCTCCCCGAGCCCCGATCTTCGGTCTGCGGCTCGGGCAGGGGACCGAAAGAGATAGTTTTCCCGGCCGGCTTTGGCGGTTGTTCAACCGCCTTCTCAAACGGCATGGCCTTGTCGATCGCTTCCATCGCGCTTTCAAAGGAAAGCGGCTTGCCCGGCGCCGGTGGTTGGGCTTCAGCCGCTTCCGGTGGACGCTTGCCCGGAACCGCCGCGACGTCGGATTTGCGACCCTCGGCGGGAATGCGCGTCTCACTGCCGCTTACCGTCCCGATCGGATTCGCGGCGTCCCAGTTGCTCGCCGCGTTGGAAACGAGAACCGATTCAAACAGCGGCATTTCGGCGTCTGACAGCTCCTCCTCAATTTGCGGCTCCATCGCTTCCGAAGACAACCCGGCGACGAGGTTGCTCAATCCGGAGTCCAATCCGGACGCTTTGAGTTCCTCGCCGGGCGTATCCGGTCCAAACGTAATCGGACCGGCTTTTTTACGCCGAATCGCGAGGAGGCCGGAATCCATATCGGCCGAAACGTCCTTTGCGAACGGATTGTCCTCGATTCCGGATTTTGCAACCGGCGCCGCGTCCGGAGTGGAGGATACTCCGGACGGAAAAATCGACTTTAAAGAGGCTCCGGGAGGTTCCGGGCGGGTGCCGTCGGTAGGTAGATCGTTTTCCGGCGCTTCAGCGGCGGCGGCAAGTTCCTTCTGGGCGGAGCGAGACGCGGATTCGGTAGGGCGAATGACTGCGGCCGATTCGTCGGTAGCCTCGGACCTGGTTTTCACCTGGCTGGCCGCGAGTTCCGCCTCGATCGTGACAACAAGTCGGGTCCCGTCCATGGTGAGGCCGGTAACCCTGGCGCCCTCGGCGATGAGTTCCATAGAGATGTGCCGTGCCGGCTCGCCTTTCGCGGCGGGATCGTTGTGCGCAGCCTTGTCGGTCATAGGAGAACTCCATTCTTCGCTGGGGAAAAACGGCATGTCAATGCTTGAACGCCCTCTGGCCCGTGAAGGTCATGGCCATGCCGTGTTCGTTCGCTGCCTCGATAATTCCAGCGTCGGCGATGGACCCGCCGGGTTGAATGATGGCGGCGGTTCCATGGCCTGCGATCGCATCTATGCCGTCCCGTTTTGGGAAAAAAGCGTCCGACACGGCGGACGACCCGACCAACCCGCCCCTTAACGTTTCCGCCCGCTCCCGGATCTCCCTGGCGCTTCCGGCCGGGAGTTCGCCCGCGCGTTCCTTGAGGTCGACCTCAAAGCACAGGCAGCCGTAACGCCGGAAAGCGAGGTCATCCGCCTTTTTTTTATACGCCTTGAATATGGCGATTTCGGCGACGCCGACGCGGTCTTGTTCGCCCGCGCCGATGGCAACAGTCGTCTCGTCCTTGACGAAGAGCACGGAATTCGACGCCACCGCCTGCTCCACCTGCCACCCGAACAGCATATCGGCCTTTTCGCCCTCTGTCGGTTCGCGCGCGATACGCACCACGCACCCGTCTTCCGTTTTCGCTTCCGCCGGCAGAAAGTCGGCGGCGCTCAGGATGCGGTTAAGCGGCGACTGCTGAACGACGAGGCCGCCGTCCACGAGCGACTTGAAGTCGACGAAGCGCATGGGCGCATAGTCGCGGATGCGGTCGAGACGGCCGATTTTGACGATCCGGAGGTTTTTCCGCTTTTTCAGGATCTCGAGGGCGCCGCCTTCGTAATCCGGGGCGGCGACGACTTCAAGATAATTCCGCGACATCAATTCGGCGGCATCCTTGTCGACCACAATATTGAAGATCGCCGCACCGCCGAAGGCGGCCAACCGGTCGGCGGCGTTGGCCTTCTCGTAGGCGTCCGCCGCTGTCGAACCGTAGCTTGCACCAGAGGGGTTGTTGTGTTTCATGATCATCGCGGCAGGTCTGGCGTCGAAGTAGCGCATGGCGTTTAGCGCGCTGTCGATGTCGGTGAGGTTGGTTTTGCCTGGATGCTTGCCGAACTGGAGCATGTCGGACTCGGAAAGGCAGGAAACGAGTCCATTCCCGGGGCAGATGAATGTACAGCCGCCAAGCGTCAAATTGCCGGTGACGAGTTCGTACAGGGCGGCTTCTTGGCCGGGGTTTTCTCCGTACCGCAACCCCTTCTTTATGGAATCGCCGTCATCGTCGAGCTCCCAGGTTCGCTTCCGGTAAACCAGTTTTTGATCGCCGAATGAAATCGTGATGTCGTCAGGGAAATGATCATCCATGACGGTTCTGTACATCGCTTTTATGTCTGGCATTCGCTTTTCCCAATAAAATTCACGGAGGCGGGCGTCGCCTCCGAAAATCGGATTGTTTCCTGAGAATCATATTAAATAAATCGCATCCGCAGGTCAAGGAAAAGGGCGCTCCACAAATGTCGGGATCGATTCCGCGGCAAGGTGGGCGCCCGACGCGGCAATGATCCGTATCTTCTGGACGGAATTGATCGGAAGACCGTTTCCCGGGACGGATGTGCGCAGATACCGGTCGCACAAGCCTTCCCCGTTCTTTTCCACGACAATTCGCTCCTCCAAACCGACCAGCGACGCGGCGTAGCATTCTGCCAGTTCGTCGCCGAAGTCGATGAGTCGGCGCCTCCGCGACTCGATTTCGCGGTTGGATGCTGTCTGGCGCATCGACGCTGCCGGAGTGCCGGGACGCGGACTGAACAGAAAAACGTGAAGCCGCGAGAAGCCAGCCTCACGGCAAAGGGATTGCGTATTCAGAAACGCCGTTTCGTCCTCCCCGGGAAAACCGACGATCACGTCGGTCGTTATCGATGGCAGAGGAACGCGCGCACGGATCTTTTCGACAAGGCGGAGAAAACTGTCCGCTGTATATCTGCGTCCCATCGCCTTAAGCACCAAGTCGTTTCCGGACTGAAGCGGTAAATGGATATGGCGACAAATCGCGTCATGGCTGGCGATCGCGTCTAGCAGGCGGTCGTCGACATACGTCGGTTCCACCGACCCGAGCCGGAGGCGCGCCAGGCCAGGCGTATCCGCGATGCGCAGCGAGAGGTCGGCGAGTCCGATGCCGCCACGACGATATGCGCCTATGTTGATGCCGGTAAGAACCAGTTCCCGGTATTCGTTGCCGATCAGGCGCGCCGCCTCCTCGAACACTGATTCCGGATCGCGGCTTTCCGGCGCTCCCCGTGCGTATGGCACGGCGCAATAAGTGCAGAAATTGTCACAGCCGTCCTGGACTTTGAGAAATGCGCGGGTGTGTCCGTGAAAGGAAGATATTTTCAACGCGAAGCGATCGGATTCAGGGGGCGGGAGCGGGCGTTCTTCCGCCAGCGCCCTTGCGGCGGCGGCGATGCCGTGTTTGGCGGCGTTGCGCACCCGCAATCCATCCTTCGACAGTTCCGTGGTCCATGCCTCATCGAGGTCGACGGCGCAGCCGGTGATGATGGGAATGATGCCGGGATTGGCCCGGACCGCCTTCCGGATCGCGTTGCGGCAACTCGCTCCCGCTCTTCCGGTGACGGCGCAGGTGTTCGTAATCAACAAATCCGCGCTTTGCGGATCATGGACTTCCTCGAACCCGTCGGCGAGGAGCGCTTCCCGCATTGCCTGGGATTCGTATTGATTTGATTTGCAGCCAAAGGTCTGAAGAAAAAAACGCATGTCGTGTCCGGAGGGGTTATGGTGCATGTGCGAAGACGGGAACTATTTCACTCCCGTCGCGGATATCGATGATTGTTTCCTCAAAGTGCGCCGACATGGCTCCGCCAATGGTGACGAGGGTCCAGCCGTCCTCCTTTTCCCGTATGGCGCCGGCGCAGATGATTGGCTTGATGATGATGACGGATCTCCTCTCAAATCTGTCTTTGTTGTCGCTTTCGGCGAAATTCGGCACTTCCGGCTGTTCGTGAAGTCGCAGGCCGACGCCATGGCCGCAAAGGGCGTGGATAACGGAAAACCCTATATCCAGTCACCACCTCCTGGATTACACCTCCAAGCGCCGCGAGCGCCATGCCGGGACGAGTCTCGCGGATGGCGGTGCGGCAGGCGACGATGGCGCATTCCGCCAGATGGGACGTTTCCGCGTCCACCGGCGGCAAGGCGACCACCCGGGTGGCGTCGGCGACAAAGCCGCACCGGTCCGCCGCAAGGTCCAATTGCACCAAGTCGCCGTCCTGGAGAATTCTCGAACCGGGGATTCCATGCACGGCTTCGCCGCTGACGCTGATGCACAACTGGCCAGGGAAATCATATTCCCTCACCGGCGTCGCCTCGGCGCCCGCCTCGTCGAGGAGAATCGCGCCGAGGCGGTCGAGAGTTCGTATGTCGTCACCCAGGGTTGCGCGGCGGCGCACAGTTCGTCCAGCGTCCACGCGACAATGCCGCTGATTTCCCGCAGTCCCTGGCGATCGAAATCATTTTTGACAATCAAAAAACAACCGCCTTCAGAACGTATTCGCGCCATTGACGCAAAATTGCTGGCCGCTGATGAAGTTCGTCTCTTCGCGCGCCAGATAGCTCGCCGCCGACGCGACGTCTTCGGGAACTCCCTGCCGACCCATGGGAACCTTGGCGCGATATGCTTCCAGGTCGGCGGATTCCGCGTCGGAATGCCGTTCCGTTGGTATCCAGCCGGGAGCGATGGAGTTGATCGCGATGTTCCAGGGCCCAAACTCCAGTGCCCATGTCCGTGTAAGCCCGAGAAGCGCGCTTTTGGCCGCGATGTACGGTGAGAAGATCGGCCGGTAATTTTCCGTCACTTCGCTGCCTATATTGATGACTTTTCCCCAACGCGCCTGTTTCATCGGAGCGATGAGTTCCTGCATCAGATACACCGGCGCCTTGATGAAAAAGTCGATCTGGTCCGCGAAGTCCTGCCAGGAATATTCCTCGAGCGGCCGCTCCGGCTGCGGGCCGGTCGCGTTGTTGACCAGGATTTCGACCGACCCCCAGGTATTTCGTATTTCCGCCAGCATGGCTTTGACGTCGTCGAGGTTGGTTACGTCGGCGCGAAACGCCTTCGCCTCGCCCCCTTCGGCGATGATCCCCTGCGCAACTTTGTCGGCCAGGTTCTGGCTGTGGCAATAGTTCACGGCAACCCGGAAGCCGTCTTTCCCGAGACGCCTGGCGATGGCGGCGCCAAGTCCGCGCGCCGCGCCCGTGACGAGAACCACGCGTTTTTTTTCCATAGTCATCCTTTCGGATTCTGGGAAAAGCATACTCGCCGCGCACGTTCGGCAACGAGGAGTTTGCTGTCCATATGCCGCCGCTACTTTCCACTTCTGGAAATCGTATCCCGTTCACGGCCCGGAGTGGCGATTCCTTCAACTGTGAGCAGCCATGGAATGGCCGAGGGAAACAGATGTGGAACGGGGCAACCCCCATCCCCATTTGCGCAATTTCGGGCCGCGCCCGGGATATCCAATCGTGGCGCGTTTGTTGAGAGCTGGAAAACGGATCCCCATGTTTTCAAGGCGCATCGGTATGCTCAAGCTTAAACAATGCGTCGACGCTGAAAAGAGATTTTTTCCCAAAGACGAATCCGTAGAATATTTGCCCTGGCGAATGAAACGCGACGCAAACCGGAGAGGAAGGGGAAGAGGATGGCTAAGCGACGCATCAAACGGAGCAGGGCGTTGAGGCGAAAACCGCGCGGCTGGCTTTCCGTTGTCTCCATTTTCATCACGCTTACGCTCGTCTTTCTCGTATCGGATGCCGACAACGGCGATTACGTCGACGATCCGGCGCGCATCTTCGCCGCTTTCGCGGAGCTTGATCTCGATCTCGAAGGGGCGGTTCGTATGCGTGCGAGCCCGCTTCCTCCTTCAACACCCCCCCCGGAGGCGCCATGGCGTCTGATACAGGAGGTCGTGGACGGCGATAGCATCAAGTTGAACGACGGCGAGACAGTGAGGTTGCTTGGTATAGACGCGCCTGAAACGGGCGTCAATCGAAAATTGAACGATGATCTGCGAAAGATGTCGATATCGGTTCGTGACCGGGATCTGGTCGCCCTGGGTCGGGAATCGGCCATGTTCGCGCGCCGAATAGCCGGAGACCGACGCTGCTGGCTCGAGTACGAGCGTGAAAAAACGGACCAATACGGACGGACTCTCGCCTATGTCCACCTCGAGGACGGAACAATCCTCAACGAGGTTATGCTTCGCGGCGGATACGCCAAGGTATACCTGAGCCAATCCTTCACATATAAAAAGCGCTATGTCGTTTTTCAAAAAGAAGCGCAATTTCGCAAGCGGGGTTTATGGAGGGATGGTGCGACGCGGTGAGACGCGGTGCGCTTATTCCTGCTTCGCCGCCCTTGGATCGACAAGACTGCGTATCTGGATGCCGAAGCACTGGTTGGTGATCACCACCTCGGCTTCGGCGATTTTGACGTTGCCGGCGAAGACGTCCAGAGGCTCCCCCGACATTTTGCGGAATTCGATGATGGTGCCGGGTGACATGTCCTGGATGAGCTCCATACGGATTTTTTTCGTGGCAATGTGCACGATGAGCGGAAGCTTGATTTTCAACGCCGTCGCCAGATTGTCCGGATTCACGCCGAGTTCGACTGCGGCCGCGGCGGCGCTTTTCGCCGGAAGTTCGTCCTGCTGAACGCCGGTGATGGAACGATCCATAAAGAGCAGAAGGGTGAAAGGCGGTTGCGTGCCAATGATCATCTTGATCTTGAACCTGAGCATGTCGCCGTCGCCGATGACGCGGTTTGGTTCTTCCTTGTCGAGATGGACTATCTTCGACGCATGGACGCTGGTCTTGATCGTTTCGCCTGTTTCGCTACGCGCCTGTTGCGCCGCCTGGCCGACGAACGAGTTCACCGCTTCGGAATACGCATCCATTCCTTCGGCGTCGAGTTTCGTCCCGACCGGATCGGCTTCGCCGCCGAGCATCAACGCCGTCATGTACGCCACAACCTCGCGCGCGCCTTCGGCGGATACGACAATATGTAGCGCCCCGCTATGGCCGCCTTCCCAATTAACCCGCGTCGTGACCGATTCGCTCCGGTCCTCGACGTCGACCGTTTCATTCGCCTTGCCGTAATCGGTGTCGATGAACGTATAGGTGACGTCCCTTCCGACCAGCGTCGACCACCCCGCCGATCCGCCCTCCATGAGCGCCTTGGCGATCTTGGTGCCTTTGTCCACCACTTCCGGGTTGACGAGTTCAAGGTTGGTCGACATCCGCGTATTCCACTGTCAGTCCAGGAGAAACTGGCGGCCGATTTCGCCAGCCTTTTTCAATATGTCTCGCCCTTGGGTGCCGAGCCATCTGCCTTCCTCTTCCGCCACCATCAGAGGAGTAAAAACCGCGCGATACAGTTGACGTTGCCAGCGCGGAAGGTTGTAGTCTGGCCCGACGACGATTTCGGTATAATTCTGTCCATCGCGCTGCGCCGGCACCCTCTGATGTACGACGTCGCCTTTGCTGCGGAGTATGACGTAGACCATGGCGTAAAGCAGGAACACAAGGAACTTAGGGCGAAAGAGTATAGAGCCTCTTCTCGACACCGACAAGGGGGAGCACAACAACGAACGCGAGACAAACCCGGAAAATGGAAGACGCGGAAGGTTAAAGTTCATCGTCTATCGCAGCCTCGCGATCAATGCGGACCGCTTTGTAATGCCGGTGCTGTCCCGGGTACACCCAGAACTTCGGCCTGTCGCCGATCGTCATCAACAGGGGGGCGCTGACGTCCTTCTTGGTCATGATGAGGTCGCCCGGCTTGAGGCGGAGCAGCTCCTGCATCGATATGTGGCTTTTAGCGATATACACCACCGCCTTGAGGTCGGCCGACTTGATGCCTTCGTTGAGCTTGGCGTTTTCCTCCTTCGTGTCCGAGGTGCGCCGTGTCTGGAACCAGGTCTGGATGGTGGAAAAATCACCGATCTTCGGCTCAATGACAGGGAAGGGGATGCACAGATTGAGCATCCCGGAGGCGTCGCCCATCTTGATCTCGAAGCAGACGAGGATCACCACTTCGTTCGGCGGAACGATCTGCATAAGCATGGGATTCGATTCCCGTCCGGTAACGTGGAAATCGATGTCCATGATCGGTTTCCAGCATTCATGAAGAAACGTGAGTGTCTCCGTTGTCACATGGCTGATCAACCGCCATTCGATGTCGGACATTTCACGGTCGGGAATGATTGGATCACCGTGACCGCCGCCAAGCAGCTTGTCCAGGATGGGGAAGACGATCGATGGGTTGATTTCCAACACCATAGAACCGTCGAGCGGGTCGCATTTGAGAAGGTTGAAGCATGTCGGATTGGGCAGGCTCATCAGGAATTCCTGATATGTGAGCTGCTCCACGGATGCGAGTTTTACTTCGACTATGGTGCGTAAATACGCTGAAAGGCTGGCGCCGAGGTTGCGGGCCAGCACTTCGTGCATCATTTCGATAGAGCGGATCTGGTCGGTGGAGACGCGTTCCGGCCGTTTGAAATCGTAGATTTGGACGTCTTCGGGGAGTTCCTGTTCGTCCAGCGACGCGGAGGGCGTGTCGGCTGCCGATATGTCCATGGCGCCGGCGTCGACGGCGTTGAGGAGGGCGTCAACTTCGCTTTGCGACAGTACGTCTGGCATTTTCAGGCGGCGCTTTCTCGATCATCCCCGGTCACTCCCGGGGCAAAAAATCATGTCGCCCTCCAAGGCGCAATACTTCGCGAATCGCTTCCTCGATAGCAATCGGGTCGCCCGCATGGAGTTCTGCTATACGTTGCCGCGCCCGCACCTCTTGCATGGCGAGTTCGTTGATGCGCATGCGCGCTTCCTCGACTTTTGCCTCACATTCCCTGGCGCGTTTCGCCTCCGGAATGTACCCGAGCAAAAATATCGCGACAGCCCCACAGAACAACAGGGTCGCCAGCGGGGTTGTGAACCACGACTTCGCTTCCTCGTCCATAAGCGCATCCATGGGCTAATATGGCATTGGACCGCTCCGGGACGGCCTTCACTGGTTATCGGTTACGGTCGCCAAACGCTTCACTCAAACTTCGCCGCCGTCCCGGAGGCGGCGGATCTTCCATATGTTATATTCCCTGAAATCACTGGTTCTTTCATAAAATCCATGCTGATTGTTCTGCCCGATCGCTACCCGGATCACGGTTCCAATGATTTGCTGACCCTGGGAAAAGCTTGCTTCCGGCACGGAAATGCCGAGGATATACTCTTTTCCGGCGGCGTTTTCGCGAGTGGTCACCCATGCCTTTTGCGCGTGTTATGTCCGGCGCGTTGAGTCCGAAAACGGTATAGAGAAGAATCCTCTTTTCGAAGAACACGCGAGGGAGAACGCGGTGGGTAGAAGCACGGCAAATCTGTTGGGCGTGTTGGCCCTACTGGGTTGGTGCATGAACGTAGGCGTCACGCGGCATGTCGCGTCCGGGCACGTTTTCGGTCTTCCGGGGCTGTCGTATGCCGTCGCCGGCATCGCCCTCATTTTTTTCGACTGTTTTCGTGGAAAATCCCTGCCGTGGAAATGCGACGCCGCCCCAAAGTTTTGGACGATCGGCGGCGGGGCATTCGTTCTCTTCTGCGTGCTATTCGTTTTCGCCCTTTCCTGGTCCGATGACGCGACGGTCGTCCTGTCGCTTGGATTGGTCAATTATTGCTGGCCGGTATTGATACTCCTTTTTATGCCGTTTTTCACAAACTGCCACGTCCGCCCGCTTTTCGGAATCGTCCTATGTCTCATCGGCATCTGCTGCGCGATGTTATGGGGCATGTCCATGGAGAAAATGCTGCGCGGCATGTCCGAGAATTGGCCGGCGTTCCTGATCATGGCGGCGGCGGCGGTCGCCTGGGCGCTCTATTCCAATCTCGCGGGGAGGTGGGCGGGAAACTCCAGCGGCACGGGCTGGTTTGAACTGGTGTCTGGACTTATCCTTCTCGTGGTGTGGTTTTTCGAAGGCGGACCGCTTGGCTTCACCGCGAACATGGTGGCGCCGTTTCTGCTCCATGCCCTCGCCGTCAATGCGACATGCTACCTGTTATGGGACTATGGAATCCGGTACGGTGACCTGTCCCTTATGGGTACGCTCGCCAATTTTTTGCCGCTTGGCTCCATTCTCTTCGGCGCATGGTACCTAGGGGGCGAACCGACACCAGGACTGTGGCTCGGCGGTATATTGGTGTCTCTGGGGGCGATCGTGTCCAGGCGCGGCGGGCCGAACAAAAAAGACGCGGCCTGACGCTGTCGTACCTCAATGACGGGAAAACCCATTTGTCGACCACGATGCGTTTGTACGAAATCAGTCGCCTCGGTAAAATTATTCCTCAAGATAGTTGGTTCCTTGGCGCTTCTTCGCATCAAGCCACTTCCTGGCATTGATTGATTGCCGCAACTTGCGTGAGGGAATAAGTTCGATCATTTCGATTTCATAAATATTGATATCCTTGATAAACCGCGTGGTATTCGGTTGCAAGGTCATGTAACCGGTGACCATTTCGTATTCGGATGCGGAGCGATGAAACTCCGCGAGAAGCGCCGACCCGGAATCATCTTCCGTTTTTCCGGCCAGAAAGGCAAGCAGTCCGACCGCATCGTAGGAAGCGGCGATTTCGTTACCGGGATAGTCGATGCCGGTTTTTTGCACTTCCGAGACGAATTCCTCGATTCGCGGCGTGAGATCTTCCGGCAGGAATGAACCGAGAAAAAAGCAACCGTCGAGGTTCTGGCCGGATCCGGTGAAGACGACCTCGCTATTCCAGCTTGTGCCGCCGCAGAGCCGCGTCGCCAAGCCAATCGTTCCCGACTGGTAAATAATCTGTGCGACTTCCTCCGGGTAACCCAGGACGGCGATTATGTCGGGGGAACGGGATTTGACTTCGTCAAGGATAGCGGTGAAATCCTCGTCGCCGGAGAACACGCCGAATGAATAGGGCTGGCTGGATACGATATCGCCGCCGCGGGCGCGAAAGTGAACCGCAAGACTTTGGCCCATCGTTCGCAGGATCGAAAAGCGGTTGTCGTAGATGATCGCCAGCGTTTTGTGGTTAAGAGCGCTCATGTATTCCGCGAGAATTTCCGCCTGGTAACCGGAATCTTGAAGGATGCGGATGAAATAGGGGGAAAGTCTTTCGATTCCCATGTCGATGGAGAGCGGAAACACGCAAAGCGGCCGTTTTTCGGGATCGAGGTCGTCGAGCGCGTTTTTTACTTCGTCGGCGAATAAAATCGACGTCAGGACGAGAATGCTCCCAACCCCATGCGTCTCGACAAGCTCGCGTATGCACTCCTGCACGGCTGACGGGCTGTTGTCCGGCCTGAGAACGACAGCCTCGATCAGTCGGCCGTTCACGCCGCCGGCGTCATTGATAACCTCGACCTTGGTGAGCGCGCCCACGAGTCCCACCAACCCGACATCGTTTTCGGCCATATCCATCGGAAAGCACACGCCGATGCGGATCGGTTGCGCAGCCTCCGATTTGTTTGGGAGGACAATGATACAGGATAGGATAAGCGCAATAACTACGGGCAGCTTCATCACTCGTGTTGTTGTCATTTCGCCTCCCGAAAGACCGGAGTCGTTCAGTCCTTCCGGGCATGTCGCGCCGCTTCGGCAGCGATCGCCTTGTCGATAAGCGCCGAGAATCTGCTGTCGCCCTGCATGTTCGCGAGGTCGGGATCTTCGGTCATATGTTTGATGTCGTCATAGCCCAACCCAATCGCCGCAGCAAGCGTCGCGAACGATTCGTCCAGCATGGCGTTCAGAGAGTAGCTGCAGGCGAGATTATACATAACGAGATAATCGCCGGGACACAGGTCGGCAATAACGCGATCGACGGCGAGTCCGTCGGAGTAATACCCGAGCAAGGTCAGATAATGAGCGGCCAATTTCAGCGCGTCCGGCTGTTCGGGTCTACGGTCAAGAATGGACGCGAGAAATTCGAGGCAAAACTCGGCGTATTGCCTTTCCTCGGTGCCGATCGTCCGCAGACGCTTCTTGTCCTGCGCGCCTTTGGGCGGATACCAACCCGCTACGGAAAGTCGTTTGTCATTCGCGGGCGCCAAGCGTGTCCTCGAGTTCCAGATCGTCGTCTTCGTCATTGATCGCCAACGTCACTTCCCCCGCATCTCCGGGCGCCGAGGTTCTCGAAAGCATGGCGGGGTCGGAGGCTGATCCGTGGACATAGGAACCGCTTTCGCCGAAAAGGTCAAGCGTTTCGACAAACATCTGCGATTGCTTGGGATCCCTGATGTTGAAATCGGCGGTTGCGTTGATGCCTCCGCCGGGAATAAGCGTGATCTGTGCGTTGATGCGCCGCAAAAGGTTAAACGGCAACCTGTCGCATTCGCCATAGGTGAACTCGATCGTCGTCCGATAGGAGCCGCTCCTCTGGTCGCTCACATCAACTTTGCTCATTAATGATCCTCCCCGTCTGTGTCCAAAAAAACTCCGGAATGTGATTCCCGGCTTGATCCGTGTCCTTCCTCGTTTTGGGCGAAAAGTTCGCCAAGAAAGGGTGGTATGGAAGCGACTTTTGATTATAACTAATCATCACTGATCTTTCCACACAGAAAAACGGATATCGACAATGATTAAAAAATGCGTCACCATACGTATTGCGACCCGAAAATCCCCGCTCGCCGTCATCCAAGCGGAGTTTGTGAAAGTGCTTCTCGAAGAAGGCTGCACAGAAGGACGATTTGACGTCACAACCTTTTCCACCCTGGGTGATACACGATTGAACAAGCCGCTCGCCGCTCTGGGCGGCAAAGGATTGTTCACGAAAGAGATTGACCATGCGGTGTTTGAAGGAGAAGCCGATCTTGCGGTGCACAGCCTCAAGGATCTGCCTACCGAGTTGCCCAAAGGCTTGATCCTCGCGGGATGTCCGGCACGGGAATCATGGCGCGACGTTTTGGCGACGTCGCAAAGCGAAACGCTCGCCAGCCTACCCGACGGCGCATCGATCGGCTGCGGTTCCGTGCGCCGGCGTGCACAGCTTCTGCGGCTTCGTCCGGACTTTCGATTTCACGACGTTCGCGGGAATATCCATACCAGGCTTGTTAAGTCGGCGAAAGCCGGATGGGCGGGCGTGGTGATGGCCCGGTCGGCACTCGATCGCCTCGGCTTCGATGTTCCTCGTCTCGACTTGGGAGATCATATACTTCCGGCCGCCGGTCAGGGTGCGCTTGGGTTGGTGTGCCGCGAAAATGACGAGACGGTGAAAACCGCCATCCAGTCGATAACGCACGCCGCCACATTCGAGGCCGTGTTGTGCGAAAGAGCGTTTTGGCGACGCATTGGAGCCGGTTGTCATGCTGCCGCCGCCGTTCTGGCGAAGCAACACGGGGATGGCGGCAGGTTTTCCGCCGCCGGACGCGTCCTCTCGGCCGATGGCACGTCATGTCTCGAAGATAATATCACTTTTCAACATGGGGATGCAGTACGCGCCGGTGCACGCCTGGCGGAGAGTCTCCTGCGGAAGGGTGCGGAACGGGTTATGGCCGCTTTGTGAATCCATCGTTCCCGTCACCGGCGTCGACGGTTCCTACAATGCGATTTCACCACCATTTGCGGAGCAAGGCTGACAGGGAGCGGCGTATGCATCCGGCCGGTCCGGTAGGACAATATACGTGTCGCGCAATTCCGCTGCCGTCTCCCGGACGATGCGCCGGACGTATTGCAATATCGGATGCGAATGGTCGAACTGTGCGGCGAGGCAGGGCGTCGTTTCTGCGAGCAGGCGCTTTTTCACCATTTTCTTCGTCCTCGCCACATAGTTGTACAGCATGAAGGCGTTGTTCACCACCTCGTAGTCGATGAAGTCCGGCAGATCCTGCTTCGGCATCCAGAACATGAGCGTCGTCACGGTATGATAGATGATGAAAATCTGTCTGATCTTCATCCTGCCCCAGAAATTCGCTTGCCGCGGTTCGTAGCCAGCCGCAATTTCCTCGACGATGACATTGATCGCTTCTTCGTTGAGCGCTTCCTCCCGGAGGTCGTAGTCGGGGCGGAGCCATTCGGCGACGAGGGTGAAATCGGGGTTGTCCAGCACGGAACTCGGGCTGCGGATCTCCACGATGTCGGCTTTAAACAATTGGTTCGCCTTCGAAAGGAGCGGATCCTCCGCCGCCTTTCGCGCCTTGAAGAAGGGATCCGGAAGTCTGTTTTCGCGATAGGCGGTGCTCGGCAGTTCGAGGCAGAACATGGCGGACTGGTCGTCATGATCGAGACGATAGTCGGGCGGAATGCGTTTTTCGCGGTTTTTTGCCAGCCAGCGCATCGCCGAGGCGGAAAGCGCTGCGCCGCCGCGAAGATCCGGATCAAGTCCCGCTTCCGGCTTCGGCCTCGCCTCGTTCAGATCCTTGTTGTAACGAACTAGGGCGAGCCGGTTATAACGTGTAAAATAGTCCTCCGGCGTGCAGTAATCCTCCATGCCGGTCGGGCGATAGTTCAGCACCATCATTCTACCGGCATCGCGGTCGCGATAGACCATGGAGCCGTGGGAAAAGCGGCCGCCTTCCTGGCTGTACGTTGCGAACATGGCGCCGATAAGTCCGTAGCTCCGCCCGAGAAGGATATCCCCCTCCTGGAGGATTTCGCCGGTCGGGAAGCGCGATATGCCGTCCGGGGGAGGCGGCGCTTCCGGTTTTCTGCCGCAGCCAGCGACGCAGAAAAGAATGGGGGAAAGCAAGAGTGCGTGGAAGGCGAGTCGGCTTGGCATCGAGATCCCCGGTCAGCGGCGCTCGAAAAGCGCGAGCGTTTCAAAGTGTCGGGTTTGCGGAAACATGTCGAACAGGGTGAGCGACTGCAGCGCATATCCTACCGCCAGACGCCGCATGTCGCGAAGCAGGGTGAACGGATTGCATGATAGGTAGGCTATCCTCGCCGGAGCGATCCGCGCTATCGCGTCTATGCCCTCGACACCGACGCCCGGTCTCGGTGGATTGACGACGATCGCGTCCGGGCGGACGCCGTCCGCCGTTGTCTGCACTTGAAGAAAGTGGACCGCGTCGGACTCGACCAGTTCGACGTTATCCACCGCGTTGACCGCGATGTTCCTTCTCGCCAGGATTACGTTTTCCGGCTGGTTCTCGGCGGCAAGGACTTTTCCCGCGTTTCCCGCGACCGTCAGGGCGATCGACCCGACGCCGCTGTACATGTCGAGAACAAGGTCGTTCTTCGTGAGGAATCCCGCGATCCTCGCATATGCCGTTTCCGCGACAACCGGGTTGGCTTGGAAAAAGGTGTTGGGGCCGATGCCGAGGCGAACGCCGTTCAGGCATTCGTCGATGGTCGGCTCCCCGACATGCTCGATCCTCGAGCCGAACGAGACGTCCCCCATGCCGGGGGCGTGAAGCCAGTGGCCGGAAACGATCAGGCTGGAATCAAGCAGTTCGCCGAGGATTTTCCGCACCGCGTCGCCGCGCTCGAGCGTCTTCGTCACCAGGGACAACATAACCCCGCCAGATCGCGAGCGCCGAACCACAAAGTACCGCAGGTCGCCCACATGCCGCATGTAGTCGTAACTCGGCAATTCCTCGCGTTTGGCAAGATCCAATGCAGCGCGAAAAACGCCGAAGCCTTCGCCTCCGAGAAGTGGGCACTCCTCCAATTCGACCACCTGCCGATGACGATGCGCCCGGCGAAGCCCGGCTTTGTCGAACGCATAGACGTAATCCATGCGCTGGCGATAGCTGAAGGGAAGGGGACTTGCAACGAGTTCCGGTTCCACCCCCGCGAGCATATCCGCCAAAGATCGGATCGCGGCAGGAAGGCCGCCTTCGACCGGCGGCGCATCCTCCGCCAAAACCGCTTCGGCGATGAACGCGAGGGCGCGCCGCTTGAGGTCGAGTTGCGCTTCGTAGGTAATATTCTGGAACTCGCAGCCGCCGCACTCGCCGAAGTGGCGGCAACGCGGCACGGACAGCGTCGATTCCTCCGACGCAGCCCGTAGATACAGATGAAGCTTTTTCTTGTCGGATACTATTCGCGCCACGTGTTCCTCACATATCGTAGGTGAGAATGTCGATTGCCCGGCGGCAGATTTCCGCGCCGTAATCGGTCCAGGTTCCCTGCCCCCAATAGCGGTAACAACTCGTTTGCGAACAAAGAAGATGGAAAAGCGCCTTCCGGTAGCGGATGTCAGACGTCGGCATGCCTTTCGTCTTTTCGGCGAACAGGGCGCTTGCCTTTTCCATGGGGCCGAGGACGTTTTCGTAGCCCTGCGTCCAGGAAATGTTGTTGGTCCACGAGCCGCCTTCCATATTGAATCGGCCGTCCGCTTGTTTGCATTCCTCGATCGCCTTGTCGAGGTCTTCGCCCGGTTTGAAGTGCTCGAACAGGAGCTTGGTCCATTTCGGCTGGACCACCGGGAAGTCCTTCTCATTTAGACCGAGATTCAGGACCTGCTCAATGTATTCGGTGCCGTTCATCGCGGGAACGTTGGAACCGGAGGCTTCCGACATTGCCTGCTTGAACATCCCCGTGAACTCGTTCATCATGACGCCGCCGTTCTCGCCGTCGCCGATCTGGCAGATGAAGGGCGGAATCGATTTGCCGGCAACCGTTTCGCGTCCGCGCGATTTCGCCTCGTAAAACGGCTGCATCTGCGCGACCAGCTTGGTGTCGGAGCCCTGCGTCTTGACGATGCAAAGAATGGATGTTTCTTCGCCCTTCGAATTGCGGCAGACGAGGCGGTTGGGGACATACGGCTGGTGCGAACCGTCGCCGTCCTCGGGGCGCTCGATGGAGTGCTCCTGCACGAGGACCCATTGATAGCCGCAGTCCTTGAGGGTTTTGACAAACTCATAGGCGACGTCCGGGTGGTTCGGCACCGCCATCTCCGCCGGGCTGAATCCCTTGACGCGGGCCAAGGCGTCGAAGCCGAAAATCGCGGCGAAATGATGTCGCCAGGCCATGACCTGCAGGCGGTAATCCTGCACCGGCGTCGATGGCGCGACGGCATGGCCCCAGGTGCAGCCGAGCCATTCAACGCTCTGTTGGTAGCGTTTGTCGCAGGTTACACCCTTGAGGCTGTCGATAACGTCGTATAGCCCCATGGCGGGAAGCCCGTAGAACAGGCACCCTGAATAATCGAGCATGACCCGGGGATCCTTGCCCTGTTTGACGAGTTCGGGAACAAAGTCGCCGATACGCTTATAGCACCAGTGAAACACTGGCGCATTGTGGTTGTCGCCCAATCCCTGGTTGTCCATCATATATTTGAGGTAGGAGATGATGGAAGCCGTCTTCAGGTCAGGGCCGCCCGCCGGCACAAGCGGCTGCTGCATGTGGAGTGCGATTCCCCACGAAGCCTGGATGTTCGCGAAGTCTATGCCGCTGTCATGAAGGAAGAACGGCCCTTGCCGGCGGGTCGCCTCAAGGACCTTCGCCTCCTCACCGCAGAAGTGCGGCCAACCTTCAACCATTTCGGGCATGTCGGACATTGCCAATCCTTTCATATTTCCTTTTCCCGCGCCTTGGCGTCGAGAAACATGGCCAGCGCCTCCTCCGCGTTGACGGCGGTTTTGCCGTCGAAAACATGCGGATGTCTTCGCACCAGCTTTTCGCTCACCCTTTCCACCACGTCGCGCCAGAAAAACGCGCCCGCCTCCTCGGCGATGACGACTGCGAGCATAACATTGAGCAACACGTCGCCGAGTTCTTCGCATTGATGGGCGTGATCATTCTTTTGCAGCGCTTCGGCCGCCTCCTCGGCCTCGCCGAGCAGCGATTTCGCCATTTTTTCCAGCGTGCGCGACGCATCCCACGGGCAACCCTGTTCCGGATCGCGGAGTCGTTTGATAAGCTCATGAAGCGGCGAAATATCCAGGCCGTCCCCGACGGGACGGTATTCTTCGGGAATCAAGGTCAATGCCGTCTCCTTGTGAACCGGATTTCAATTTTAGTCGTATTTCCGCCGCAACACAAGGTCAAACGCGGAAATCCGAAGCGTCTGCCGTGGAAAACTGTGGATCTTTGGACGGCGAATACTATAATAACCATTGCGACCCAGCCGCCTTGGCGCTTTCTTCGGAACAGATTGGTCATGCCATGTGTTTTTCAGGCGCAACCACACATACCAAAGAACGCGAATAGCGGACCGATTCCTTGCGGACACTGTCGCATGGGAGGACCTGCATGGTCAACGAGTTCATCGATCCATTCGGACTCTGGAAGCAAGGCATTTTTTCGGGAATGCCACCTCCAAACATCGACTATCTGCCGCCGAAAACTACGTTCCCGGCGAGAATCGGCTTTATCGGTTGCGACGACGAAGCATATCAAATCCTGACCGCGTACATGCGCGCCGACTACGACGTCGTCGCCATTTCGGATCCAAACCTGGCGACGGCGAAAACGATTCGCGACACATTCTATCCGGGCGCGAAGGTGTACGCAGATTATCGGGATCTTCTCGCCGATTCATCCGTGAACATCGTCGACGTATCCAACTCCATGATGGGACGGCTTCCTCTGCTGGAAAACTGCCTGCGCGCGGGAAAACACGTTCTCAGCCAAAAGTATTTCGTTGATGACCTCGACAAAGGAGAAGCGCTGGTCCGAATCGCGAAGGAATACGGCGTCAAGTTCGCGGTCAACCAAGATGCAAGATGGGTCCCCGCCTACAGATATGCGCGCAATCTCATACACGACGGCTATATCGGAAAAATCACGTCTGTGAACTTCCTCGCCATCTGGAACCACAATTACGTCAAAGGCACGCCGCTGGAGGAGCAGAAATATTGCCTTCCGCTTTTCGGCCAGTCATGGTTCGATCTGCTTAATATGTTGATGGACCACAAACCGGCGCAAAAGGTCTTCGCGAGTTTGACCGAGTCTCCGGACCAGGTGGTCAAGCCGCCACTTCTCATGCATTCGCTCGTGCAATATGAACACGCGCAGTCGTCCATTTCGCTGCAGGGTGATTCGGCCGACTTCGGCATGGACGCCGTCGTTATTCTCGGGGACGAAGGCGTGATATTGAGTGACGGCGCGGAACGGGGCGAGCAGGACCTCTGGTTTGTCAGCCGGAAGAAAGTATGCAAGCCGCATCTCGAGGGTGATTGGCTTCCCGGCGGTTTTCACGGATCGATGGCGGAGTTCATCAAGGCGATTGAGGACGGGGTCGAACCGGAAAACTCGGCGGAAAACGTTCTCGGAAGCCTGGCATTGTGTTTTGCCGCCATCGCGAGCTCTGAAATGGGCAGGACGTATTCGCCGGGCGAACATGGCGCGCGGAAAATCGGCGGATAACGCGCGAGGCAGAGTTTTCCTCAGCCTTTCAACTGTCTGTTCCCGATTACGAACCGAGACAGCATCGCGTACACCGCCTTGGCGGCGGTGAAATCGGCGTAGTGCAGGTCCGGTTGAGGCGCGAGTTCGACGCAATCCATGCCTACCGTCATGAACGCGTGCGACGCGACTATTTCCGCCGCCTTCAGAAGATGCCGCCACGCGAGGCCGTTTGGTTCCGGTGTTCCGGTTGCGGGAATGATCGACGGGTCGAGGCCGTCGACGTCGAAGGTAAAGTAGATTTCTCGCCCCTTGACGCGTTTGACAAGATCCTTTTCCCAGTCGCCGCTTTCCAGCATGTCGTCGGCGTAATGGGTTTTCACATACGGTCTGATTCCGCTCTTCGGGCGCCTTGCCCTGGCAAATTCAAACTGATCGACGGACGTCGAGCGTATACCCAATTGGACAATGCCCTCGCACTCCGGGATTTCGGCGATACGCCGAATCGCGCAGGCGTGGCTCAGCGGGTTTTCCTTGTAGCTGTCCCTCAGGTCGGCGTGGGCGTCCAAATGCACGAGAGTGAACGCGCCGCGCGCCTTCGCAGCTCCCCGTGCCAACCCCACGCTCACCGTATGCTCGCCGCCGAGGCCAACGACAAACTTCCCCGCCTGGCAGTGAAGGAACGCCGACTCCGCTACGGCGTCCAGCACCTTCGCCGCGGACGGCTTCGTGACTTGAAGCATGATTTCGGGCGGCGACAGCGTATGGATGCCGAAGGCGAGCGCCGCTTCGACGCCCAATTTCGCGTCATACAGTTCCACCTGTTTTGATGCGTCGATGATAGCCTCGGGACCGAGCGCCGTGCCGCCGCCGTAGCTGACCGATTCCTCGAAGGGCAGGGGGAGGATCACGGCGGCGGCGCGGGAATACGTCGACTCTTCACGGGGAAGGCCGAGGAATTCGTTGTTGGCGTAGTGAGAGCGCGCTTTTCTGCGCCTGCGGATTTTCGCGGTCATTCTACATACCCATCACATAGGCGAAAACAAGCGGCGCGACAATCGTCGCGTCCGATTCGACCACGAATTTCGGCGTGTCGATGGCCAGCTTTTCCCATGTGATCTTCTCGTTCGGAACTGCTCCGGAGTAGCTGCCGTAGCTGGTCGTCGAGTCGCTAATCTGGCAGAAATATCCCCACAGCGGCGCATCCTCTCCCATGTCCTGTCTGAGCATGGGAACGACGCAGATGGTGAAGTCGCCGGCGATGCCGCCACCGATTTGGAAAAACCCGATCAAGGATTTCGGGGCGGTATCGCGATACCATTCCGCCAGGAACGTCATGTATTCTACGCCGGTGCGGACGGTATGCGGATTCTTGATGTCTCCGCGCATGACGTGGCTCGCGAATATGTTCCCGAGGGTCGAGTCTTCCCAGCCGGGCACGATTATCGGGATGTTTTTTTGCGCTGCGGCGAGAAGCCAGGAGTTCTTCGGATCGATTTGGTATTTCTTTTCGAGTTTTCCGGAAAGAAGCAACCGGGACATGAATTCATGCGGGAAAAGCCTTTCGCCGGACTCGTCGGCCGCCTTCCACAATTCGAGAATCTCGTTTTCGATGCTTCGAATCGCCTCGTCCTCCGGAATGCAGATGTCTGTGACACGGTTGAGCCCTTTTGTAAGCAGCTTCGCCTCATCATCAGGCGTGAAGTCGCGGTAGTTCGGCACCCGGACGTAATGGTTGTGCGCGACCAGATTGAAGACGTCTTCCTCAAGGTTGGCGCCGGTACAGGAGACGGCATGGATTTTGTCCCTGCGGATCATCTCCGCCAGGCTGACGCCCAGTTCCGCCGTACTCATCGCGCCTGCCATCGCCAGCAGCATCTTGCCGCCGTTGTCGAGATGCGCCTTGTATGCCTCGGCCGCGTCCATCATGGCGGCGGCATTGAAATGACGATAATGTTCTTGCATAAACGAGGAAATGTGTCCCATTGTATCAGCACTCCTTTGTGCGCTGCCATGGAATAGCCAAGGGAAACAGATGTGGAACAGGGCAACCCCATCCCCATTTTCACAATTTCGGGCCGCGACCAGTATCAATGCCGCGGGAACGCCGACAGGTGCGGCGTTCCCGATCACAGTAATCATTTAGGGTCGTATCGGCAACAAAAAAGGGTGGTGTCGGTCATGATCTAGAACGCGGCCAATACGCCGATCACTTCGCCAAGAATCCTGTCGCCTTTGTTCTCGCGGATTTGCATTTGCGCGCGGCCGTGTTCGGTGACGCTGGCGCCGTAATACCTGTCGCTGACCATATCCTTCACAACCTTGCGGATGCGCAGTCCCTTGCCGGCGAATTCGAGAGCGGTGATTCGCGTCAGCGCCTTGGTAAGCGACATCGGACGCATGTCGATCACGACAGTCGCGCCGAGTGGGATCATGGGCATCATGGCGGAATCGCCCATGCGCACAGCGACGAGCACGCCCGCGCGCGGTACCCATTCGCGAGGAATGATGACATGCTTGATAATGTCCCTGGGTTGAATGCCGAATACGGGATTCAGCACCGCCGCCGGCTTGAGCAGAGGCACCGCCGCCCAATCGCCTTCGAGCTTCTCGAGATCGAATTCTTCGCCGGGAGTCAATGTATTGATGGTGAATTTGGGGGACAGCGGGCCAGGGCGGGTGAGGAGTTTTTGTTGCGATGCGGTTCCCATCTGGTGTTCCGTCATCATTGCTTCGGATTCGGAGCGGACCTCGTCGGCGGCGGCGACCGTGGCACCGGTCGCTTTGGCGATGAGTCCGGAGAGGGAGCATTCCAGTTCCGCCTCGAGCTGCGGTATGAGGTCGAGCCTTTCAATAAAAGTACGCCCCATTTCCCAACTCTGAATCGTTTTTGGGCTGATTCCGAGGCGCATCGCCAACGTGGCCCTCGACATGCCTTTGGAATCTCGGGCTAGTCTCATAAGCCTCCCGAATTCAGCCTTGATGTCTTTAGGCATGGTCCGCGTACTCCTGACAATATATATTGATTGAATTATCTTTAATCCGTGACGATAAGAACAATACCAAGATGGAACGCTGCTGCGGCGGTCGACCGCGGACGGATTGATTCGGACACATAAAACGCCCGCAGCCGAGTCGTCCGTCCATTCTTTAATTAATCGACATACTTTAATTTACAGGAGTTATAACATATCCTGAGATAAAAGCAATTCAAAACTCTTTATAACTCAAAAAAAGTGAAGAACAAAGGGAAACGCATGATCAGTGCAATGTTCCGAGTGGGTCGCCCATGATTTAATTTTATCCCTCAATGGCTAATTATGTATCACAATATGAGCATATTGTCAATTATATTTACAAAGTAATTTTATTGAAAATATGGAGATCATCTTGCATATATCCCTAGAAACGGTATCCGACGGCGGCGAGTCTTTCCCACCACAGAGAAGAAAGTTTTGTGGTTGTATTGTCCGCGGTATCGCCCTCGCGGTTCTCTGTCTGCTCGCACTGGTAACCATCCTTTATTTCACCGCCCCCGATTCATCCGTCCATTCGCCTTGGATTGCGGCTCCCGAGACAGTGAAAATGGCGGTCGATATTCGATGCACAACGGATGTGTTCTCGCATTTACGCCGGGAAGGTGTGGTGGATGCGCTGGCTGATAGCGTCGGCAATGGCGGGGCAAGGGATGTGCGACGCGTGAAAGAGTTCCTTGAAGAATATTTCGATAACTATGGCGCTGTCAGGTGGTTGCTTCATCCAGAAAGGATAATCATCGTCTTTATGGATCATCCCGATCCAGTGTTTTTGTTTGCCTTGCCCAAATCGGGTGTCGTCATTATCGATCTTGTCTCGCGCTTCAGGCAGGAACACCGTTTTTCCGATACGGAGGTCATTCGCTTCTTTTCGAGAGACGGCTGGCTGGCTGCGTCGTTTTCCCAACCCGCTCTTGACGAGATTGATGCCGCTTGGGATTCGCCTTCCGTCTGGCTTGGAGAAGACGCGACAAATGACGAGCCATATATCCGTTTTACCTGGCGGGAAAAAGGGCTGTCTCTCCCTGTCCGAGAGGATCCCGCGTTTCTTGCCGTCGACCCGTTTGCGAAACGGAACGATGACGGTGCAAGCGCGCTTCCTTCGGGTGATGCCGGGTTTTCCATGTGGGTCATCGCCAGGCCGGTCGAGGCTGGTTGGACGTTTGACGGCGGGTGTCTGTCAGTCACAGTGGAGAATGATAAATTTTCAGGGAATAATTCTAACGTAACATCGTATCAGTTTCCAGTCGCGGACACTCCTCCGGAAGATGGCGGGATACAACTTCTTCTTGACGTCGATCCGCAGACATTTAAAAATGCGATTGACGCATTGCCGCAACACAAACCAAACGCGTCCCATCCATGGAAATCTTTGGGAAGCGTCTGGCTTCGTGACGGCTGGCTGGCGCATGCAGACGGCAGGTTTGCGATTGAGGTGGCGGCTTCCGAGGCCGGACTGCTCCCGTCCGTTCAGGCTGCATGGGGAGTCAATGGCGACGGCCGCGAGGCTGCACGCGATTTTGGCAATCTTTTCTCTGTGTGGTTGCGGTCGTTGTCATCGCCGGGCGGACAACCCCTTCTTCAATCGCTTCGTTCCGCTATCGACTATGCTGAATATTCGAATAATGGGGATCGCGGCGGGGTACTTTCCGCGCCGGAATCGATCTCGGCGGGAAGAAGCCTCGAATGGCAAATTGCATCGGCCGACAACGCCGCCAACGCCGCATCGGGAACGCTGACGTTCGCGCATCGGAGGGATTGGCCGGGTGAAAACGCGTTGCTTCCTCCCGGTCGACGGAACGCCAACGCGACCGGCGACGGACCGCGCCATGCAGCAGCCTTCGCTGCATGGCGGGTGGACGATGACGTGATCGGTGGCGCCCGCGCCGTTTGGCGGTTGGTCGAGCCCATGGCGTCGACGATGCGGCAAACAGAATTCGCCGAATCGCTGATTCGTCATGCGCCCGCGCTGTTTCGCTGTTATCCGGCCGGAACGTTGTCCGTCAGCGTGCAAGGCGACGCGCTCGAATTCCGGGGCGTCATTCGTCCTCGCTGACGGCGATGCCGGCGAATGCGAGGGGAGGGCAGTTATTGTTGTCGAGCAGGGACGGCGGCGGATTATGCGAGGAGCAGAAGCTGACTGTGGGTGCTTCGCCAAGCTTCCTGTTCAAAATCGCGAGAATGCTGTCCGGGCGCTGGATTTGCGCTTTTCTCACCGGTGCGCCGCCATCGGCGTCGGCGAACGACAATGACGAAATCTCCGTGGCGATCGGCTTCAGCTCACCCGAGACGTTGGCGAACCGAAGCAGCACTTCATTGCGTTTTCCCTCCACGAACGACGCGGATAGGAAATCGGGGGCTTTCCAGGGAACGGTTTTGCCGTAGACCATGCCGAGGGCCGCGCGGGCTGCGCGTTGACCGATGATGACGTTTCCCTGCGCTGAATTATGGATTCCGTCCGACAAGCCCGCATCGAGCGTCGGAATCGTTGCCACGTTCCCGATATCGTGCGCCGCCGCACGCTGGGCTTCCCTGACCAGTCCCCATAACGGAGACTCACCCGGCTTCGATACGCCGATCGTCCGGTTCAATTGACAAACAATCACCGGCAGTTCCGGCGCCGCAAGAACCGTGCGGAGCTTACCGATGAATTCGCGGAAGACGGCTGCATATTTCAGCGCCGCGCCTTCGCGTCTGGCGTCCGCGTTGCCCTGGAACCAAACCATGCCCGCCACCGCCCCCGGATGATGCTCCGGGCGCGGCAAAAAGCACGGTCCGCCGTCCAGCATGCTGAAGTTCGAAAAATCCTGGTACGATGTCGCAGTCCGCAACAATGCGACCGTGCTGTCGAACGCCGGCGCCGCGGAACGGATGCCTTTTCCGTGCCACGATTCGAGGAGGGATCCCTCCTGCGCCGCCGGAAGAAGTCCGATCGGCAATCCGGTTTCACCCCTGAGAACCCGGCCGAAAGCGAGCCATGGGGAGTGTCCGGCCGGTCCGGCGATGAAAAAACGGCTGTTCCTGACACCGGTTCCGTCATGAAGCGGATGCGTCGCGATGGACCAGCGTTCGTTGCGCCGGAATACATGGACGCCGAACTCCTGCGGATCCTCGGCGAGGCCGAGACCGAATCCGAGCGCATTGTCGTCGCCGGCGATGACCCAAAGGTCGCCAACTCCGACATGGTGGATCTGGTCGCCGGCGAGCCGCCAGTTGTCGTCGCCGAGCCGCAGTCTCGTCTCGATCCGGTAGGGACCGCCGGCGGGAACGGCCAGAAGCACATGACGCCAAGTCCGATCCGGCTTCGTGTTCGCTTCATGCCAGTCGAGTTCCGCCGCGACCGGTTGATGGTAGACTTCCTCCACGACACGCACCTCGACCGTGGCCATGCGCTCGCGCGGATCAAGCCAGGTTCCCGCTAGGGGGACGTCTGCGGTGTTATCGAGGCGTCTCTGAAGAATCTGCCAGTCGCCCGGTCCTTGGGTGATTCTTACTCCCGCAAGTGACGACTTGTTCATATCTGATCTGATCCTCTGCGAAGGCGAAAAAAAATGGCTGGAAAACACCCAACGCAACATAAGACATATTATCGGACGTCAAATATCAATTGTTTTTTAAGGCATGCGTAAATACGCGAGCGATTCTTCGGCTCACTCAGGCGCCGAATCAGGTTTTCCGTATTGAACAACCTCGGCCATGAGCGCATTTATATCCAGAATGATCTTGATTTTGTCGCCAACCTTCGCGAGTCCGACCACCTCGGACTGGCCGTACGCGCCGATTGCCGGCGGTTCTTCGATCTGGTCGACGGTGATGTCGACGACATCGCGGACCTCGTCGACAACCATTCCCGCCGAGACTCCGTCGAGATTGACGAGAATAAGGCAGGTCAGCGGCGTATTCTCCACCTCGTACATGCCCAACTTCAACCGGGCGCTGATGACCGGCGACACAACGTTGCGGACGTTGACGACGCCGAGGAAATAATGCGGCGCATTCGGTATGGGCGTGATCGTCTGCATTCCCATGATGCCCTGAACTTTGAGCGCGTCTATCCCGTATTCCTCTTCGCCAAGCGCAAATGTCAGGTATTTGCCTTCCAGATTTTTGGCCTTGTCGGTCATGCCCCGATCTCCTATGGAAAGGTGTGAACCCTCGGTTATGCCTCCAATGTCCCGATGATCGCCGATACCGTTTCTCCATGCTCGCGTAGCCAGTCGTCAAGGTCGTCCACCAGCCTCGCCCCGATTCCGGGCTCGACGAAATTCATCGCCCCGACCTGGACGGCGGACGCGCCGACGAGGAGAAAGGCGACCGCCTCCCGTACACTCCGCACTCCACCCACGCCGATGACCGGGCACGACACCGCCCTCGCGATCTGCCAGACCATCCGCAATGCCACCGGATGAATGGCGGGACCGGAAAGGCCGCCGGTGACGTTGGCGAGGATGGGCTTGCGCGTCTCGATATCGACCGCCATGCCGACCAGGGTGTTGATCGCGACTATGGCGTCGCCGCCGGCGTCGGCGACGGCGCGGGCGACGGAGACGATGTCGCCGACGTTGGGCGTCAGTTTGATCCATAACGGCATGTCGCCGCTTACCCGCTTGAGCTTTCCCACGAGCGCGGAGGAGACTTCCGGGTATACGCCGAAAGCGATGCCTCCCTTCTTGACGTTTGGGCAGGAAATATTCACCTCGATCGCATCGATCGGTGCGGCGGCGAGGCGGGAGACGAGTTCCACATAATCGTCTTCGCATTTGCCGGCGGCGTTCACTATCACCCGCTTCGCCGAGGCGCGAAGCGGCGGCAGCAATTCTGCGAGGAAGAAGTCCAGACCTTCATTTTGCAGGCCGATGGCGTTGAGCATGCCGGACGGCGTCTCGGCGATGCGCGGCGGCGGATTGCCGCGCGTGGCGGAGGGCGTCACCGACTTCGTCACCACTCCGCCGAGTTTTCCGATATCGTAGAAATCCGCGAACTCCTTGCCGCTTCCGTAGGTGCCGGATGCCGACAGAATCGGATTATCGAGATGCAATTGGCCGATTCGCGTGCGCAGTCGTTCGCGTTCCGACATAGCTCTATTCTCCCGCGTGCCCTAAAGCGGCGGCTGTTTGGTCAATGGCGTCTTCACATAGCAAATTATAGAACAAAGTGGAAAAAATGAACCGGAATTTTTGCCTCCGCGCCGAAAACTTCCCCTGTTGAGCTCGAGCGGTCGAGAAGCGGGGCGCTTTCAGGTCAAACGATACTGTCATCTTGGCGTTGCAAAACTTCTTCGAACGGATAAGATTGCCCGACAACCGAATGGTCGACGACACCATCATTGACGAAAGGATGCATTTGCGCGGACGAAAATCGGCACTCGTGCTTCTCGCCATTGTTATCGGCCTTGCTCTGGCGTTCTTCCTGGTTATCAATTTCGCCAATCCCCAGTGGTACTGGCGTCTCTATGCGTATCAAGCCA
>JAIRTL010000078.1 GCA_031254915.1 Planctomycetota bacterium
ATAGCCACCGGCTTTAGCCGGAACCGCGACTTCAGTCGCAACCAGAACCTACCGGCTTCAGCCGGTAGAGAATTCAGTTTCGCGACCGCCTCGCCAGGTGTGACGAGACGCTTCCGGTATGTATCCTTCCAATCCATTTTCATACTCCAAGACAGTCGGCGCGGCTAATGCCCGCCGCGAATCTCCGACAGCCGGGAAGCGGCCTTTTCGTACTCTTCCTCGTGCGTCACCAGGACGGTGCCGCAACTTCCCGCCGGATGGGTGCGAGTCGCGCAGGCGGTCTTGCAGCCGCAGACGACGACCACCAAGTCGAACGTCCCGCCGGCATCCACCGCCGACGCCATCAGGACGTCCGGAAAATCACAGCGCAACCGTTCCGCCACCGCCCCCCCCCGAAAACGGGGGTTGCAGCCGCCGCAGTATTTGATTCCGATCCGCATGTCGGGTTCAACCGATGCCGGCGATAGCCTTAGCCAGACCCTTTTTCGCCTCGATGTTGCCTTGGCGGGAGATCATGATGCGCTGCGCCTGGGGCGAGCCGGCACCGTGCAACGACTCGGTGCGGTAGCCGACAGCAGCGGTTCCGAGGGTCAGGTTCTCGATCAGACGCAGGATCCGCAGTCGGTCCTCCGTTGCAACCGAGGCGACGCCCTTCAGATACTTTTCGATGTAGGGGCCGAGCTTTTCGTGGCGGAAGTCCTTTTCCGACGGCGCCGTCACCATGAGGCCGCCGGCGATATCCTCCGCTAGGCGGGTGATCTCGTAGGGGAAGCGGGTGACGTTCTGCTTGCACACGTTGGCAAGGAGCAGGTTGATGAGGTAATTGCCCGAATCCGTCCTCCGACCCTCGCACGAGCAGGCGATGCCGCACGAGAACAGCGTCTCGTTGAGGTGGGTCATTTCGATCAGTTTGTCCTTGATGTGCGACGCCTTCGCCGCGCCGTTGTACTCGGCGGCCAGGGCTGCTGCGCCGATGAGCACGTCGCCGACTCCGACCTTGCAGCCGCCGTAGCTCTGGCGGTGGTATCCCGCGAAGCGCTCGACCATCATGCCGGCGAAATCGGTCTCGCCATCCAGGAAGATACGGTCGTTGGGGACGAACACGTCATCGAAGACGACCAGCGCCTCCATGCCGCCGAACTCGCAGTTGCCGACGTCCATTGACGATTCCTCGAGCTTGCGGGTGTCGCAGGACTGCCTGCCGACGATCATGAATATGCCGGCGGCGTCCGCGGGCAGGGCGAAGGAGACCGCGTAGTCCCGGTCCTCGGGGCGCATGGCGACCGTCGGCATGACGATCACCTCGTGCGAGTTGGACATGCCGGTCTGGTGAGCCTTCGCGCCGCGCACGACGATGCCGTCCGGCCGTCGCTCCACCACTCTCAGGTAGAGGTCGGGATCCTTCTGCTGCGACGGCGACAAGCCGCGGTCGCCCTTGGGATCGGTCATCGCGCCGTCGACGGTCCAATCGTTTTCCTGCACCCGGCGCATATATTCGACGAAGCGCCCGTGGTACTCCGTTCCGTGCGTGCGGTCCGTTTCGAACGTGGTGGACCAGATGGCGTTGAACGCGTCAAGCCCTACGCAGCGCTGGAAACAGGAGGCGGTTTTCTGTCCGCACAAGCGCTGCATTTTCACCTTTTTGACCAGGTCCCCGGCGGATTGGTGGATGTGGCAGAAGCGGTTGACCTTTTTGCCGGTGAGATGCGACGTTGCGGTCATGAGATCCTCGTGTTCCGGATCCATGGCGAGATCGTAGGTTGCTTTCACCGAGTTCAGCGAGGGACGAAGAATTGGGTTGGAGGCGGCGCTTTTCACCCGCTCCCCGAACATATAAATCTCCATCTTAATTCTGGCGATGCTGTCCACGTATTCCTGGCCGGTCATCATGGCTGAGTCCCTTTCCTCCGTGGTGATTCGATTTGGTCCTGTCAATACAATTCCTCGTATATTGCCATAACGTCGGCGGTGTCAAGCGGCACGAAATTGTTCGCCATAAGCCGTCCCTGCCTGGTCATGACATTGTCGGTGAAGATTCGCAGGTCCTCCCGCGTGACGCCGTACTCCCGGAGCGGTTTTCGGACGAGTATTTCGGCGAGAAGTTTTTCGAGATCCCGGAACGCGTCGACAAGGTCGCAGGCGAGCGCGTCCGCGAGCACCGTGCCGATTTCGGCGATGGCCCCGTCGCGCTTCTGGGCGAGGTATCGCTCGAACACCTTGTTGAAGAGCGCGTAGTTGGCTTCGCCGTGCGCGACGTGGTATTTGCCCCCCAGCGGATAGCTCATGGCATGCACCGCGCCCGCCCCGGCGTTTCCGAAGGCGGCGCCGGCGAAGTTCGACGCGACGAGAAAGTCACCGAGGAGCGGCAGTCTGGCCTCCGGCCCCTTCTCGGCGATTTCCCGGTAGCCCGCTACGATCATCCGTACCGCCCTGTGACCGAACAGTTTGGTATAGACGTTAGCCTTGGGCGAGACGGACGACTCGACCGCATGAATGAGCGCATCTATCGAACTCGCGGCGAAAAACCTGAAAGGCAGACCCTCTGCCAGTCTGGGAATCAGTACCGCCGCGTCCGCATACAGTTCGTCCACCGCCAGGCCCAGCTTGACGTGGCGGTCCTTTAGTTCAAGAATGGAAATATTTGTCACCTCGCTGCCGGTCCCGCAGGTGGTCGGCACCAGGACCAGCCCCTTGTCCTTGACTATGTCCAACTTGCGGTCGAACAGGTCCGCCACCGGCAGGACGTTCTTAAGAGCGAAAATCTTGGCGAGGTCGATGACGGTTCCCCCGCCGATGGCGATAATTCGTCGATAGTTACCTTTCATGTTCGCATGTATCGCCTCCGCCATTTCGTCGGACGGCTCGCCGGCTCCGTATTTTTCTTGGTAGAGCACGTCGGCCCCGAGACCGAGCGCTCCGAAATGCGGTTGGTAGATAAACTCGTTAGTGAGGATCAGATCTTCCGCGCCAATATCGAATTCCTTCGCGAAATCGGCGCAATCATCGAATTGGTGAAGCGTGGTCTTCAGTTGCAGTAGTTTCATTCTTGTATCCTTGAACGGCAATCCCCAGCGCACCCTCATTCCGCTTCATGGAAGGGCGTGACAAAATACAGGTTCGGGGACCGCGTCCCGCACCTTGGGCAAAATCCATCAATTATGTGGTGTAATGCCAATATTTGGCGACTTCAATCATGTCCGGCCGGATGCCACCCGACCCAAGCGTGGAATGTCGATGGAATTGAACCAAGCCGAAAACATTCGCGCTGCAATAACTAATAATTACAAAGTGCTTGCCACATCGACGGTATGACGCAGTATTACGTCGGATCCGCTTGGGTTCTCTGTAACGTTGTCGTGAGTAACTGGTTGTCTTGAACCGGAAACCGCTTGCGTCGTATTCACCATTTCCCGCCATGTTCCGTTCCAATAAGGTGTGTTCCGTTTTCGCGTCCCGGTCTGGATTGTGGAACATCCGGTTCCAGCGTCCTGTCCGTCCGCATGCGCGGATGTGGCATTGGTGTGTAGGTCGTGGATTTTCAGTATATTGATGGTGGCGACGATCGCTTGCTTCGCACTTTCCAACGCCGCCGTTCCCGGCTCAATCCCGCTGTGATCGAATATACCATACCCCTTGTCGCCAACGGGATATTGTGGCGGACAGATCCCGCCGGGACGGTAAAAAAAAGGCGCGATTCGACGGTATAATCCCATGTTGGGAAGCCTCTAGCCTTCAAT
>JAIRTL010000111.1 GCA_031254915.1 Planctomycetota bacterium
ACGAGGCGGTTTCCGCCATCCGGCTCTTCCGCGAAAGCGCCTTACCTCATATCCGCCAGATTCTGACGGATATCGCCTGGCTTCAAATTTCATGTCAGACCCAAGGTTTTGCCTTTGGCAAAGAGACCGTGATTCGCGTACAATGCGGTGAAGGATATTTTCCAAAATCAGAACAATGAAGCCGGCTTAATGGTAAATGTATTCCATGACCAACCGTGAACGCCGCATCCTGGTGGACGATGACCAAACACAGACTCGCCAAAATCCAAAGCCTCATCCTGGACAACAGCTACCTCAACCTGAGCGATCTATCGCGGCGGCTCGGTGTGTCCGAATCGACGGTGCGGCGGGATTTGCAGATACTGGAGAAACGCGGCGTCCTGACCCGAAATCATGGCGGGGCGGTCGTCAACGAGGCCTTCAAGCTCCGGGCGCCGGGCGTGGCCGCGCTCGAATCCCCGATCAGCATCGCCAACCGGAAGGAAAAGGAGGCGGTCGGCCGCGAGGCCGCCAAACTGGTGAAGGAGGGCGATTTCATCGCCATCGGCTCGGGCACCACCTGCCTGCAGTTCGCGCGTTGTCTCCGCGACCGGGAAAACCTCAAGATATTCACCAACAACGTGCTGGTTGCGCTCGAGCTGAGCTGCCGCCCGGCGATACAGGTCGTCCTCGCCGGCGGCGTGTCCATATTCCAGAACAACTGCGTCAACACCCTCGAGATCGAGGAGGGGGCCTTCGGTATCGGCAAGTTCCTGCCCAGCGCCATTTTCTGCAGCGTTCTGGGCATCGATTTCAGCATGGGCTATTCGGACATCAACTTCAATTTCCTGCGCACCTGGAAAAGCATGCTGCAGCGGGCGGAGCGTTCGGTCCTGCTGACCACCGCCGAAAAATTCGACAAGCGCGGTTTCGCCACCATCGGCGATCTCGATTGCGTCGACGAGGTCGTGACCACTTCGCGGATTCCGGAACCGTACCTCGCCTATTACCGAAAGCATGGCATCGCCGTCCATATCGCCGACTACGAGCCCGACGCCGGGTCCACCGTCTCAGAAAGTGTCGAAAAATTATAAACTTCGGCAACTCCAATGTTTTGAATAGACTAAAAATCGAATGATAGATATCTATCAATTATTTCAGCATATTTGCAAAATTTGCATTGACAACACGCATTCCAGACGCTACCATACTTGCATATTCCACGGCATCCACGGCAAACTACACCGGATCCGGTCGTACGGCTCTGCAGGCTCCATCCAAATATATTATAGTCTATTATTTTATAACTCTTTGTTTTACAATAGTACGACAAAAAGGCAATCCACCTGCCCTATCCGTTTTGCAAACCACTTTTCGGCCCCGTCGTCGAAAGGCGCGGTTGTTTATGCTCCATGAGTGATAACTATCTGCCACTTTGGCGTGGCATGTATGCTATGGCATTGCGTCCTATTTGGTCGCATTCTCAACAACGGAGGAAAAGCAATGAAGAAATGGGCACTTTTGGCATGCGTCATGGCCGCCGTCATCGCCACCGGCGTCGCGGAAGCCGCCACTCCCCGCAAATTCGGCTTTACCTGCATGACGATGAACAATCCGTTCTTCACCACTATCGAATCGTCGGTTCGGCGAGAGGTCGAGAAGGACGGCAACATCCTCATCACCTACGACACCAAGCAGGACATCGCCACCCAGATCAACCAGGTCGAGGACATGATAAACCAAGGCATTGAACTCCTCTTCCTCTGCCCAGTCGACTCGGACGGCATCCTGCCCGCGCTCGACATGCTGGCCGGGGCGAAAATCCCCGTCATCAACTTCGACACCGACGTCAAGGACACCGACCTCGTCGAAACCGTCCTCGTCTCCAACAACGAACATGCCGGCTTCATTGTCGGCCAAGCCCTGGCCAAGAAGTTTCCGAACGGCGGCAAGATCGCCATTCTCGACGCCCCCTATGCCGAAGCCTGCGTGATCCGCGTCAACGGCTTCAAGAAGGGCATGGGCGACAAGTTCACCATCGTCTCCCAGCAGAACGGCAAGGGCGACATCGGCGAATCCCTGCCCATCGCCGAAGCCATCCTGCAGACCAACTCCGACCTCGTCGCCTTCTTCTGCGTCAACGACCCCTCCGCCCTCGGCGCCCTGTCGGCGGTCGAAGGCGCCGGCCTGCGCGGCAAGGTCGCCGTCTACGGCGTCGACGGGTCCCCCGACGCCAAGAAATCCATCAAGGAGGGCGGCATGACCGCCACCGGTGCCCAGTCCCCCATCGGCATCGGTGTCGAATGCGTGAAGGCCGGCAAGGAAATCATGGCGGGCAAAAAGGTCGAGAAGGAAATCAAAGTCCCCACTTTCCTGATCGACGCGTCCAACGTCGACGAATACGGCATCGACGGCTGGCAATAAACGGTTCGAGTGATTGCCGCATGGTGGGGAGGATGCGGCGGGTTCCTTTTCGGGAATTCATAATTTACAAAATAATGAATCGCCAATGCGCCGAAGCACTCACGTCATTCGGTCTCGCATTGATACATTGTTTCATTGCCTCATAATTGTGCATAGTGAATTGTGAATTCCCGTAAGAGGGCAAGGCTGCATTCTCCCCGTGCGCATCGAGAATGAAAAACCGGTTCGGGGGTCTTTCCGTGGAAGAAACGCTGGCTCTGGAAATGCGCAACGTGCACAAGAAGTTCCCGGGCGTCTACGCCCTGGACTCCGCCCGCCTCGAGGTGCGGCGGGGCGAGGTGCACGCGCTGTTGGGGGAGAACGGCGCGGGCAAGTCCACCCTCATCAAGGTCCTGGGCGGCATCTATCCACCCAAAGAGGGCGAGATATACGTCGAGGGCGAACGGGTCGAGATCGCCGACGTCCGCGACGCCCAGCGCCTGGGCATCAGCATCATCCACCAGGAACTGCTCCTGGTGCCGCAGATGTCGGTGGCGGACAACATCTTCCTCGGCAGCGCGCCGGGAAAATACGGCTATGTCGACCGCCGCGACCAGGTGCGGCGGGCGCAGGCCATCATCGACGACCTGGGCCTGCCCATCAACGCCGCCGGCATGGTCTGCACCCTGTCCGTTGCCCAGCAGCAGCTGGTCGAGATTATCAAGGCCATCTCCTTCAAGGCGAAGATCATCGTCATGGACGAGCCGACCTCGTCCCTGTCCTCGAACGAGGCCGAGATCCTGTTCGGCATCATAAGACGCCTGAAAGAACAGGGGGTGGCCATCATCTACATCTCCCACCGCATGGAGGAGCTGTTCACCATCACCGACCGGGTGACGGTCATGCGGGACGGCAAGACCATCGGCACCCTCGTCACCGGCGAGACCACCGTCGACGAGGCCATCAGGCTCATGGTCGGCCGCGAGCTTTCCGACTATTACGTACGGACGGATTTCCCCAAGGGCGACGTCGTTCTGCAGGTTGATCGTCTGGGCAAGGAGGGCGTATTCTCCGACATCTCCTTCGAACTCCGCAAGGGGGAGATCCTCGGCTTCGCCGGGCTGGTCGGGGCCGGCCGGACCGAGCTCATGACCGCCATCTTCGGCGTCGACCCCTACGATAGCGGCACAATCCGCATGAACGGCCGCGAGGTGCCCATCCGCAGCCCCGGCGACGCCATGCGTGCCGGGATCGCCTTGGTCCCGGAAAACCGCAAGGAACAGGGGCTGGTTCTGAAAAACACCGTCGGCTTCAACATGACCCTGACCGTTCTCAAGGAGTTCATCGCCTGGCTGCGGGTGAACCGCCGGAGCGAGCGGCTGATCATGGACGAGTATCGGAGCCGCTTCAGCATCAGGACGCCGTCCTACCAGCAGATCATATCCAACCTTTCCGGCGGCAACCAGCAGAAGGTGGTGGTGTCGAAGTGGCTGGCCACCCGGCCGGCCGTCCTCATCCTGGACGAACCCACACGCGGCATTGACGTCGGCGCCAAATCGGAAATCTACTCCATCATCAACGAGCTCACCCTCCACGACATGGCGATCATCATGGTCTCCTCCGAGATGCAGGAGGTGATGGCCATGAGCGACCGCATCTGCGTCATGGGGGACGGCAGGATCAAGACCATCCTGGACAAACGGGACTACTCGCAGGAAAGAATTCTGGCACACGCTATCGGAGGCATCGAGCAATGACGTCGAAGACCCTCGAAACAACCGCCCGCGGGGAGACCGCCTTCTCGGTGTTCATGCGGAACAATCTGGCCATCATCGCCGGCCTGGTCATCATGTGCGTCCTCCTCTCATTGTGCACCGACTCCTTCCTCACCTCCAGCAACATCATGTCCATGCTGCGGCAGATTTCGACGAACGCGTTCCTCACCCTGGCCATGATGCTCTGCATCATCATCGGCGGCATCGACATCGGCCTGGGCGCCTACGTGGCCCTCTCCGGCACGGTCACCGCCGTCATGATCACCAACTACGGGCAGTCCATACCGGTCGCCATCTTCTGCGGCCTGTTGTCGGGCGCCCTCTGCGGCCTCGCCAATGGCCTGTTCATCGCCTACGTGCACGTGCCCGCCTTCATCGCCACCATGGCGATGATGAACGTCGCCCGCGGCGCCGCCTACCTGGCCACCAACGCCGAACCCGTCCGCGTCCGCGACCGGGACTTCGCCGCCATCGGTATCGGCCGCGGCGTTTACGAGGTGCCGCTTCCCATCATCTACACCATCGTCGGCGTCATCGCCATGGCACTGTTCCTGAACAAGACGCGCATGGGTCGCTACATCTATTCCGTCGGCGGCAACATGACGGCGGCCCGGTATTCGGGCGTCAACATCAAGGCGGTGCAGATCGTGGTGCACGTCGCGGCCGGCGTGCTCGCCGCCTTCGCCGGCATCGTGCTGGCCGCGCGCATGTACTCGGGCCAGCCGGCGGTGGCGCAGGGCTACGAGCTGGACGCCGTCGCCGCCAGCGTCCTGGGCGGTATCAGCCTCACCGGCGGCGCTGGCAGCGTCGTCAGCGCCATGATCGGCGTCTTGATCATCGGCGTGCTCCAGAACGGCCTCAATCTCATGAACATCAATTCCTTCTGGCAGATCATCGCCAAGGGGCTTGTCATCCTCGTCGCGGTCTCGGCCGACATGCTCCGCAACCGGGGCAAATAGGGCTCCGTCCCGAAAGGGGGGATGCGCGGCGGGGTGCGGGAAGCGAAAGCGTTTTTCGCCGTCCGTCCGGCGAAAAAACATGCGGGAGCTTTGTATAAGAAGTACATACCAAATCGCGTATGGTTTTCGGTTTTTCTACCTCATAACCTTTGCACGCTCTTTGGGATTGGAATTTCCTTGGTGTCTGAA
>JAIRTL010000058.1 GCA_031254915.1 Planctomycetota bacterium
CCCTTGGCGCCGCCGTTGGCCGCCGCGTAGGACAAGGCGACGTCGCGCGCCTTTTTCGAATTATCCTGATGGACGGCGATCAGCGACGGAACGCCGCCGCCTTTCAGGTATTCGGAGCGAACCGTGTGTCCCGGCCCCTTCGGCGCGATCATGATCACGTCCAGGTCGGCGCGCGGCCTCACCTGGTTGTAATGGATGTTGAAGCCGTGCGCGAAAGCGAGCGTCGCGCCCTTCTTGATGTTCGGTTCGACGTCGTTGTAGTAGACCGCCGGGATGTTTTCGTCCGGCAGGAGCATCATCACGACGTCGGCGCCCTTGACTGCCTTGGCCACTTCCTCGACCTTGAGCCCGGCTTTTTCGGCCTTGCTCCAAGATGCGCCGCTCTTGCGCAGGCCGACCGTCACCTTGACGCCCGAGTCGCTCAAATTCTGCGCGTGCGCGTGGCCCTGCGAACCGTAGCCGATGATCGCGACTTTCTTGCCTTTGATCAGAGAAAGGTCGGCGTCCTTGTCGTAATACACCTTCATGTCATTCCTTTCGCATGTTTCGATGATGAAAAGTCAGATTTTCAAAACCCGGTCGCCGCGGCCGATACCGCTGACGCCGGTACGCACGGTCTCGAGGATAAGCTCCGCATCGATGGCCTGGAGAAACGAATCGAGCTTCGATCCGTTGCCCGTCAACTCGATCACGTAGGTCGCGTCGGTCACGTCGATGATGCGTCCCCGGTAGATATCGGCCATGCGTTTCATTTCCTCGCGGTCCTTGCCGGAAGCGCGCACCTTGATCAACATCAGTTCGCGTTCGATGTGCGCCGCTTCCGAGAGGTCGACGACCTTGACGACCTCGATCAGTTTGTTCAGCTGCTTGGTGATCTGTTCGATGATCTCGTCGCTGCCGTTGGTCACGATGGTCAGACGGGACAGGGAATGGTCCTCGGTGGGCGCGACCGTCAGCGTCTCGATATTATATCCGCGCGCCGAGAAAAGCCCCGCCACCCGCGAGAGCGCGCCGGCCTCGTTTTCCACCAGGATTGAAATGATGTGTCGCATGGCTTCCCCCTACATGTTCTCGCTGGCCAGGATCATTTCGGACAGCCCCTTGCCCGCCGCGACCATCGGGAAAACGTTGGCTTCCCGCGCGGTGCGGATGTCGAGGAAGACCAGGTCATCCTTGTGGTCGACGAAGGCGCGCTTCAACGCGGGCTCGACTTCCTCGGGCTTCTCCACGCGGATGCCGACGTGGCCGTAGGCTTCGGCCAGTTTCACGAAATCGGGGATCGAATCCATGTAAGTCTGCGAATACCGGCGACTGTAGAACATTTCCTGCCATTGGCGAACCATGCCGAGATAACGGTTGTTGAGATTGACGATCTTGATCGGCAGCCCGAACTGCTTGGCCGTCGAGAGTTCCTGGATGCACATCTGGATCGAGCCGTCGCCGGTGACGCAAACGACCTGCCGGTCGGGATGGGCGAACGCAGCGCCGATGGCGTAGGGCAGACCCACGCCCATCGTGCCCAGCCCGCCCGAGTTCAGCCAGCGGCGCGGCTGGTCGAATTTGTAGTACTGCGCCGCCCACATCTGGTGCTGGCCGACGTCGGACGCGACGATCGCATCGCCGCGGGTGATCTCCCACAATTTTTCGATCACGTACTGGGGCATGATGACGTCGCCATCCATGGCGTATTTCATGCACTGCCGGGCGCGCCAGCCTTCGATTTCGGCCCACCACCCGGCGATGTCCTTTTTCTCCGCGCGATTCTCCAGCAGGCGGATCATTTCCTCCAGCACGTCGGGAACGTTGCCGACGATCGGCACATCGACGCGCACGCGCTTGGAGATCGACGACGGATCGATATCGACGTGGATGATCTTGCGGGCGATGGCGGAAAAATCCTCCGGATCGCCGATCACGCGGTCGTCGAAACGCGTGCCGACGGCCAGCAGCACGTCGCAATGCTGCATCGCCATATTGGCCTCGACGGTGCCGTGCATGCCGGGCATCCCGAGAAACTGCCGATCGGTTCCAGGGTAGCCGCCGAGTCCCATCAGGGTATTGGTGATCGGAAAGTCGAGGAGCCTCGTCAGGCGCGTCAGGCTTTTCGCGGCGTTCGACAGAATCACGCCGCCGCCGCTGTAGATCATCGGCCGCCTGGCGTCCGCCAGGAGCTGAACGGCTTTCTTGATCTGGCCGGAATGCCCCTTGATGACCGGGTTGTACGAACGCAGTTTGATCCCGGACGGATACGTGAACTTGCAGCGGGCGGCCGTCACATCCTTGGGAACGTCGATGACCACCGGTCCGGGACGCCCCGAATTGGCGATGTAGAACGCTTTCTTGAAGGTCGCGGCGAGGTCCTGCACGTTCTTGACGAGAAAATTGTGCTTCACGCAAGGCCGGGTGATGCCCACGGTGTCGCATTCCTGGAAGGCATCCTGGCCGATGTAGGTCGTCGACACCTGACCCGAAATGACGACCAGCGGAATCGAGTCCATGTAAGCCGTGGCGATGCCGGTCACGGCATTGGTCGCCCCCGGCCCGGACGTGACCATGGCCACGCCGACGTGCCGCGTGGAGCGCGAATACGCGTCCGCCGCATGCACGGCGGCCTGTTCGTGGCGAACCAGGATATGCTTGACTTTGTCCTGCTTGAATAATTCATCGTAAATGAAAAGGACCGATCCGCCGGGATAACCGAAAACGTATTCAACCTTTTCTTCCTGCAGGCACCTGATTACAATCTCGGCGCCAGTCATCATGGTCATGGTATCGCCCTACGAAGAAAAACTGCCGGAAAAAATGTGCAACGTTAAATCCTGGGCCGGATTTGGTCAAGATCGCCGCTCCTTGAATTGCCCGCGTGCAAGGCCTATGCGAGCGGCGGCATGGAAGGCGGTGGGAGAAGCGCGTCATGAGTGAGCGAATGAAAACCCCGGAAAGGCGCGCCGTCACATGGCCCTGAATCCAGACAATCGATGGACGACCGCGGTCTTCGGGATAATCCTGAATCTTTTCCTTGTAGCGCCCGTCCAGGCGCAGACGGCCGGTCCGGCGACCGCCGCATCCGCTCCCCAAGCTCTCTGGAGCGAATTGACCGTTCCGCAGAAAATCATCCTGACGCCCCTGGCCGACGAATGGGATTCGCTCGAGCCTTTCCTCCGCGAAGAATGGCTGGGAATCGCCGCGCGCTTTTCTTCGCTGAGTCCGCAGGAACAGCGCCATCTGCAAGGACAAATGCAAAAACGGGGCAAGCCCGGTTCCGGGGAACAGCAAATCACGCAGGGAAATCCCCCATCCGCGCGCCGGCCGTCCGTCAACGAAAGACTCGAAAGGCAGGCGTTCGGCAGGCGGGCGGGGCCATTGACGCCCGCCGCCCGCGCCCGTTCCCCGGCGTGGAAACCGGATAGCCGGAAGCCGCCGTACATCCTGCCGCCTCCGCGAAATCACCGGTCGGTCGCGGGTAAAGGACGATAAAGCCGGGATGAGTTGTTGTCTTGGCGACGAACTTCAGCCCGCGTAAGCCGAACAAGCCATTTCCCCCGAATGCCGAAGCAGCCTTTTGCAATCGCGCAACGCTCGCGCCCGAGTCCGGCAATCAATGAATATCCAGTCGCTTTCCCAGGGCATCGAAAGCGCCAGACGCTTCATCAGTTCGACCGGAACTAGGTGCGGGTTGGCCCGGAGAAATCGCCGATTGGCAAAGCGCTCCGTATTCCATGGATTCGCTTTCGCGTTCGCCGTCACAACACCGGCGCCAGCCAGCGCCCGGCCTCATCGACGCTCATGCCGGAACGCGCGGCCCAATCCTCCAACTGGTCGCGACCAATCCTGCCGACGGTGAAATAACGCGCCTGCGGATGCGCAAGATAAAAACCGGATACCGAAGCAGCCGGCGTCATGGCGAAGGATTCGGTCAGACCCACACCAATCGCGTTCGACGCATCGAGCAGACGGAACAGGCCGCCCTTGACGGTATGATCCGGACAGGCCGGATAGCCGGGGGCCGGACGGATGCCGCGATAACGCTCGTCGATCAGCGCGTCATTGTCGAGACGCTCGCCGACGGCATAACCCCAGTAATCGACGCGCACTTCACGATGCAGCCACTCGGCGCAGGCTTCGGCCAGACGGTCGGCGAGCGCTTTCAACAGAATTGCGCGATAGTCGTCGTGCGCGGATTCGAATTCGGCAAGTTTCTCCTCGATGCCAATCCCGGCAGTGACGGCAAAAGCGCCAACCCAGTCGGGCGTCCCCTT
>JAIRTL010000106.1 GCA_031254915.1 Planctomycetota bacterium
GGGAGTCCCGATCCAGGGCGACGATACACTCCGGAATCCAGCCCCGCGTGGTCTTGGGAACTTCCACCACGTAGCTGATTCCCAGCTCCCCAACCTCCCGGCGCCAGCGCGAACTCCGACCGTAAAACTCGTCCGCCGTCGCCCAGCGGAAACGCACCCCTGCCTGAACCGCCTGGCGTAGCTCCGCTAGCCCTAAGTTACGTGGGATCACACTCTCCTCCGGCTTTGCAGTACATGCAATTGTAGGCTAAAGAATATTTTATATTTTGCAATCAATTTAAAATAAAATACTTATAATGGAACACGAATCCAACCGGGGATACCATATAATATCCATTATAGCCCCGATTTCCCTTGGGATACAGGGATATTTTGTTTTCTTCCCGGTTATCCGATACCTTGCGGCCAAGGCAAACAGATGACTATGCTGATGCGAAACTCCGGACACGCCCTGAAATGCATTCTTTTCGTCAGCGGATTTTGCTCCCTATTGTACCAGGTGGTCTGGCAGCGACTTTTTGGTTTGGTTTGCAGCTCCGACAACGTGACGGCATCCCTGGTCGTTGCCGCTTTTCTATTCGGGCTTGGGGCTGGAAACGTTGCCGCTGCGAAACTGACACGCGCCATTTCGCCCAGGGTCGCTTTTCGCCTGCTGGCGGTATGCGAAGCATTGATTACCATTTTTGCCTTTTCAAGCCCCATGGTTTATTATGACATCCTCTTCGCGTATTTTCTCAAAAACCCAGTTTCGTTGTTCCAGACGTTTATCATTCTGTTCATCAGTCTGTTGCCCCCCACTTTTCTGATGGGCATGTCAATGCCGCTTCTCGGCCGCGCCATAGTGGAGAAAGCCGAAAACACTGCGTCCACTCTCGGCGATCTGTATGCGGCCAATATCGTCGGCGCCGGAACCGGCGCCTTGGTCACCGCCTTCTGGCTCCTTGGCTCGCTGGGAATGGAATTCGCCCTGTACTTCGGCGGATTTCTGAATCTGTGTGTCGCGTTCGGGTTATGGATTATGCCGCACCGCTTCGGAGATCGGCTCGACTCGCGACCGTCCGTCGACTGGAAATCGTGGCTTATCGTTATTGCGCTCGGTTTTTTTTCACTGCCCGGCCGTTCCATAATTTTCGGCGGCTTTCATAATGGGGCGTTTCTCCCCGGTCTCTTCATTGTCGCCTGCGCCTATTGCGCGTTCGAGCGCCGGGCGTCCGCCGAATATCGCCTCAAAGGCGCAATTTTGATTTTGGCGGCAATAACATTTGGCGCGTTCATCGGCATGGACGACACCCTGTTTCTTCCGGCCACCGCCGCCTTGGCGTTCGCCATACGATGTGGTTCCACCCGCGATCAGGCGGAAGTGCGCCTGGGCAAGGGATGTCTCCTGATCGCCGCCACCGCCTTTCTCGCAGCGCGATGCAACAGCCATGAATGGGCTGTTTTTCACTATCTCACGGGAGCGCACTGGCTGTTTCATTCCCCGGACGACGACTCCGAACGAAGGCGGCGGGGAAAGCTGGCGCTTGGCATGGGTGCGGCCATCCTGTTGTGCCTTCCCAAGCTGCTGGCGGGCGAGGTGGAGCCAGCCATGTCCAGTTTTTTCGGAGTAGTCGCCTTTGCCACGTGCATGTTGCTCCCCTTCAGTGCCGACGCCGCGTTCGCCCGGAGAGACGACTTCAAGCAAACGCATCTTGTTCCCCTGCTGATAGCAGCCCTGTTCGTCTGGATGACTACCGGGGAATGGTTGTTGGCGATTGCAGTTTCGCTAACAGGCGGGATCTGCGTGGCGTTATGGCGGCATTCGCAGAGGGACGCCACGGATGACACAATTCGCTTCTCCATGGCCGCGTGGATGGTTTTGGCGTTCGCTTCCGGATTTGTCGCCGTTTCCATGGAGCTCATCTGGTTCAGAACCCTTTATACCTATTTCTCGGGCAACGCCTACGTGTTCGGTCCCATGCTTGCGACGTTTCTCCTGTGCGACGGTCTGGGGATGTGGGTGGCTGCCATACTGGTGAAAAAAACGCGGAATTACGGGCTTGCGTTTCTGTGCACCCAGATCCTGGCCGTCGTTTCCGCCCTGCTCATGTACCATGTCTTCATGCACAGCCTCTACTGGAACCAGTCCATGTTCGGCATGATCGGCGCCTCGCTTTTTCTCATAGGCATTCCCGGCTTTTTTCTTGGTTTTACTTTTCCCTTTATCCAAGAGGCGATACAGGACGACGATACCAAAATCGGATCGAGAATCGGCCTCATCCTGTTTTTCAACACGCTTGGCAACACCGCGGGCGGAATTGTCACGGCCTTTGTTTTATTGGGATATCTCGGGACAATTGACAGTCTTTTCGCCATTGCCGCCTTTCCGCTTGCCATCGCCCTTTTCTGCTTCTTCAGGAAAACCGCACGCTTGTCAATGGGACTTGTGTCCGGCGCGATTTTGGCTCTTTGCTGCATGCTTCCGAGCAATGATAGTTTCTGGATGCGAATCCACGGAATGCACGAAAGGGCACACCCGCCGATCCTGACGGAGGATTACAGCGGTGTCTGCATGATCAGCGTCGGCGATACGGCAACGCGGTTTTTTCTCGACGAGCGGATCAAAACGCGCGGGACGCTCTTTGTGTCCGGCTATCGGCAGGGGGACATTCCTTTCGGTCACAGCCAAACGGTAATGGGGCTGTTGGGTGCGGGCTTGCATCCGAATCCCAAGGAGGTTTTGTGCATCGGCATCGGTTCCGCCTCCACCCCGCACCTGATGGGGATGCGAGGATCGGTGACCAGGATTGATATGGTGGAGCTGGTGGAAGCGGAGATTCCGGTGCTTGCCGCCGTGTCAGAGCGGGATTTTGGACGATATCTCGGCGTGATTTTTTCCGACCCGCGGTACCGACTGCATATTGGCGACGGGCGAAAGTTTCTGTTCGGTGCGGGACAGTACGACATAATCCAGGCCGATATGCGGACGGCGGAGGCGGCCGGAAGCGGGGCGATTTACTCGCGCGAATTTTTCGAGGTGGCCGCTCGACGCCTGAAGCCGGGTGGGTATTTCATTCAGCAACTCTTCGGAAAATCGACCTTGGCCACCATGCAAACCGTCTTTCCCCATGTTCACAGGTATAAGTCTTTTGCCATCGCCTCAAACCAGCCGATTGAGGTTTCCAAGGAACGGCTGTTCAGTTTCTTTGACCGCGAGCTTTCCTCAAACCTCGTCGCGGTCGGCCTGAATCCGCAGTTGATAAAATCGATTCTTTTTTCTTACTTTGAGTCGGGTGATTTCGTCGGCGTATCTGATTCGGATCTTGCCACGGACGGCGTACACATAAACACCGACCTCCTGCCTGTCGATGAGTTTTATCTGAATCGCCCTTTGATCCCCTCAAATCTATCACCAAAGAGTTGGTTCTGGGGACGCGGGAATTGAATGGCAGGGCGAGAGCACAACGTATTCGGTTCGGGTTGATGTGTTGTCCTGTTTATAGTGGATTCCAACCTTTGGGGAGGAATCCATATGTGCGAGGGTCAACAGCCACGCTTCATGAAGTTGTTCTCAGTAGTTCCAGATACGAGTAAAAACAGGCATCTGGTCAAGTATTGCCCGTTCGACATGATTTTCATTGCCATTTCCGCCAGCGTGTCTGACGTCGATGATTGGCAGACTATAGTGCTTTGGGCAAAAACACAGGAGGAGTGGCTACGGAAGTACTGCGAATTGGAAAATGGCATTCCTTCCTGGTGGACATTCCGACGGGTGTTCCGGAAAGGCAGGGCGCATACGGTCAACGGTCATGATTTTCCCGACCCTGCGGTACCCCGGGCCTTATCCATACGGGATTTATGATATCGGCCGCAATAAAGGATTTGTCAATATCGGGACGGATCATGACGCGGCGGCTTTTGCGGGGGCCTCTATTCGCGGCTGGTGGCGACATACAGGCCGCAGTGAATATCCCCATGCCCTGGCTCCTTCTGATCACCGCCGATGGCGGAGGCTCGAACGGATATCGCCGCCGCCTCTGGAAGGTCGAACTGCAACGGCTGTCGGAAGAACTGGGAATACGCATCCGCGTCCGCCATTTTCCCCCCGGCACCAGCAAATGGAACAAGATCGAACGCCGACTCTTTGCTTTTATCTCCTCCAATTGGCGGGGTGAACCGCTTCGCGATTACGAGACGTCAGGCTCATCAGCCACTACAACCGGCAAAGACCTCTCCGTGCATTGCCGGCTGGAGCAGAGAAAATACCCGACCGGGCGCAGGGTGACAAAGGCAGAAATGGAGACGACGCATCCGCGCCCGGCGAATTTCCATGGAGAATGGAACTATAGCATATTCGCCGGCAACAAATCATTGAATTGTAGAGGTAATTCATTTACACTGCCTCAAGGCTCGTACTGCGTCGCTCCCCGCGTGGGATCGTGAGTTGAAACTTCCTCCAAATTCATGTTCGGGATCGATCCCCGCCGTCGCTCCCCGCATGGGGGCGTGAGCTGAAGCCCGTCGCCTCGGTATTCAGCACGAATTCAAGCGGCGTCAGCCCAAATACGCACTGGCGATGTCGTTGTCTTGGCGCAATACTTCCGGCTCGCCCTCGAAGGAAATCAAGCCTGTCTCGAGCACGTAACAATAATTCGAGATCTCCATCGCCATCGTCGCGTTCTGCTCGACCAGAAGGATCGTCTTGCCGGTCTGGCTGATCTTCACTATCGTATCGAATATCTCCTGCACGAGCATGGGCGCAAGGCCCATGGACGGCTCGTCGAGCAGGAGGATGTCGCCGCCGGTAATGAGCGCCCTGCCGATGGCGAGCATCTGCTGTTCGCCACCCGAGAGCGTCCCGCCTGCCTGGGCATAGCGTTCCTTGAGCCGGGGAAACAGCGAAAGAACGAACTCCAGCCGCTCCTTGAAGAGCGTTTTCCTTTTGCTTTCATAGAGATACGCCGCCACGCGCAGGTTTTCGGCCACGGAAAGATCCGCGAATATCCGCCGCCCCTCCGGGACGTGCACAATGCCCTTCTGCACGATCCTGTGCGGCGGCACGCCCTTGATGCTCGCGCCATCGTGCCGGATTTCGCCCGACTCGACGGGGATCGCGCCGGAGATGGCGTTGAGCATCGTCGTCTTGCCCGCGCCGTTGGCGCCGAGGAGCGAAACGATCTCGCTCTTGTGGACCTCGAACGTGATGCTCTTGAGCGCGGCGATCTTTCGGTAGGATACGCGCAAGTCCTCGACATGGAGGGCAGGCGTTCCCGGCTTTCTATTTCCGACGCTTTCCATCAGCGCACCTTTTTTCCCAGGTAGGCTTCAAGCACCTGTTCGTTGCTGCGAATCTCCGCCGGTACGCCCATCGCCATCTTCCGTCCAAAGTTGATCGCCAGGATCTCGTCGCAGATTCCCATCACGAGCCGCATTTGGTGCTCCACGAGCAGGATGGTCAGCGTGTAATGGTCGCGCACCCGTACGATCAGTTCGTTGAGCAGATCCATCTCCGCGGGGTTCATGCCGGCGGCAGGTTCGTCGAGCAGCAAAAGCTCCGGCTTGCACGCCAGCGCCCGCGCGATCTCCACGCGGCGCTGGTCGCCGTAGGACAGCGCCCCAGCCTTCACACCCGCCTTGTCCGCAAGGCCCAGGAAGGAGAGGATGTCCATGCAGCCTGTCTCTATCTCGCGCTCCTCCCGGTGCATGCGCCCGGTGGACAACATCACGTCGAGAATGCCGTATTTGATGTGCGCGCAACATGCGGCCCTGAGGTTGTCGAGAACGGACTGCCTTTCGAACAGGCGAATGTTCTGGAAGGTGCGAGCGACGCCGCGGCCGGTGATCACATGCGGCCGCAGTGCGTTGATGAGCTGTCCGTTGAAGCGGATTTCACCCGCCGTGGGAGTATAGACGCCCGAAAGAACGTTGAAGACCGTCGTCTTTCCCGCGCCGTTGGGCCCGATGATGCCGACAATCTTGCCCTTTGCGACCGAGAAGGACAGCCCGTCGATGGCCTTGAGACCGCCGAAATGCATCGAGACGTTGTCGAAGGAAGCGACCGGGGCGCTCATTGTCCGTCCTTCTTTCCGGCGGCGCCTTTCGCAAGGCGATTCCTGATCGCCGCAAAGGCCCGCTTGATGCCCGCGATACTGAGCTCGCGGTTGCCGAAGATGCCGTTAGGCTGGAAAATCATGATCACGACGAGAATGCAGCCGCCGATGATCCAGCGCCACGTGCCGATGGTGCGCAGCGATTGAACCAGGATTTGCCAGATCAGCGCGCCGATGATCGACCCGGTGATGGAGCCGACGCCGCCCAGATAGACCATGACCAGTCCGTCGATGATGGCGGAGTACCCGTAGGAATTGGGATTCGTGTAGCTGAGCAGATGGCAGATCAGCGCGCCGGAGATGCCGATGAAAAAGGCGGAAACGCTGAACGCCACAGATTTGGCGTTGCGCACGTCGACGGAAACGAGTTCGGAGGCGATTTGATCCTCGCGGATGGCCATCATGTTCCGGCCGTACTTCGACTTGACGAAGCGGTTGACCATCACGATCGCCAGGACCACGCAGAGGTATACCCAAATCAGGTTCGTGTACTTCGGAATCGGGCGCAAGCCGCGCGGGCCGCCCACCACCTCGAGATTTTGCAGGATGCTCTTCACAATCAACGAAAAACCTAGGGTGATGATCGCCAGATAGTCGCCGCGCACGTTGAAAGAGGGCACCGCCACGCACAGGCCAACCAGAACCGACGCCATCCCGCCCGTCAAAAGGCTCAGCGGGAACATCCACGGGCTGGTGAAAATGTGCATGCTCGCCAAGCTCGCCGTGTAACCGCCAACCGCCATGATGCCCGCGTGCGCCAAGGAGAAAATGCCCAGATACCCGTTGACCAGGTTGATGCCCAGCACAAAAATGATGTAGATGCCGACATACTGGATGATCAGGATCTTCGACGTCTGGATAAGACCGAAGTTCATGACCGCACAGCACAACGCCAAGCCGACGGCGAAGAGGATCAAATGGAAACCCTTCCTTTTTTTCATCGCGCCGCCCCTACACTTTCTCGATCCGCTTCTTGCCGATCAGGCCGGCGGGCTTGATCATCAGCACGAAGATGAGCACCCCGAAGGCCACGACATCGCGCCAGCTGGACGTCGGCAGCAACATCGGCGAATAGACGTTCACCGCCGCGAGGAGGTATCCGCCGAGGATCGCGCCCTTGACGGAGCCGATGCCGCCCAGCACCGCCGCCGTGAACGACCACCAGTTGATCTGCTCTCCGAAATACGGGTTGAACGTGGGGTATGCCACGCCGTACAGGCTCGCCCCTATCGTCGCCATGATGGCGCTGAGGATGAACGCGACGCTGATCATCCAGTTGGCGGATATGCCCATGAAGCTCGCGGCCAGACCGTCCTCAGCCACCGCCCGCAGCGCGATGCCGGTTCTCGATTTTTTGATATACAGGTTGAGAACGACCATCGCGGCGACGGCGACGGCGACGATGATGATCGTCGCGAGGCTGAAGTTCACGCCGCCGACGGTGTACCGCGAATTGCCGACGAACGTGGGCATGCGATGCGGGTTCGGCCCGATGAACGAGAGCACGAGGTATTCCAGGGCCATGCCCACGCCGACAGAGGAAACGACCACCGACACCTTCGGCGCGCCCCGCAACGGTTTGTACGCGATTTTTTCAATGATGATCGCGAGCAGCGCCGTCAACGCGGACGCGCCGATGAGCGCGAACACCAGGACAATCCAGGCGGTCTCCGTCATGGCGGACATCAGCGTGCCGAAGAAGAAGAGGAGATACGTGGAGACCATGAAGATCGGGCCGTACGCGAAGTTGACGAGCCTGGCGATGCCGTAGACCATGGAAAAGCCGACGGCAAGCAGGCCGTAGATGCTGCCCAACTGGACAAGATTGACCGTCTGTTGCAAGAACTGCTGCGAGTACGTCCCCAAATGGATGCTCCCCGAATCGTTTGGTCTTGACGCCATTCCCGATCGGCCGGCCCTTGAGGATGCTTCGACAGCGGCCGTATCGCGCGCCGCTCCAATGCGTCGAAGGAATTTCCGCGGCCAAGGGGCCCGGTGAGGCTCCGCGCCGGAGGGGAGGATATCCCCTCCGGCGCGAGCGCTACCGGTTTACTGCGGATTGATAACGTCGAGGAACTTGAACTGACCATCCTCGATCTTGATCATGACAGCGGACTTCGTCGGGTCGCCGCTGCCGTGAAAGCGCATCGTGCCGGTGACGCCTTCGTAGATGTCGATTGAAGCCAGACCGTCGCGAATGGCGTCGCGGGCGGTGGACTGCGCCTTTTCGATGCCGAGCTTGAGCAGGTTGACCGCATCGTAGTTCAGGGCGACGATGTCGTTCGGGAACACGTCCCTGCCGTATTTCTTGTGGTACGCGGCGATGAATGCAAGCGCCTTGTCGGAAGCGATGTCCACCGCGTAGTGGCCGCACCAGACGCAGCCTTCGAACACCCTGTTCTTGTCGAGATCGAGCAGGAGCTGGTCGCCCCAGGTGTCTGAGCCGATGAACTTGCCCGTATACCCCAGCGCCCTTGCCTGCTCCGCCTGATCGACGACCTCGGCATAGAAATTCGGAAGCAGGATGATTTCGGGGTCGGCCGCGATGATTTTGGTCAACTGGGCGCTGAAGTCCTTCTCGTTGGCATTGTAGCTCTGGTATTCCACAACCTTGCCGCCCAACTTTTCAAAGGAGGCGCGGAAAATTTTGGACACGCCAACGTTGTAGTCGTTGGACATGTCGTACAGCACGGCGGCCCTGGCGCATTTCTCATAATCGTACGCGTACTTGGCGAGGATCTCGCCCTGGAAGTCGTCGGTGAAGCAGGCGCGGAAGAAATACCTTCCCGACGTGATGTCGACCTGCGTCGCCCAGGGGGTGATCGCCGGCAGGCCGGTTTCGACGATCGCCTGGCTGCCCAGGCACATGGCGCTGTCGTTGGGACCGATCATGGCGACGATGCTGGAATCGTCGGCGAAGGTCTGCGCGACAACGGCGGCGGACTCGGGGTTGAACTCGTTGTCCAGAGGCTTGACCGCCAGCTTATACTGCTTGCCGCCGATCTTCACCCCGCCCGCGGCGTTGATTTCCTCAAGAGCGAGGCTGACGCCCTGAATCGAGGATTCGCCGATGATCGGATTGCTGCCGGTAAGCTCGTAGTTGAGCCCGAAGTGGATCGTATCGCCGTCCGCCGCCGCAACGCGACCCGAATACAGGCCAGCGGCAAACAGCGCGCACACCAAAACAGCCAATAGTTTCTGCATCTGCCCTTCCTCCTAAAGAATGCGTTTCCGACTTGGATGGCCGACATCGACTCGCTCCGTGGTCCCGCAGGGATCTACTGATGAAAGTCTTGGGTATTTACTCGACGCGGACTTTTGGAGTTCCATTTTAGGCCTGGAATTATTGCGCGGTCGGCGGTATCGCCCGGCCTGCTTCCCGGTCCGGAGTCGTGATTCCCTCAACTGTGCGCGACGATGAAATGGCCAAGGGAAACAGATGCGGAACAGGGCAACCCCATCCCCATTTTCGCAATTTCGGGCCGCGCCCGGTAAAAACGCCCAAATATGGAAAAATCCCGGATTCCCCCGCTTCCCGAGCGCGGACGTCTTCCGATCGCTGAAGGGAGAACCGCACTGGGCGCCGCGTATTGGCAAAGAGGATATGCGATGGTTCGCGTTGGGTAGCCGGCGGACAAAAATGGATGACGCTTTGAACAGGACGCGCGGCGCGGACAGGGCGGCAACAAACGTTCATTCTGGCGAAAAAACGCCGTTTATTGATCAAATTCGACTATAAGCGCCTATCAAAGAAGCGTCAACGTTTTTTTTGAAAACGGTTCGTCCTCCAGGATCCCGAGCAGCAAAGGGAATTACGACTCCGGACCGTGAACGGTATGCCATGGTTGCGGATTGAATTGCGGCAGGCGATTCGCATCATCAATGTCATCCGGATACCGGCAACCACCATCGTTCCCCGTTCCCGCAAATCGCAATTTCGGCAAAAATTGGTAACATCCGCGGTTACGGCGACACTACATTACCATGAAGCTGAAGGTATGCTGGGCGCGGCCCGAAATTGTGAAACTGGGGGATGGGGTTGCCTTGTTCCACATCTGCTTCCCCTGGCAATTCCATGGCCGCGCACAGTCGAGGGAATCGCAACTCCGGACCGAGAACGGCATATCCTCCGGATGCCGTCATCCTTTGAACGGGAACGACGATCATGAAAACGCTGGGCATTATCGTTGTCATTGCACTCGTCGCCGGCGGCGGGTACCGCTATTATCGAAAATCGGCCGAGTCCGCAAAGGCGGCTTCCACCGCGCAAAGGCCCTCCACCGTCGTCGCGGAAAAGGGCGACCTTCGGATAACCGTCTCCGCGACCGGGAGGGTCGAACCGGAGCGCGAGGTGGAAATCAAGAGCAAGGCGTCAGGGGAAGTCATCAACGTCTATGCCGACGTCTCCGACGAGGTGGTGCAGGGAATGCTCCTGTTCAAGCTCGATCCGACCGACGAAGAGCGTTCCGTCGCCAGGCTGCGCGCCAGCCTCGCCATGTCGCAGGCCAAGCTCGAACAGATGCGCCTCGCCGTGAAGGCGGCCGAGGCGAAGCTCGACGCCGACGCCGCCAGGGCGAACGCCGACGTCCTTTCCGCGCAAGCCGAACGGGACGAATATTACGCCCGCCACAACCGCGCGGAACAATTGCACCGGCAGGGCGTGGTCGCCCGCGAGGAACTGGACACGGCCCGCACCGCGGCGGTCCGCACCGAGTCGGCGCTCATCAACGCCGGGATCAAGCTCGAGGACCTCAGGGTGCAGGCGCTCGAACTCGATAAAACGCGCCAGGAAATCCCCATCGCCGAGGCGCAGGTTGAAAACGACCAGGTCCTTCTCGCCGACGCGGAACAGCGTCTCAAGGAGACGAACGTCTACGCGCCGATCACGGGCGTCGTGTCCGAACGATCGGTGCAGGAAGGCTTTATCGTCGCTTCCGGCGTATCAAATGTCGGCGGCGGCACCACCACCATGAAGCTGATCGACCTGTCGAGAATCTACGCCATCGCCGCCGTCGACGAGGCCGACATCAGCGGCGTCGTTCCGGGCGTCAAGGCGATCATCACCGCCGACGCCTACAAGGACAGGGAATTTTCCGGCGCCGTCGTCAGAGTCGCGACGACGGGCGTGGTCGAGTCGAACGTCGTCACCTTCGACGTCAAGGTCGAGGTCGAAGGCATTGGCAGAAAACTGCTGAAACCGGAAATGACCACCAACGTCACCTTCCTCGTCGACGAACGCAAGGACGTCGTCAAAATTCCGGTCGGGGCGGTGGTTCGCAAGGCGGTGGTGGTCGAACCGGGCGAAGCGCCCCCCCCGCGCCGCGAGGGACGGCCGCAAGGCGGCCCCCGCCCCGAGAGCGGCGAACGCCCCGGACGGGCGGCGAATATCGACTACACCCGGCGCCAGTCCTTCGTCACGGTCATGAAAACCGACGGCACGCGAGAGGAACGGCGCGTGCGCACGGGAATCTCCGACGGCTACCAGGTCGAGATCGTTTCCGGACTTGAAGCCGGGGACGAGGTCGTCCTCGCGCAGGGGGGATCCGACAGTCGTTGGGCCGGACAGGGCGGCGGCGAGCGCCAGCGTCCGCCGAGGTGACCGGAGCCGGTTCATTCAACGGAAAGGGAGGGACATACGCCATGTCCACGCCAGTCATAGACGCGCGGCGGCTGCGCAAAACCTACCGGATCGGCGACCAGGAAATACGGGCGCTGGACGGCGTCGATGTCCTCGTGGAGCCCGGCGGGATGGTCGCGATCACCGGCGCCTCCGGCAGCGGCAAATCCACCCTGATGCAGGTGCTCGGCTGTCTCGACCGCCCCGACGGCGGCGAATATTTCCTCGACGGCGAGGAGGTGGCGAAGTTGTCGGGCGACAGGCTGGCGCAGATCAGGAACAGGAAGATAGGTTTCGTCTTCCAGGGCTTCCACCTTCTGCCGAAGTTGACCGCGCTCGAAAACGTCGAACTCCCGCTTATGTACGCCGGCGTCGGCGATCCGCGGCCGATGGCGGAAGAGGCTCTTGTCAGGGTCGGGCTCGCCGAACGGATGAACAACGAGTCGAACCAGCTTTCGGGCGGCCAGCGTCAACGCGTCGCCGTGGCGCGCGCGCTCGTCGGCAAGCCGTCCCTGGTCCTCGCGGACGAGCCGACCGGCAACCTCGATTCCAAAACCGGCGCGGAAATTCTGGCGCTTTTTCACAGCTTGAACGCGGAAGGCAGGACCATCATCATCGTCACCCACGACCCGGAGGTCGCCAAGTTCGGCCGTCGCCGCATTCACATGTCGGACGGCCACGTCGTCCCGCCGGACCAGATCGAGAAAACGAACTCCAGCCGGTTCGCTCTCGCCGGGGGGGCGGCGACATGAACAACCCATATCCGCGCTTCGCGCCTGAGCGCCCACGCCAGCGGACGGTCCGCCGTGTCCGCGCAGTCCCTCGGAGCCGGCCATGATGCTATGGATGCTCGCCAAGATCGGCATCAAGTCGCTGCTGGCGAACAAACTTCGGAGCTTTCTCGCCATTTTGGGCATCATCATCGGCGTCGGGGCCGTGATCTCGATGCTCGCGCTCGGCGCCGGCGCCCGGCGGGACATTCTCGGCCGGGTATCGAGCATGGGCGTCAATCTTCTCATCGTCAGGCCGGGACAAGCCGGCAGGCGCGGCATCATGACGGGAACCGTGCAGACGATGACGCTCGAAGACGCCGAGGCGATCGCCAGGGAAGTCGAAGGCGCCGAATGGGTCGCGCCCGTCGTCTCGGGCAGCCTGCAACTCAAATACTTCAACAAGAACGCGCAGACCACGACATTCGGCGTGACGCCAAGCTATCTCGCGGTGCGGAATTTCGAAATCGGGAGCGGGCGGAATTTCACCGACCTCGAAGTGGAGAGGATGGCGCGGGTCGCCGTCATCGGCCCGACCACGGCGACGAACCTCTTCGGCCTGGACGAACCTGTCGGCGAGACGATCAAGGTGAAAGGCGTCAACTTCGAGGTGATCGGCGTCCTCAAGGCTAAAGGCGATCAGGGCTGGGCGAATCCGGACGACCAGGCGCTTGTCCCGATCACGACGGCCATGAAGCAACTTCTCGGCGTCGAGCGGGTGCGGGAAATCGACGTCCTCACCACCGACGGTTACGGCAACCAGCGCGTTGTGGACGGCATCGGCGCGCTCCTCCGCCGGCGCCATCGTCTGGCCGCCAGGGACGAGGACGACTTCAACGTCCGCGACCAGGCGGAAGTGATCGAAACGGCGACGTCGTTTGGCACGATCATGTCCATCCTGCTTGGCAGCCTCGGGGGGATCTCGCTTCTGGTCGGCGGCATCGGCATTATGAACATCATGCTGGTGACCGTCGCGGAGCGCACCCGCGAAATCGGCCTGCGCAAGGCGATCGGCGCGCGCGAACGGGACATCCTCCGCCAATTTCTCTTCGAGAGCGTCCTGATCAGCGGCCTGGGCGGAATCACCGGCGTGGCGCTGGGAATCAGCGTGGCGGTTTTGATCCCCTGGCTCGCCGCCATGTCCGGCGCCCAGTTCAGCACCAAAATCGAATTGAACAGCATATTGATAGCGCTGGGCGTGTCGGTCGCGGTCGGCGTCTTCTTCGGATACTACCCCGCCGTGCGCGCCGCCAGACTCGACCCGGTGGACGCGCTCCGCTGCGAATGACGGAACGCGGCTTGCAAGAATGCCCGCCGCCTCCGGGCGGCGGGCATTCTTCGGGTTCGCGGGCGTCCTCGCCCTTCCCGTCGCGGCGATGTGGGCGGGGCTTTCCCTAATTTCCCCCGTCGGTCCAGTTGGCGGCGATCTCGCCGTAATGCAGCCCCGGGTCGGCGGCGAGGGTCACCGTGCCGCCTTTTTCGCGTTCGATTTCGGCGATCGCCTCGCGCTTGGCGTTCGAAAGCGCGAGAGCGGCGTCGGGATGAAGGCGGACGGTCAGGAAGCCGTTGCGCTCGCCGAAGAGGGCGCGGATCTTCCTGATCAGCTCGAGGCCGAGGACTTCGAGCGATTTCCTGATGCCGGTGCCGTCGCAGCAGGGGCAGGGTTGGTACAGCGTCTTCTTGACGCTTTGCCGCACGCGCTGGCGGGTCATCTCCATAATGCCGAGCTGGCTGATGGGGAGGAATGTGGTGCGGGCGCGGTCGCGGCGAGACGCCTGGCGGAACGCGTCCTCCACCGCCCTGCGGTCGGAAGCGTCCGACATGTCGATGAAGTCGATCATGACGAGGCCGCCGAGATCGCGCAACCGAAGCTGGCGCGCCGCTTCGGCGGCGGCCTCCCTGTTCATGGCCAGGATCGTTTCGCGGGTCGAGTCGCCGCGCCGGAAGCTTCCGGTATTGACGTCGATGGCGACCAGCGCTTCCGTCTGCTCGATGACGATTTCGCCGCCGGAGGGAAGCCTGACCGAACGGTCGAACGTCTTTTCGATCGCTTCCTCGACGCCGTAGCGGTCGAAAATGGGCTCGCCGTCCCGGTAGAGGAAGAGTTTGTCCCTGAACTCGGGCATGAAGGCGTCGAGAAACCGCGCCGCCCGTTCGTACCCGTCGGCGCTGTCGATGACGATTTCGTCCGCGTCGTCGTAGACGAAGTCGCGGATGGCGCGGACGACGAGATCCGATTCCTGGTAGAGCGCCACCGGAAGACGGGCTTTTTTCGCCCGTTCCCTGATCGCCTCCCACAGGCGGTTGAGGCAGTCGAGGTCGCGCTGCAGTTCCTCGCGGCCGTGCCCCATGCCGGCGGTGCGGATGATGTAGCCCATGTTCTTCGGCGGCTCGAGTTTTTCAAGCACCGCCTTGAGGCTTTGCCGTTCCTTGTCGTCGTTGATCTTCTTCGACACCCCGCGCTTCGACACGGCGGGCATGAGGACGAGATAGCGCCCGGGAAGGGACACATAGGTCGTCAGGCTCGGCCCCTTGTTGGCAAGCTGCTCGCGAGTGATCTGGACGAGAACCTCCTGCCCCTTGTAGAGCATGTCCTCGATCGGCGGGCGGCCCTGGGTTTTCTTGTCCTTGCGTTTGCGGCGCTTGAGGATGTCGTCGTAGCCGCCGAAGGGCGGAATGACGTCGGAGGCGTGGAGGAAGCCGTTCTTCTCGCCGCCGATGTCGACAAACGCCGCCTGCAGCGTGGGCTCGATGTTCTGCACCTTGCCCTTGTAGATGTTCCCGTGGGTGAACCCGTTGGAGGACCGTTCGATATACAGTTCCTCGAGGCCCGTCGGCCCGGCGATGGCGACGCGCAACTGTTCCGGGTCGAGCGCGTTCATCAGAACCCGGCGCAGCGGCGTTTCCCTGTCCGACAACTGCCCTGGAATCGGCGCTCCCGATTTTTCGCCGGGGTCCTTCTTTTTCCTTTCGCGTTTGCGCGACAAAACGAATCTCCTGTGCAATGCGTCCATAATATCGCAATCCATGCGGCGCGAGCGCGCCGCATGAAATATACCGATCGCCAAATGTCCCGAAATCGCGTGCCCGGGGAGGGAAAACCGCCGCGGGAGGGAACCGGGGAAGGATATCTTCGTCTTTTTCGCTCCGCCGGGCAAGAAAAATGCGGCCCAACGTGCCGCGCCCGGCATAGCGGCGACAACGCCCAGCGGTTCGCCATCGCGTCCCTCCCCGAACGTCGCCCCTGCGGCTCCGCGTTCGCCGTGAAAAAACGCGCGGTTCGTCCGAAAATAAAGCGAATCCCGGCCGATTACCGGCCGGGATTCGCTTGACTGGCTTTGCCTGGCACTTGACGGCCCGGAACCGCCCCGGGAGGCGTCGAACGGCGCGATGGAGCCGCGCGTCAGAAGCTGACGCCGAAGGTCCCCATCACCCGGTGGGCGTCGGAATCCTTTTTCGTGAAATAGTCGTATTCGAGCGCGGCCTCGAAACGGCCGATGGAAACCTTCGCCCCGGCCCCGAGGTTCAGGGTGTGGCGGCCGGGGGTCCGGCCGCTCACGCTCACCCGCGGACTGTTGAGGATGCCGTTGTAGGTCAGCGCGCCCTCGGCCCCGCCGTTCTTGAAATTATAGGCGTACCCGGCGTTGGCCTTGAGGCTCAAGACGCCGGCGGAGCCGGCGGGGATGTCGTAGCGGATTTCCAGGTCGAGGGGCATTTGCACCGCGTCCTCTTTCAGACGGTCGATGGTGGCGTAGGTGTTGGCGATCTTGCCGGTGCGGGTATGGAAATACGCGAGGCCCAGGGACGGCGTCAGGACCAGGTTGTCGACCGGATTCCAGTCGTAGCCGACCTGGGTCCCCAGGGACCAGGTGTTGGCGTGGTATTCGCCCTTGTCCCTCGGTCCGGCGGCGAGAAGGGCGCGGTTCATGTCGAAATCGGAATACATGTAGCCGCCCATGACGCCGGCGAAGAAACCGGAACTGTGGTTCAGGGTCGCGTAGAGGTTGAGCGAATAGGAGTCGATGTCCGAATCGTCGGCAAGGGCGGCCTTGTCCTCGAAGTCGCTCCGGACATAGCCGAAGGAGCCGCCCGCCACCACGGATCCGAAGACATGGTCGTAGCCGGCCATGAAGCCGGCGGAATCGATCTTGTACCCGAGGTCGCCGCCCCTGGGACCGGCGTCTTCCCACTGCCCCAGCCCGCTCGCCCAGAACCGGTTGGCACAGCCGGCGTTCATGATGGCGGAAGCGTGGGCGTCGGAGGAGGCGAGCGAGCGGACCTTGCTCATGGCGGCGCGGACGTTCGCGTTCCGGAGGCGGATTAGGCGCTGGGAGGCGAAGGCGGTGTTGTTGAGGACGCCGGTGGTCATGGCGTCGGAGGCGCCGGAAAAGGCGCGGGCGACTGCGTCCCCTTCGCGGCCGGTCAACCCGGTGACGGCACCGTTGGCGTTGCCGGCGCCGCCCAGGATAAGCATGGAGTCTTGGACGATATCGCCGATGAGGGAACCGTTGGAATCAACAGTTGTCCCGGACTTGGTGAAATCAAAGAGCGCTCCGGCGAAGGAACCGGTGACGATATGCTCCGCCCTCCGGATGCCGAGGCGATTCAGAGTGTTGACGATATTGCCGGTGGAGGGCGC
>JAIRTL010000136.1 GCA_031254915.1 Planctomycetota bacterium
TGCTCTTCCAGTTGCGCCGCGTCGAACAGGCTTTTCACGTCCGCCAGCACGCCGCCCGGCTGGAGTTTTTCCACGTAATCGGAAACGGGCCGCTCGCGGAACGCCTTGTGCGCCACCGCCACGACGATCGCCGCCGCTTTCGGCAGGCTCTCCCAGGGCACGGAATCGACGCCGTACTCGCGCCTGGCTTCGTCCGCGTCCGCCACTGGCTCATGCACGATCACGCGCGCGCCGTAGGACTGCAATTCGCGCACGACGTCGATGACGCGCGAATTGCGCAGGTCCGGACAGTCTTCCTTGAAAGTCAGACCCAGCACGACGATCGGAGCATCCTTGACCTTCCAGCCGTTGCGCACGAGGTTCTTGACCGTGCGGTCGGCGACGAACTTGCCCATTTCGTCGTTGATCCGGCGCCCCGCCGGAATGACCTCGGGATGATAGCCGAGCGTTTCCGCCTTGTACGTCAGATAGTACGGATCGACGCCGATGCAATGGCCGCCGACCAGACCGGGCCGGAAAGGCAGGAAGTTCCATTTGGTTCCCGCCGCCTCGAGGACTTCCAGCGTATCGATGCCGATGCGGTCGAAGATGATCGCCAGTTCGTTCATCAGCGCGATGTTCAGGTCGCGCTGCGTGTTCTCGATGACCTTGGCCGCTTCCGCGACCTTGATGCCCGAAACCGGATACACGCCCGCGGCGACGATCCCCGCGTACATTTCGCGCACGCGTTCGAGGGTTTCCGGCGTGTCGCCGGAAACGATCTTGACGATGTTGGTCAGCGTGCGTTCCTTGTCGCCCGGATTGATCCGTTCCGGCGAATAGCCGACGAAAAAGTCCCGCTTCCAGCGTAGTCCGGACTCCCGTTCGATGATCGGGATGCAGACTTCTTCGGTGGCGCCGGGGTAAACCGTCGACTCGAAGACGACGATCGCGCCGCGTTTCAGGTTCTCTCCGACGGACCGCGACGCGCCGATCAGCGGTCTCAAATCCGGCTGATGCGCCGCATCGACGGGCGTCGGCACCGCCACCACGATGAAATCCGCGTCCGCCAGGACGCGCGGATCATCGCCGACTTCGAGAAACTCCGCCGCCCTGAGATCGTCGCTGCCGACTTCGCCCGTCGGATCGATGAATTTTCGATAATGGGCGATCTTGTCCGCCGACAGATCGTAGCCGATCGTCCGCCATTTCCTGCCGAAAGCCACGGCCAGGGGCAAACCCACGTAGCCCAGCCCCACGACCGCGACCGTCGTCATGGCATGCCCCGCAACAGTTCGGCGACCTCGCGGCTTTTGGAGAACCTGCCGCCCAGCATCGACAGTTCGATGGCCTTCGGAACTTTCTTCTCCGCCATGACCCAGCCCGGGTTGTTCAACAACACCGGGGTTTCGGGCTGTTCCTTGGCTTTGCCCATCGCATGAACCTCGCTTTCCAGAAGGAAACCGACCGGATTCGAGGGGAATCGCCGCTGAATTTCGCGATAATCCCTTACATGCGCAACGACGGCGTTGACCGCGGCTTTCGTGCGCCGCATCCGCCCCGCGCGGCGCACCGTCCGATTTTCTTCCATTGCCGATCTTTCCACGTAAATTCAATCCAAAAAACTGTTGGTCCGCGCGCTCAAAATTAACCAGTGGTATTCGTTGAAATTTTACCGGGGACGAAATTCACGAGTCTTAGATGCGGCGTGGATAAGTATAGCGAAATTCCTCATCCGATGCCGAAAGAGAGTCGCGCCGGGAATTCCCCATGCGGCAGATCAGGGGAGGCAGTTGTTTCCGGCGATTTTATGGATGCGGATCGTTTCCTGGCCTTGCGGCTCTTTATGGAAGAGATCACATTAGGCTGGTGTGGCAAACCGGGCATTGACGATGCGTCTTTCGTCTTTCCGAACCTTGTCCACGGCGCTCTTCCTATAGTCATGGATGCCGTGCGGCGAAAAACCCCGAACGCCATGCGATCAGCGTATCGCGTGAATCATCCGTTCAGTTTGCCCTGTACGAAATCGGCGAGCGCGCCCACGGTGGCGAACGCCGAACCGTCGATCTCGTCATCCTCGACAATGAACCCGAAATGCTCTTCCATCGACGTGATCAGCGCCACCACCGCCATCGAATCGAGTTCCGGAACTGCGCCAAGCAGCGCGGTCTCGCGCACGAAGGCGCGGCTGCGTCCCGCGAGATTCAGTACTTCATCGAGGATCGTCAGCACCTCGTCTTGAATGTCCATGCAAACTCCTGATTTTCTTTATTCGCCGAATTCTTCTGAGCCTCGAATTATACTGTCGCCGGCGCGTCCCGATTTTCGGTCCTTCTCCTGGGGCGCGATGGCCGAAAAAACATCTCCCGTTTCCCGATAACGAAAGTGCGTCGCAATGATACTCACCGGCATCGTGTTGCTAGTCATGGCCGTTTCGGTCTGGTATGTCCCGTTCAGACTGAAAAATCTGCTTGGCCTCCGAAAGGCGTGGCCGTGGCATGTCCTGTCCTTCGTCCTCGTCGCCGGCTATACGCTGATCATTTTCAAGGGAATCTACACTTGGGACAATGCCG
>JAIRTL010000062.1 GCA_031254915.1 Planctomycetota bacterium
TCAGGCTGATGGTCAACATCACCAACGCCGAGGGGAAACTATTGCGGGCGGACGCCATGCGATTGAACCTGACGCCGGGACAAACGCTTATGCTGGCCTGGCGGACATGGCGGGAGAAATGACGATGGCGGTTTTCAAACGCAAGTACAAGGCCAAGAGCGGGAAGACCAAGAGCGGGAAGACCAAGACAACGCTAAAATGGTCGGTGGATTTCCGCGATCATGACGGTATTGTGCGCCGGGTTGCCGCCTTCACCGACAAATCCGCATCCCTCGAATTGGAACGCCAACTGAAAAAACTGGTCGCCCTGCGCATAGCCGGTTCCGGTCCGAATGTCGAACTGTCCCGCTTCCTCGAATCCTGCCCCGGCAACCTCCGCGACCGGCTGGGGAAGTGGGGCATTATCGAAAGAACGCGGGTGGCGGCTGGAAAGGCACTGGCTGCCCATAGCGAAGACTGGCGGCTGGCGATGGATGCCAAAGGGAACAGCAAGCGTCATATCAGCAACTTCATGGCCAACCTGAAAAGACTTATCGCCGCTTGCGGTTGGCGTCATCTTTCGGATATTTCTGCTTCCGGCGTCAATCTATGGTTGACCGAGCAAAAAGCGGCAAACAGATCCGCCGCCTCCATCAATCATCACCTCCGGACCGCAAAGGCATTTTGCGGATGGGCGGTCAAGGAAAAGCGGCTTACGGAAAATCCCCTGAAATTCGTTCCGTTGCTGAACGCCGACGCTGATCGCCGCGTCGAACGTCATCCGTACAGCATCGAGGAGCTTGGCCGGTTGCTTGCCACCGCCGAGACGGGGGAAAAACACCATGGCTTGACCGGATATGAGCAAACGCTTGTTTATCGCCTGGCGATTGAGACCGGTTTTAGGTATTCGGAAATCCGGAGCTTGACCAAGTCATCGTTCGACTTTTCCGGCGACCGGGCAACGGTCACGCTTTTGGCCGCTGACGCCAAAAATGGGCAAGAGGCCAAGCAACCGCTACGTGAAGAGTTGACAGCGGATCTGCGGGAATTTCTTGCCCTTTATCTTCCCCAGGCGAAAGTATTTCGCCTTTGGGGTGGCAAAGGCGCGGCCATGATTCATGCTGACCTTGAAGTCGCCGGCATTCTCGCCCGGGACGAAAACAATAAGCTGGTCACGATTGACGAATGCGGATTGTCCTACGACTTCCACGGCCTGCGCCACACCTTCGCCACCATGCTCAACAAGGCCCGCGTCCCGCTGGCGACGGCGCAAAAGCTCATGCGGCACAATGACCCGAAGCTGACCGCCAAGGTTTACACTCATGTCCTGGTGGACACGAAGGCCGAGGCGATTGACATGTTGCCGAATATCGCCGCTATTGTCACGACCGAAAAGGAGGCCGCCACGGGCACCTGTGATGCGGCCCTGGAATCGGACCAAATCATTGTCATGCCAGTTGACAGTTTCGGCATGGACTCGACGGCTAAAATAAAGACTTATATGGACAGCGGGAAGGGTGAAAACCGCCCCATTTTAGCGATGGCCGGAAACGAAAAATCCCCTGTCTCCCAAGGGAAAACAGGGGCATTAATACTTGGTACCCGCTCTGCGACTCGAACGCAGGACCTACTGATTAAGAGTCAGTTGCTCTACCAACTGAGCTAAGCGGGCGCTTCAATACGGCAAGAGCATTCTACCGATCGCTCCCGTCATGTCAACCAGGCAAACACGAAAAAGACAAAGGGCCGCAAAATCGCCATCCGCGCGCGAGCCCCGGAACGTCCCAAAGCCTGGCGCGCCGTCTTCCGCTACAACAGTCCTCCCTCCAGGGTCTTCCGCTTCAGCTGGCTGCGGAAGTAGGCGATCAGCGCGCGACCGAAGATGAGGATGATCACGATCCCGCCCCACATCGCCGTCACCATGTACGGGTCGAGCCGTTGCAGGTTCAGACCGCTCGAGATGAACTGGAGGATGAAGGTCGCGACGATCACGGACGCCAGTCGGCCGAAGCCGCCGTTTGGATCGACGCCGCCAAGGAAACAGGCAAGCACGGCGACAAGCACATAGGACTCGTAGTAATTCGCCTTGATCGAGTTCAACTGCCCTATCATCACCAGGGAGGTCAGGGAGGCGAACAGGGAGGAGACGACGTACTGGAGGATGGAGATCTTCATAATGTTGACGCCCGAGAACTTCGCCGCCGTTTCGTTGGCACCCATCATGTACAGCGAGAACCCGAATCTGGTCCGGTAGAGAAGGAGCCAGGCGACGATGCAACTCAGGACGAAGAGGATCATCGGAATCGGAATTCCCCAGAGGTTTTCCGTGCCGATGCTGGTAATGTAGGCCGGGAAGCCCGATATCGTATAGCCGCGCGTTGCCGCCTCGTTGACGCCGATGATGAAGGTCATGGTGCCGAGCGTCACCAGAAGCGCGGGAATGCGCAGCCACGCCACCATAAAGCCGTGGAAAACGCCGATTGCGACGCTGATGGCGACGCCGACTGCTATGGCGATGACGACCTGGGCGACGGTCGCGTTCTTCATGTTGTTTCGCACCAGAGAATCGCTGTTCGTAAGCCAGCTCAACGTCAGGCAGATGATGAGCCCGTTCAGGTTGGCGTTGGAGACGATCGCCAGGTTAATGCCGCCCGTGAGCATGGTGAACATCATTCCGACGGCAAGAAAGCCGATGATCGGCAGCTGGTACGCCATCGAGCGGATGTTGTACGAATCGACGTACTTGCCGCCGTTCAGAAGGTACATGTACAAAAACACCAACACCATGGTCACGAACAGGGACAGGGTGGTGCCATCGAAAAATTCCTTTATCCTGGTGAACATGTGCGATATCCCCGCTTAAACCAAATCCACTGTAAGAGGCTCCGGCAGGAGGTCTCTCCCGCCCATGTCGCCGGGATGGAGGCCGGGAAAACGTATTCCGCGACTCCCGGGGGCGCCGGTCTTATGCGCCCCCGGCGCGAATTTCGTCCACCTGGACGCGAACCTTCTTGCCCTCCTGGCGCTTGATCTGGAGCGCGTTGCCGGCGACGGCGAGGAGGATGACGAGCCCGGTGAAGACCTTGTAGTAGTAGGACGGAATTTTCAGGAGCGTCAGGCTGTTCGAGAGCACAGCGAACAGGAAAACGCCGAGGAACGTTCCCTGGATGGAGCCTTTGCCACCCGTGATGGCGGTGCCGCCGAGGATGACGGCGGCGATGATCTGCAGCTCCTTGCCGACGATCGAGTTGGGGATGACGGAGCCTGCGATGGAGACGTCCACGATGGCGGCGAGCCCGGCGATCGCGCCCATGGCACCGTAAACGAAGATCGTCGTGAGGCAGATATTGAAGCCGATCCGCTCCGCCGAGATGCGGTTGCCGCCGAGGGCGAAGATGCTCCGTCCGAGGCGAGTATACTTCAGGAATAATGCCGCCGCTATCCCGAGCACAATCCATATCGCTGTGACGAGCGTCAGGCCGTAGGGGGCGCCGTCGACACGATGGAACTCGATCACCCTGGCGTAGGAAAATTCACGGTAGTAGAGGGGGATGTCGTGGATCAGGTCGCCCTTGGTGATGACGTACATGATGCCGTAGTAGAGGTTCTGGGTGGCGATCGTGACCATGATCGGCGGGATTTTGAAAAAGTGGATGATCGCGCCGTTGACGCAGCCGAGAACAAGGCCGAAGAGGACGGCGAGGAAGATCGCGACCCAGATGTCGCCGATGCTTGCCCAGCGGAACATGAGGAGCGCCACCACCGCGTATTGCGCCGCCTGGGCGATCGCCGTGAAAGAGATATCGAAGCCGCCGGAGACGATGACCATGAACATCCCCAGCGAGAAGATGCCGAGCACGGTGAAGGATTTGAGGAGGTCGGTGATGTTCTCGAAACTGAGAAAGCTCGGATTGATGCAGGTGATCACCGCCGAGAGCACCACCAGGACGCCTACCAGAAACCACTCATGCCGGTTGAAAAAGTATCGTCTCATGCGCTTATCCCCGATAGGGCGTTTTCCGGAATAATCATCCCCGGCTTGCGTTTTTCGGCATGGCCTCGCCAACCAAAACGCAACGACCGGAAGGGCTGTTATCCTCGAAAACGCCGCGGTACGTAAATCCAGCCCGGTTGGGTCGGATTATGAAAACAGTCTTTCAGACCCCGACGCCGCTGAACGAAGTGGTTCCCGACAATTCAAGCGCGTTCCGGAGATCGCTTTCGCCGATCTTCTGGGCGTCGAACTCCCGGATCATGCGGCCGTTGCGCATGACGTAGATGCGGTCGCAGTTGGACAGCAGTTCCGGCATTTCGTCGGAGATCATGAGGATGGCCATGCCGTTTCTCGCGCTGTCGCGGATCGTTTCGTAAAGGGCGCTCTTGGCGCCGACGTCGATGCCAACCGTGGGGCTGTCGAGAATGAGGATGGTCGGCTTCATCGCCAGCCATTTCGCCACCACCACCTTCTGCTGGTTGCCGCCGGAGAGGACGCGGGCGGACTTCTTCGCGCTGTCCGTCTTGATGCCGAGGTCGCGTATCCAGCGCTCCGACGTGACGCGCATGGCTCTGCGGTCGATGAGGCGCATCTTCCTGACGTAATCGTCCTGGGTGGCGAGAACGATGTTGTCGCCGATCGAATGGTCCATCACCAGGCCTTGCTGCAGGCGGTCCTCCGGAACGTAGGCGATGCCGCGCTGGACGGCGGCGTCGACGGAATCGATCCGCGTCTCCCTGCCGTTGATGAAGATCCTCCCCGAGTCGGCGGGGGCGATGCCGAAAAGCGCCAGCGCCAGTTCGGTGCGCCCCGACCCGAGCAGGCCGGAAATGCCCACGATCTCCCCGGCCTTGAGCGTCAGGGAGACGTCGGCGAAGTTGTTCTTCTTGGTCAATTTCTCGAGCCGGAGCACTTCCGTCTCCTTGGCGCCGGAACTGGTCTTGCGCTCGAAGGTCAGGCTTTTCCCGAGCATCATCGATTCGATTTTCTCGATCCCGAGACTGGAGGCGGGCTCGGTGCCGATATGGTCGCCGTCGCGCAGCACGGTGACGCGGTCGCAGATTTCCAGAACTTCGTCGAGCTTATGGCTGATGAAGATGAACGATATGCCTTTCTCCTTTAGCTTGCCGAGGATTTCGAAAAGCTGGAGGATTTCTTTCCTGGTCAGGGCGGTGGTTGGTTCATCGAGGATGAGGAGCCGGGTTTTGTTGGTGAGGGCGCGGGCGATGGCGATGATCTGTTGCTTGGCGATCGGCAGCATCTCGACGAGATCGTATGGGTTGATCGCCACGCCGAGGCCGTTGAGGGTGTCGATGGCGGGCTGGATGTACTTTTTCGGGTTCACGATTTTCCCCGAATCGCTCACCAATTTCCCCATATAAATGTTTTCGACGACCGTGAGGTTGGGGAAGAGCGACAGATCCTGATAGATGACGCTGATGCCGCTGACGCTGGAGAAAAAGGGCGAATTATCGGTGACCAAGCGGTCGTCGAGGTAGGTTTCTCCTTCGTCCGGCGTATAGACGCCGGCGATGATTTTCATCAGGGTCGACTTGCCGGAGCCGTTTTCGCCGACCAGTCCGTGGACTTCGCCCTCTTCGACCGTGAAGTCGACGCCCTTGAGCGCGTGGACGCCGTCGAAGGATTTCCTGATGCCCTTGAGTTCGAGAAAAGCCATGCCGGGAGCTCCGTTCTGCTGGGCCGGAGGGAGTCGAATGGCCGGACGCGGGTCTTCCCGCATCCGGCCCGATTGCGCCGCCGGACTAGAATTCGTAGTCCTTGTAGTTTTCCTTGGTGACGACGAGCATGTTGTCGAAGAGGATGTTGTTGTCGCGGATGACCTTGATCGGGCCGAGGCCGGGGACTTCCATGCCGACCTTGATATCGCCAGACTCGCCGTCAAGGACCTTCTTGGCGATGTAGACGCAGGCGTAGGCCGCTTGACCCGGATCCCAAAGGATGGACGCGTCCATGGCGCCGTCCTCGAGGAAACTACCGACTTCCTTCGGCGTGCCGCCAGCGACCATTTTGATCTTGCCGACCATACCCTTCTCACGCAATGCCTGTCCGGCGCCGGGGCCGCCCTGGCTGCCGACGATGAACATGCCCTTGAGGTTCGGGTAGGTCTGGAGAATGTCGAGGGTGGCCTGACGGGCGAGGTTGCGGTCTTCGGAGACAGGGAACTTTTCGCCGACCATCCTCATCTTGGGGAAGTGCTTCTTCTGGTAGGCGACGCCGGAGTCGACCCACATGTTGTGGGCGGGAACGGTCAGAGAGCCGACGAAGCAGACGTATTCACCCTCTTCTCCCATGCGCTTGGCGAGTTCCTTCACCTGCGTTTCGCCGTAAACGACGTTGTCGAACAATTCGACGTTCCAGTCCGCGCCTTCCTGGCCCTCGGACTCGTGCGTCACCACGACCATGCCGCGTTCCTTGGCGCGGCGGAATGCGGGAACGACGGAGTTGGCGTCGTTGGGCACGACGATGATGGCGTTGACGCCCTGCGCAATATTGTCTTCGATGATGCGGACCTGCTGGGCCTCGTCCGCCGCGGCGGGCGCCTGCTGGTAGACTTCGACGCCGAACTTCTTGCCGCCCTCGATCAGGCCTTCCTCGAAGCGGTTGAACCACAGCGCGCGGAGCTTGGGAACGGACACCATGGTGTACTCGCCCGCCAGCGCGACCGGCGCGAGAAACGCGAGCGCCAGCAGACCCAAAAGCATTTTTCTCATGTTTGTCTCCCTATCCTGACAAATGATTCCAACCGTGGCAACTCACATGAGTTCGCCCAAATTTCATTTTGCGGGATATACCCGATCCGACGGGCCGACCTCGCCGGCGTTGCCGAGTTCGATGAGCAGGCCCTGGCAGCAGTCCTCGGTGTCGAGGTAGAAATACAGGTCATTGCCGATGCCTCCGGACTGGATGACGCCGTAGCCCTTCGCCTTGAAGTCGGCGACCGCCTTCTCGACGTCCTTGTAGTAGATTTTCAGATGGTGCAGGCCTTCGCCGCGCCTGTCGAGGAATTCGGTGTAGACGCTCGAGCCGGTGAGCGGCTGCATGAGTTCGTACTGGAGGTCCCCGCACCAAGCACAGGCGCAGATGAAAGTGTGGTCGCCCGGCTTGCCGCGCACCATCGGGTTGATGTGACGCTCCTTCGTAAAGGTGAAGACTTCGAAGGGGCCAATGCCGAAGTCGTGGAAGAAGACGTCCATCGCCTTATCGATGTCCTTGACGACCTGCCCGACCTGCATGATGTCGCCGTCCCGGAGCGGACGCTTCACGAACGGTTTCGCCGTTGCGCCCTCCGGGAAATAGCTGTCCGGCGGCGGCACGCTGGAGGCGTTGCCGATCTCGATCGTGACGCCGGCGGTTTTCGCCTCGGTGTCGAGGTAATAGAACAGGTCCTCGCCGATACCGCCCGACTGCGTGACGGGATAGCCCTTCTTTCCGTATTCCGCCACCTCCTTCTTGACGTCGTTGTAATAGATCTTGACGTGCTGGAGGCCGGTTCCGTTGTGCTTCTCGACGTATTCGTCGTAGATGCTCCTGCCGACGAGCGGCTGCATGAGTTCGAACTGTACGCCTCCCAGCCAGCATGAAGAACAAAGATAGGTATGGTCGGACGGCTTGCCGCGCACCATCGAATCCTTCACCTTGCGGCCGTCGAAGATGTGGACCTCGAAGGGACCGAAGCCGAAATCGCGGTGCAGGATCTCCATCTGTCCGTCGATGTCGGCCACCACCTGCCCGAGCTGCATTATCGTGCCGTTTTTAAACATATATCATCTCCTTGGCGCTGACGATCAATTTAAGGTTTGCACTGCATTTTGCCAATACATTGGCGAAAAAGCTTTACGCGAATTCGTGCGGCAGGCCTTCGAGATTGGTGTGGCGCTCCTGCATTTTCTTCATGGAGACACCCTGGCGCTCGATCAGCATCATGACGACGATGTCGGTGAAGAGAAGCAGCGCCTGCTCGAGCAGCGACGCCATCGGCTGGATGGACGGCACCTCGTTGGCGGCGCCGAAGATCTGGCCCGGGAGCTCGACGATGAAATCGGCGAGCTTCGCCTGCGGGGTGTCGAGACAGGGAGTGATGAGGACAACCTTCGCCCCCGCCTTTTTCGCCTGCTGAATGACGTTCAGTTCAACATTGTTGGCGCTGCAGTGCCCGATGAGGAGATCGCCGGGGCCGATCGCCGGGGTGACTGTGTCGTAGACGACGTGGGAGGGAAAGCCCATGTGCGCGAGGCGCATGGCGAAGCCGCGAACGGACAGCTGGCATCTGCCCATGGAGAACAACTGGATCTGTTTGGCGTTGACAATGTAGTCGATCAGGGTGTCCACCGCTTTCGGATCGACCCGATTGAGGACGGTCCCGTTTTCCTCGATGACCTTCTTCACCAATTCCTGGTACGTCATTCCACGCTCCTCTCTAAAGAATTCATAGGCCGAAGCCGCCGTACACTTCGGAAAGACGATCGGTAACCCCGCGTCCGACCCGGCCGGCCGCGGCGGTTCACAAATCCACCAGCCTCCGCCTCGACCACCTCGCCGCGGATCGCGTCGGGCGCCTCCCCGGGAAGCCGCTCGTCCGTGATGAAACAGTCCACCTTGCTCCATTCGCAAAAACGGATGAAGCGCGACTTGTCGAACTTGCCGCCGTCGAGGAAGACACTTCCGACCGGAGGAATGAACGCGATCGTTTCCCTGGCGATCGCGGCCTTGTATTCGGGGACAGTCATATCGCTGACGCCGAGGATCTCCCGCAATTCGGCGACCGCCATCCTGTCGCGCAAGCGCAGCATGTGGTAGATGGCCTTGTTGTGGTCTTTGGAAGCGACGTGCTTCTTCGCGTTCTTTGCCAGCACGGGGATCCTTGTCACGGGACGATAGAAAGGTCCGAATGCCGTGTCTTTATGTGCGTTGCAGCATTGTATGCCGGGCGCGGTCCGAAATGTATGAAAACGGAGGCTGGGGGGCGCCCCATTTCACATTCGCTTCCCGGGTGCATCGATTGCCGCACACAGTCCGGGGAATCGCAATTTCATGGCGCTGGCGCGTTTTCGGAAATTATCGGCCTCCCTGTTGCGCTTTCAGGTTCAACTGCGGCAACCAAAAATGCGCCGGGGAAAGGTCGACTATTTGCGAAAACACCATAGCACATTTTACCCAATTGCCGCGAAAGACTTGGCGTCTTGGGATACAACGGGACAAACCGAAATGCACAATGGGATGTCCATTCAACTTCGCAAAGCGCCCCACCAGCATACCCGCGGCGTTACGCCTTGTTACCGGAACCGAGCCTGTCGATCCAGAAGCCGATCTCCTTGCGGATTTCCGCCCTGCCCAGAGCCTTCGCCGTCGCCCACCAGGTCTTCTTTTCTTTCACTTCCGGAATATAGATGTTGTTAAAGGCGCGGTTCAGGTCGCTGGCGACGTTCACCTTGGCGATACCCATGGTGATGGATTTCCTGAGCTGATCCTCGGGCGTACCGGAACCGCCGTGGAGGACGAGCGGAACCGGGGTGTTTTTGTAAATCGCCTCGAGAATCCCGAAGTCGAAATTGGGAAGGTCGCGGTAAAGGCCGTGAGTGTTGCCGATCGAGACGGCGAGAAAATCGCAGCCGCTGCGCTCGACGAATTCGGCCGCCGTCGCGGGATCGGTGAAGACGTTGCCGGTGTGGTCCGCCCCTTCGGCGGTGGCGTTGTCGGTTCTGCCGACGGCGCCCAATTCAGCCTCGACCGGGATTCCACGCTCGTGGGCGTAGTCGGCAACCTTGCGGGTCAGGGCGACATTGCCCTCGAAATCGAGGCTCGATCCGTCGATCATGACCGAAGTGAAGCCAGCGTCGATCGCCTCCTCAACATATTCGAAATTCGGGGAATGGTCGAGATGCAGGCAGACGTCGACTTCCGCGAGGTCGGAAAGCGCGCGCGCGACGGCGGCGACGCCCTTGGCGCCGAGCGCCTGGTATTCCGCCGGGGCGCAGATCATCAGCGCTGGTGATTTCCGCGCCTTGCATTCCTCGAGAACGGCGAGAATGGAAATGGAATCAAATCCGTCGAATCCGCCGACGGCATACCCTTCGTTGTACGCCTTGACCAACATTTCCTTCATGCCGATTAGCGCCATAACATCGTCTCCGGGGCGGTTCACGCCTATAAGCGGGGTTTGGACGGCTTTGCGCGCGGTCGTGCGGATACCGGCGGGTCTGAATGATGCCATGATAATTCGGTGGAAAGATTTGTCAATGTCATTTGTTTGATTTTGAAAAACGAGCAAAATTTCCCGCACAATCCGCGCAACCGAACAAATTGCTCGCGACGTATGGAGTCGCCGCTTCGGGCGTTTCAAAAAAACGCTCCAGGTTAAAGCACGCTATCTCCTGCCGTTTTCCGCATTGATGTGGTAATTTTCCATTTTCCGGCGAAGCGCCGCTTCCGTGACGCGAAGGATGCGGGCGGCGGCACGGACGTTTCCCTTGGCGTGGGCGACCGCCTTGACGATGTGGAGGCGCTCGACTTCCTCGAGGGAGAGGATGTCGGCGCCGAAGGCGGCGGGATTCGCAGGCGGATCGACCTGGAAGCCGAGATCCTCGATATAGATGGTGTCCCGCTGCAGGTCGATGATGGCGCGATTGATGATGCGGTTGAGTTCGCGGATGTTGCCGGGAAGTTCGTAGCGTTTGAGGAAATCGAGCGCCGTTTTCGATATGGAGACGACGTTTTTTCCATAACGGCGGTTGGCGGAAAGAATGCAGGCGTTGATGAGGGTGGGGATGTCTTCCGCCCTGGAGCGGAGCGGCGGAATGCGCAAGGTCACTTCGCCGATGGCATAGAGGAAGTCTTCGCGAAACAGCCCGCCAGCCATCTTTTCCGCCAGGTTAGCGCTACTGGTGGCAACAAACCTGGCGTACGCGTCGTGTTCCTTGTCGCTGCCGACCAGGCGGTACTTGCCGAATTGCAGCACGCGCAGCAATTCCGTCTGCGTGGAAATGGGAAGAAGATCCACGGAGTCGAGGATGATGGTGCCCTTGCCCGCCCGCGCGATCGCCCCTTCCTGCCGGTTCGATTCGTCGCGATCGAAGGCGATGCCGAAAATGACGATGTCGACGTCGGCCGGAGCCGTCCTGATGCAATCCACGATGACGCATTGGTCCGCGCGATTCGGCGAGGCGTAATGCAAAGACTGCGCGATCAGGCTTTTTCCGACTCCGCTTTCCCCAAGGATCAACACCGGTGCGCGCGACAGGCACGCCTCCTGCGCCAGTTCGAGGCAATGGCGCATCTCCCGATTTTTCGTCTCCAGGCTGGTGATGAACTCAAGCGCCCTAGCAAGGGCGGAGTTGATTTCCTGGGTGTCGGTGGTCTTTTTCATGCTGCTCCGGACGGCGTGGCCATGGTCGATAAACCGCCGTGTTTTGTAAACATCGGAGCGGCGAATGTAAAGGGAAAAGCGGAAATATGCCGGGCGCGGTCTGAAATTGTGAAAACGGGGGATGGAAGGCGCCCTGTTCCACACCTGCTTCCCTTGGGCCGTTTTGCGAAGCTGAATAGACATCACATTGCGCATTTCGACTTGTCCCATAGCATCCCGAAACGCCAGGCCTTTCGCAACATTTGGTTACAATGCGTCAGCCATTTCATGGCCGCGCACAGTTGAAGGAATGACAACTCCGGACCGTGAACGGCATGGAAAGAGGCCTTTTCGTCCGCTTCGTCCGCCGAGCGAAAAAGGGGGGGGGCGTCTCCTCCCTCTCGCCTTGCGCATCATCTCCGTCCGCATTTTTCGTCATCTTCGCAGTGTCATTTAATTCTCTATTTTTCTACGCCGATGGCATGATGGGAGCGGGCGAAACACGGCCCGGCGGCTACGTCGACGACGAACCGATGTTGCAACGCCTCGCGGATAGCCTGCTTCGTAGCACGTTCAAGCGTCGGGTGCGCGTTGCGCGGCTGTGGCTGTCGGCCGAAAAATTCGTCAGGCCGATGTGCCAGGGAGTCCTGTTTGTCGTGCCCGGCGCCGATGCTCTCGCCGTTACTTCGGAGACGGAACGCGTGTCCGCGACGAGGCTAGCCGGGAGATGGACCGCATCTACAACCGCTACGGCGACGCCGCGCCATCATGCCCGGCGCGCTTCTTCCTCCAGGAACGTGAGGCGAAACGATCACGCGGAGGAATGGGATGGACAAATGAACGATGATTTGGCGGAAGCGCGACCAAGGCCGGAACATCACGAATGGGGCTAGACAACGCCATAAGTAGGTGCTATACTCCAGAAAACTTTGAAGTTCATCATGTGGTTGAGGAAGTCTTTTGTACGGTTACGCGCGGGAGTCAACTGTATTCTATTTAATTACCCTGAAAATGATTAAATGGCCATCTGTCTTGCTGAAGTAGCTTCGGTTTGGATTAGAGAACCCAAAGTGGAATCAAGGGCGGAAAGCGGAAAAAGGTATGAGCAGATATTATTCGAATAATATTGTTCGGAAAGAAGCTGTCGCACAGGTCACTATCTTATTTTTATCATTTTTAGTCCAATTTTTGCATTGTCGCTGTATGTTATCGTTGTTGTACATTTTCCAATCATGCATTTTACGGCATCTGGGTATCCACTTGACTCCACCACCAACGAGATATAGAGAACAAAGCATCGCGATCAAGGTGACGATATAGGCTTAGTGTTGCCTGAGTTAGTCACTGTACACGAATAAAATTTCGCGAATCAACTACAACCATTTGAACTGTAAGGAGGTAAAGGGGAAC
>JAIRTL010000068.1 GCA_031254915.1 Planctomycetota bacterium
CCTCGTCCGCTTCGGAATAGCGTTCCAGCATATAACCGTCGTCGGAGTGCCATTCCAGCCAGACCTGGTCGCCCCATTTGATCGTCGTCTTTTCATCGAGCAGGAAGCGCCGGTGCTGGCGCTGCACCGCAAGACGATACTCCCCGACGCGCACCCAGTATTTCGTGGAGGAACCGAGATAGATGACCTCCTCCACCTCGCCCTGGACGACGTTCCGGTTCGTCCTGGGCATAGGCGTTTCCGGATGGATGTCGATTTTCTCCGGACGAAGCGAAAGGTGCACGGCGCCGCCGAGCCTAATCTGCTTGTCGTTAAAGACGGTGACCTCCCCGAGGCCCTCGATGAACACGAGCGAATAATCGCCCTCGATCCGCTTCACCACGCCGTCGAAGAAGTTGGTGTCTCCGATGAAGGCGGCGACGAAGGACGAACGCGGCGCTTCGTAGATTTCCGCCGGCGATCCCGTCTGCTCGACGCGGCCCTTGTTCATCACGGCGATCGTGTCGGAGATGGACATTGCCTCGCCCTGGTCGTGGGTGACGTAAAGGAAGGTGATGCCGACTTCGTCGTGGATGGAGTCGAGTTGCACAAGCATGCGTTGGCGAAGCTTGAGGTCGAGCGCCGCCAACGGTTCGTCGAGAAGAAGCACCTGCGGACGGTTGACGAGGGCGCGGGCGATGGCGACGCGCTGCTTCTGGCCGCCGCTTATTTCGCCGACCCGTTTATGGGCGTGGTCTGTCATGTCGGTGAGGTCGAGCATGCGCCCGACTTCATCCCGGATGAATTCGCGCGAACGCTTGGCGATGCGCAGACCGAAAGCGATGTTGTCGAAGACATTGAGATGCGGAAAAAGCGCGTAATTCTGGAAGACGGTGTTGACCTTGCGCTTTTCCGGCGGCAGGTCGGTAATGTCCTTGCCGTCGAGAATCACCCGACCGGCCTGGGGACTTTGGAATCCGGCGCAGATGCGCAGAAGCGTCGTCTTGCCGCAGCCCGACGGACCAAGCAACGAAAACACCTCGCCCTGGCGGATCGACAGGCTGACGCCGTCGACCGCCCGCACCGCCCCGAACGAGTGACTGATATCCTGGAATTCGAAAAATCCCGCCATACGGCCCCTTCATTTCGGCCGTCTCCACGGGGCCGCATGGGGGAATGTAGTCGAGTCGGCTCGGCGATGCAAGATTTTTCCACTCTTTCGTCGTCATGGTTTTTCACCATACCGACGGAAGCATCCCTTGGAATGGACCGAACCAACAATGCGCCAAGAGGCGCAGAATCCAGAAACCGTTCAACAACATTCCATTCCGGCCTTGATTTTCCACAGACTATTATCCCCGGCGCTCATCCCTCCCCCATCCTCGTGACGGGGTTCTCCCTTTTCTCCGGGCCCAATCAAAGGTCCGCTCCGTCATTGACAGCGACGTAGCGTCGCCGTATCTTTTGGAATCATAGCGCACATGCTCATTCACGCCGCCGCCCAGGCCCTGGAAATGCTTCCGGCTCGGCGGAGTTGGCGTGTTTCCATACTTTTCCCTTTTCCGGAGACAGCAATGAAACAGATCAAAATCGCGCCCTCCATTCTCGCCGCCGATTTCCGACGCCTCGCGGACGATATCCGCCGGGTCGAGGACGCGGGCGCCGATCTCATCCATATCGACATAATGGACGCGCATTTCGTGCCGAATCTTTCCATGGGGCCGGGGATCATCGAAAGCGTCAGGAGCGTCACCAAGCTGCATTTCGACGTCCACCTCATGATGGACAATCCGCAACGCTATCTGCACCAGTTCAAGGAGGCAGGCGCCGACGGCATCACCGTACACATGGAAATTTTCCCCGACCCGGACGAGGTGCTTGACGAAATCGGCACGCTGAGAATGGCGCGCGGCCTTTCCCTGAATCCCGACATGCCGATCCGCCGCCTCTCCGGCAGGCTCGCCAAAGTGGACCGCCTGCTTGTCATGTGCGTCTTTCCCGGATTCGGCGGACAGTCGTTCATCCCGGAATCGCTGTCCAGAATCCGCGAAGCGCGCGACCTTCTCGACGTCGAGGGCCGGGTTCTCACCGAGCTCGAAGTCGACGGCGGCGTGAGCGTCAAGAACGCGGCGGCGATCCGCGAGGCCGGCGCCGACCTTCTGGTCGGCGGCACCGCCATCTTCGGCGCCTCGAACGCGAGAGAAACGATCAGGCTTTTGAGAGGACATTGATGGTGGACTTTTGGGGGAAATCAAACAAACCGCCGTTTGATTCTCTCCAACGCTTCTTGGGTTTTCATTTTATGTTATGTCGGGGATTATTGCAATGTCGGCGGCATCACCCGACCTGACGAAAAATCAACCCATTGCCCCCCCCCAATCGTCGCCATCTTTGGAGAAAATCAGGCGATGGTTGGCTCGATTTTTTCCAAAAATCCACTGATGACTACCATTGGAATACGCGTTTTCGGGAATGGTGGCGAACTGGGTTCGCTTCTCGGCTTCGGATGCATGCGCCTGCCGGCCAGAAACGGCGTCGCCGGCGACATCGACGAAAATCCGGCGGCGCGCATGGTCGGCTACGCGATCAAGCGCGGCGTCAACTATTTCGACTTTTACCTCGCCCACAACCTCGACGCCGCCAATCTCAGGATTTACGACAATTTCTGCATTCACGATTTCCTCAAGGCCAAGCGCCGTGAAGGCTGCATCCGCCATCTCGGGTTTTCCTTCCACGACAGCGTCAAGGCGCTTGGGGAAGCGGTCGAGAGATACGACTGGGATTTCGGCCAGCTCTTGCTCAAGTATCTCGACCGAGGCGTGCAGGAAGCCGAAGGCCAATACGACGCGCTCACCCGGGCCGGCATTCCCGTCATCGTTACGAAGCCGGTGTAGAGCGGCGCATTGGCGACGCCGACGCCGGAGGCGGTGAAAATCCTCAAGCGTGCCGATCCCGACACAAGTCCGGCGTCGTGGGCGCTCCGGTTCGCCGGATCGCTCGACAACGTGTTCACTGTGCTCTCCGGCATAAGCGATTCCACCCAGGTCGAGGACGACAGGCACATTGGCACCTTCGCGCCGTCCCAGCCGCTGTCCGACAATGACCGCGAGACGGTCGCCGCCGCGCCCGCGACATATCGCGCGGCGGGCGCCGTTCCCTGCACCTCGTGCCGCTACCGCATGCCCTGCCCTTCCTGCGTCGACATCCCGAAATCGTTCGCCTCCGTCAATAATTACAAGTGCACGGGAACATCATTTTAGTGCGCGTTCAGATTTTTCTCCCTTTATTTTGCATTGACATGCCGTTGTCTTGGACTATAATGCTGTCACTTCTGAAAAATATTTTATATAAGTTTTTTTTGAGTGCCCACTTTCATCTCTTCCCAAGATCAACCGCTAAGACATAAAAATAATCGCCATGCGAGCGCTTTCGACGTAATCCGGTTTTATGGTTTTGAATGTCTCTGCCCTTTATACCGTTCACGGTCCGGAGTTGTGATTCCCTCAACTGTGCGCGGCCATGAAACGGCCAAGGGAAACGGATGTGGAACAGGGTGACCACCATCCGCCATTTTCACAATTTCAGGCCCCAGTATAGCATTGCATTGTCCCGTTATATGTATCCGGTTGTTTGGTCGCGTATGCATGTCGGTTGCTTATTTTCGTGCACCACCCTTGAAGTTCCCTGTTTTCCTTTGCACCGCCCTTGCCGGACGGCGGCGGAAGTGGCTTTGGGGAACGAAAACGATCAACCGGGACGGGAAAACGGCCCTGATTTACTGTCGCTGCATTCACTTTTCTCCACCGACCAGGACGGATAACGGCGCGTCGCCACGTTGCCCGGTACGCGCCTTTCCATAATC
>JAIRTL010000055.1 GCA_031254915.1 Planctomycetota bacterium
CCATTCTGATCAGAGACATCCGATCGAATTATTCGCGCGCAAAAGTCCCGAGCCCCTTCCGCTCCCCCCGGAAGGGGCTTCCCTTTTGTATCCCGATGTCGGATTGAAATTGCTAAAACGTCGGTATGCCTTTATTTTCAAGACATTGCGATGCATGCCATCCAATCGGAAGGAACAACATCGTCGCGATTCGATCGCCGTTTTCGCGGAAGACGGACGCGAATGGCCTGGCCAGACCCTTGTTCCCGTAAAAACCGCCGTAGCGCCGTTTCCGGCCGGGCGATGCGGTTTTTCGTTTTTATTGTCCACCCCCGCGCCAGCCGTGAGCGGGAAGCATTCCAGGGCAAAAGTCCACGTCGAACAGCGCGTCGCTATCGGTTACGGGCAAGGAAGGCGTCGTAGTCTTCGCGGGTGTCTATGCCTTTGGGCGGGCGCGAATCCGCGATGCGGGCGATGATCGTCATGCCGTTCTCGAGGGCGCGGAGCTGCTCGAGCTTTTCCGTCAGCTCGAGTTTTCCCGGCGGGAGCGCGACGAAGCGTTCGAGGGAGGAGCGGCGATAGAGGTAGATGCCGACATGACCATACGACGATTGATCGGTCGACCCGCCGTCGCGACGGAAGGGGATGTCGGCGCGGGAAAAGTAGAGCGCCCTGCCGCCGGCGCCCAGCGCCGCCTTCACGAGGGCGGGGTTTTCCCGGTCGCGGAGGTCGGTCACCGGATACACCAGGGTCGCGATGTCGGCGTCGGAGGCGGCGAACAGCCGGGCCAACGCCAGCACCTCCCCGGCGTCGATCTCCGGTTCGTCCCCCTGGAGGTTGAGGACGGCGTCGATCTCCGGCGACAGGCCGGCCGCGGCCTCGGCGATCCGGTCGGAACCGGAAGCATGGTCGCGCCGCGTCATCATCGCGCGCGCGCCGATGCCGCGTTCACGGTCCAGCCGCTCCACGGCCGCGCATATCTCCTCGGCGTCCGCCGCCACCACCACCTCGCGGAACAGACCGCCGGATGCGTCGCGAACGCGCGCCGCCGCCAGGACGGTATGGCAAATGAGGGGCATTCCGGTCTCGGCCAACAACAGCTTTCGCGGCAGGCGGTTGGCCTCCAACCGCGCCGGGATGACGATGACGCCACGCATAACGGCATCTCCCGCGGAGAGTTCGCGAATATTCCGTTCACGGTCCGGAGTTGTGGTTCCCCCAACTGTGCGCGGCCATGAAGCGGCCGGGGGAAACAGATGCGGAACAGGTCAACCCCCATCCCCCATTTTCACAATTTCGGGCCGCGACCGGTACGACCGGTATGGTTGGCCTTTCCCCGGCGCGTTTTGGTTGGCGCGGTTGAGCCCGAAAACGCAACGGCGGGGAACCCGCCCCCTCCGAAAACGCGCTACCGCAAGGCCGAGCCGGGGAAGACGGCGAGGCACGCCGCCACGACCGCGTCGCGGACCTGGTTGGCGTCGGCGTCCGTGAGGGAGCGGTCGGCGGCGCGCAGGTGCATGGCGAAGGCCATCCCCTTGAAGCCGGGCTCGAGTCCCTTCCCCCTGTACAGGCTGACGAATTCCAGACGGTCGAGCAATGTCGCCGCCGACCGGACGGTCTTTTCGATGCGCGCCCACTTCACCGCTTCCGGGACCGACAGCGAAACGTCCCTGCGGATGCCGGGGAAGCGCGGCAGCGGCCGGTAGGCGCGCTCGTTCTCGGGCGCGGAGGAAATGACCGCCATTTCCACTTCGGCCACGGCCGGCGCGGCGTCGAGGTCGAAGCGCGCGGCTTCGCCGGGCGAGACCTGGCCGATACGCGCGAACGGGACGCCGTCCAGGGACAGCGCCGCGCCGCTTCCCGGCAGATAGCCTGGGAGGTCGCTTTCGGCTATGCCGACGGTCCCGGACACGGACAGCGCCTTGAGAAGCGCTTCCACCGCCCCGCGCGCGTACTCGACGCCCCGGTCGTCGACGATCGCGAGACGCCGCGGCTCGTCGGGGCCGGCCTCCGTCTTCACGTAACCCCGACCGATTTCGAACAGCCGGACGTCGTTCTCCAGGCGGTTGGTGCGGCGCACCTCCAGAAGGGACGGCGCCAGGCTCGAACGGAGCGCCGGGCGCTCGGCGTTGACGGGGTTGCGCACCTCGTACTGCCGGGAGCCGGGCGCGAACGGCGGGCACCAGTCGGCGGGGACGAACGAATCGGTGACGCATTCGTGGTAGCCGAGGGCGGACAGCGTTTCCCTGACAATCCTTCCGGCGCGCGTCTCCGGCATGACGTGCGAAAGCATGAGCGGCATGGTCACCGTCTCGGGGATCCGGTCGTATCCCGCGAGGCGCGCGACTTCCTCGACAAGGTCGGCTTCGCGCTTGAGGTCCTGGCGGAAGGTGGGCGGCCTGACGGTGATCGCCTCCGCCGTGCGCGACACCGTTTCCAGGCCGAGGCCGGCGAAAATTTCGTCGATCTCCTTCGGATCGACGGCGTAGCCGAGAAGCTTGTCGCAACGGGCGAAACGCAGGGACGCCTCGTGCGGCACGGCGAGGTCCGGGTTGGTGTCGATGACGTCGGCCGCCAGTTCGCCGCCGGCGAATTCGAGGATAAGCTGGGCGGCGCGGGCGGAGGCGCGGGCGGTCATGCCGGGATCGATGCCGCGCTCGAAGCGGTACGACGACTCCGACGCCATGCGCGTCTTCCGCGCGGCGCGGCGCACGCTCCCGGGCTGGAACCAGGCGGATTCAAGCAGCACATCGACGGTCGAGTCGTCGACTTCGGTGTTTTCGCCGCCCTTGACGCCGGCGAGCGCGACCGCCTTTTCGGCGTCCGCGATCACGAGCATGGTCGGGTCGAGCACGCATTTTTCGCCGGTGATGGCGTTGAATTTTTCGCCCGCCCCGGCCATGCGCAGGATGATCCGGCCGCCCGCGAGCTTCCGCATGTCGAAGGCGTGGAGCGGCTGGTTCATTTCGAAGCAGACGAGATTGGTGACGTCGACGACGTTGTTGATCGGCCGCTGGCCGATGGCGAGCAGGCGTTCGCGCACCCAGTCCGGGGACGGTCCGACCTTGACGCCGCGTATGACCCTGATCGTATAGCGCGGGCACGCCTCCTCGGCTCCGGGAAGGACGGCGACCGAGGTGAGCGTATCGACGGCGGGGCCGGTTTCCTCGAGGGAAATCGCCGGCGCGCGCACCTGGAGCTTCTGGATGGCGGCGATCTCGTGGGCGACGCCGAGGTGGCACAGCCAGTCCGGGCGGTTGGTGGTGATGTCGGCGTTCATGGAGTGGTCGCCGAAGCCGGCGTCCTCCACTTCCTCGACGTTGAGGCCGACCCGGGTGAGGCTGTCGGCCAGTTCCCTCGGGCCGAGTTCGGCGCCGGTGAGTTCGCGCAGCCATTTGTAGGAAAGGATCATGATCGGAAAATCCTCGTCGGTCAGAATTGGCGCAGGAAGCGCAGATCGTTTTCCGTGAAACGGCGGATGTCGTCGACGCCGAGCATGAACATGGCGACGCGTTCGATGCCGAAGCCGAAGGCGAAGCCGGTGAACAGTTCCCTGTCTATGCCGACCGCGTCGAAGACGTTGGGATCGACCATGCCGCAGCCGCCGAGCTCGACCCAACCCTGGCGCTTGCAGACCCTGCAACCCTTGCCGCCGCAGAAGACGCAGGAGACGTCCATCTCCGCGGACGGTTCGGTGAAGGGGAAGAAGGACGGCCGGAAGCGGGTCTTCACGCCGGAGCCGAAGGTCTCGCGGGCGAACATGCCCAGAAACCCCTTGAGGTCGGCCATGGCGACGTCCCTGTCGACCGCCAGGCCCTCGATCTGCGAAAAGCTGTAGTGGTGGGTGGCGTCGACCGCGTCCGGCCGGTAGGTGCGGCCGGGCGAGACGATGCGGATCGGCGGCATGCCGGCGCCGCCGCCGTGACGCCCGACGTGCTCCTCCATCACCCTGATCTGCACGGTGGAGGTCTGACTGCGGAGAATGGCGTTGTCCTCGAGGGCGAAGGTATCGGCCTGGTCGCGGACGGGGTGGTCGTCGGGCATGTTGAGGGCGTCGAAATTGTGGAAGACGTCCTCGATCTCCGGCCCCTGGCGGACGGTGAAGCCGAGCCTTTCGAAAATGCCGGCAAAGCGTTCGAGCGCCTGCGTGAGGGGATGGACGGAGCCGAGCGGCTGGATGCGGCCGGGAAGGGTGGGATCGGGGAGCGGACGGGCGCAAACGGCTTTCGCGCCGATCCGGTCCTTCGCGCCGGCGAAAAGCGTTTCAAGTCCGGACTTGATCTCGTTCAGGCGCTGGCCGGCGGCTTTTTTTTGATCCGCCGGCACTTCCCGGATCCGGGACATGAAATCCTTGAGCTTTCCCGAGCGGCCGAGATAGGCGACGCGGGCCGCTTCGAGGGCGTCCGGGGAATCGGCCCCGGCGATCGCCTTCTCGGCCTCTTCGCGCATCGCTTCAACTTCGTCGAGGAGCGGCATGGGTCGGCCTTTCACTGCCCGCCGGCAATACGGAAAAGCAAGGCGCCGCATCCTGTAGCGCCTTGCTTGACGGGTGGAGGCTGGGCGTTCGACTTCGCGGCGTGGACGGATAGAAGCCGCCGCGATCGGCGACGGTCCCGATGGCCGGCGGGGGAAGCGGCCCCACCCGGAAGCGTCACTTGCCGGCGGCGGCCAGGCGGTTGGCCATCCTGGCCAGACGCGACTTGCGCCGGTTGACGGTGTTCTTGTGAAGGATGCCCTTGACCCCGGCCTTGTCCACGGCCCTGGTCGCCTTCTTGAGCTCCTCGCCGACGACGGCGGCGTCGCCGGTGTTGAGGGCGGCGCGATAGGCTTTGACCGCCTTTTTCAGGCGTTCCTTGCGGACGCGGTTGCGGGCGGTGCGCTTGACGGTCTGACGCATGCGTTTCCTGGCGGACTTGATGTTGGCCATGTTCTTCTTCTTTGCTCTCTATGCATGAATCGAATGGATGATGCGTTTTCGCTCGAAGGACGTCTTTCGGGTTATTCGGCGGCCGGCGCGGGCGGACGAACATCGCCGGTCGCGTCCACGGCGCCGGCTTCGCCTTCCGCCGGCGCCTCCACTGCTTCGGACCGGTCCGGGGCAGGCGCGTCCCCGACGACGGCCGTTTCGGTCCCGGCGGAAGACGGTGCGGCGGGGTCGACGGCGGACGCGGGCGGGCGCAGAAGGTTGCGGTATTCGTAGCCCGCCAGTTTGTCGTTGACCATGAGAAGCGAGAAATCGGCGTTCTGCACCACGAGCTGCGGCCAGACGGAAACGCGCGACTGCGCCTGGCCCACTATGTCGAGATAGGCTTCGCGGGCGAGTTCGAGGCGGCGATTGTATTCCGCCGGCTCGCCCCTGGCGAGTTCGGCCTCGCCCTCGAGCGCCTGCGCATAGGCGAGGCGCGCCTCGGGCATGACTTTCGCCGGGCCGTTATGGAGCGGTTCAAGCTCGCGCTTCGCGCCGTCGAAGTCGCCCTGCGCGAGAAGCGTCTGCCCGAGGGCGAGACGGATCTGCGGCGACAACGAACTGGCGGGGTAATTTTTCAGATGGGCGCGGAGCGGTTCCTCCGCCTCCTTGATGTTGCCGGTATAGAACTGGTAGGCGAATTGATAGACCAGGGCCTGCTCGGCGGCGGGAAGGCCGGCGTATTCGGCGGCGATGTTGCCGAAGATCGCGAGCACTTCGTCGGGGGTTTTGCCGATCGCGTCGAGTTCCGCCTTGAACAGGGCGTTGTCGGCGGCGGCCTCGCGTTTGGCGCGCGAACTTCTCGCCCAGCCGATGCCGAGCGCGGCCGCGATCAGCACGGCGATCGCGATGAGGACCAAATATTTGATGCGGTCTGCCTTCTCCGCCACTTTTTCCGCCAATCTCCTGGTGGAGTCGACGGCCGCCTCCTTCTTTTCCGCCATAACGGCTTCGCTTTCAACACTCGATGGTGGACAGAAAACGCCGGATTCAACATGCCCGCCGGACGCCCGCGCTTTGCGGACGCCCCTTCCCCAGAACCCGGCGCCCCAAGCGGGCGGAACTCTCCATTTCAGGAAAGACCGGATGCGGCGAAACAAAACAACCGAGCCGCAATCCTTCACGGTTCGCGGCTCGCAATCCGACCGAGCCATTATAGGAAGAGGGGGAACGAGGTCAAGCATCTTTCCGGGTCGCGCACCGGCGAAGAAGAAAATTCCGGCCGGGGTTGATCCCCGGCCGGAATGATCGCGGTTTTTCGCGTCGCCCCGCAAGGTCAGTCGAAGAACAGCGAGAAGCCCCAGCCCTTGTTCCGGTCGCGTCCCGGCCCGTGAGGCGGGCGGTGCGGGGGCGGACGGTGCGGCGGGCGATGCGGGGGCGGGCGGTGCGGAGGAGGCATGATCACCACGGGCGGGCGCGGGGGGGGCGCCACGACCACGGGCGGCGGCTGGACGATGATCTGCGGGATATCGAAAAACAGCGTTTCCGACCGCACCCTGTCGCCGTCGTTGGCGACCGCGTTCAATCCGGTGTTGCCGGCATAGCCAAACGGCTCCAGGGACAGCGTCGTCGTTCGTCCTTCGCGGATGCGGACCTTCAGCTTCTGGTCGCCCTGGCCGTAGACGTCCCAATTGTCCTTGGGGAGCGCGAGCGTGATCGATGTTCCCGAAGGCGCCTGCACCGTGCCGTACCCCATTCCCGGGCGGTAAAGGTATATCTTCTCCTTGCTGTAGTCGATCATGAGGCTGTAGTCCATCCAATCGCGGTTGGATATGACCAGCCACCCCTGTTTTCTGCCCAAAGGCGGCGGATTATGCGAATGATGCAACGGGGCGTGGGCGATCTGCGCGGCAGCCCATGCCGGCGCGGCCAACGTCACGCCCAACAGCAGCGCCAGCGCTCCTCGTCTCCAGTTCATTTCATCTCCTTTCGCACGTTTCGGCTTTCCATGCGGAAATCGGGTATTTTCCATCCTACCCATACAGTATACCGAAATGCATGAATGTTTCACCCGGAATCGGGCGATTTCCACCGGAAAAAAGCGGGATCACCCTTGACAAGCGACATGCAATATTGATAATTACATTTCGTCATATATAGAAATGTGCACATGACATTTTCACGCCGCGGTGCGCGCCGCCTTTTTCCATGTTCCAGCCGGCGGCGCAGCGCCGGGAAGCGCGCCAGAAAGGCTTGCACTTTCCGAAAGCGCACGAGGAGAACCCAAGGACATGTTCGACTTTCTGACCGCGATCAAAGCGATTTCCGACGAGAACAGGGTGCGGATTCTCATGGCCCTGAAAGGCAAGGAGCTCTGCGTCTGCACGCTGACGGAATTGTTGAATCTGGCGCCGTCGACGACTTCGAAGCATCTCGCCATTCTCAAGCAGGCGCGGCTGATCGAAAGCGTCAAGGACGGGAAGTTCGTTTATTACCGCCTGACCATGCCCGAATCGCGCAACCATCCCATGGTCGAACCCCTGTTCCGCATGATGGACGGGATGCTCGCGGATTCGCCGCAGCTCGCCGCCGACGCCGCCATGCTGCGGGCGATTATCGACAGGGGCGAACAAGCGGGACCGGAGGCCAAGGCCGCCTCCACCGGCCACCGCCTCTACCGTCACGTTCCTGGCATACACGCCATAGGCGTTTTTTAATTTCCCCGGAAAGGCAACCGCAATGTCGGACTCCGTCCCCAACCTCGCCCCGTGCCACGGCCCCTCGTGCAAATGCGCCGCCTGCGTCGCCGCGCCGGCGCGGCCCAAAAAAAGCGCCAAACCCGCGTGTTCGTGCCATGGCCGCGAGTGCGATCGTTCCCGCGCGCGCGATGACAGCCGTGCGCCTGGCCAAGGCCGCGCGCACGGACAAGACCAGGATGGCGAAATGTCCTGGAAGCTCCAGATCCTTCCCGCCGCGATCGTCTTCATCGTCGGCCTGCTCGCCGAGGACCGGATCGTCGGGGGGGTCGGCCGGCCGGCGTATTGCGCCGTGATGATCGCCGCCTATCTCTGGTGCGGCCGGGCGGTTCTCGTCGAAGCGGCGAAATCGGCGTTTCGCGGCGACATATTCAATGAATTCACCCTCATGGGCACGGCGACCCTGGTTGCGCTCGGGCTTGGCGAAGTCTCGGAAGCGGTCGGCGTCATGCTGTTCTATTCGATCGGCGAGACGGTGCAGGGCGCGGCTGCGGGACGGTCGCGGCGCTCCATCGGGGCGCTTCTCGCCGCCAAGCCGGAAAAGGCGTTTGTATGGCGGGAAGACGGCCCGATCGTCGAAACGCGGCCCGAGGAGGTGCCGGTGGGTTCGCTCATCGTCGTGAAGCCGGGCGAAAAAGTGCCGCTCGACGGCATTGTCGAACGCGGCGGCTCCTCCGTCGACCAGTCCTCCCTGACGGGGGAATCGGTCCCGGTCGCCAAAGCCGGCGGCGACCGGGTGTACGCCGGCTCCCTCGCCGTGGATGGCGATCTCGTCGTCCGCACCACCGCCGGCTACAACGACTCCGCCGTCGGCCGCATCCTCGCCATGGTCGAGGACGCGGTGGAAAAGAAATCGAAGACCGAGCGCTTCATCAGCGCCTTCGCCAGGTACTACACGCCCGCCGTCGTGGCGGCGGCGGCGCTCGTCGCCGCCGTCCCGCCCCTCGTCTTCGGACAGGCGTGGAGCGCATGGGCGTACAGGGCGCTGGTCCTTCTCGTCGTTTCCTGCCCGTGCGCGCTCGTCCTCAGCATTCCGCTGTCGTTTTTCGCCGGCATCGGCGCCGCGTCCCGCCGGGGCGTGCTCGTCAAGGGCGGACAGGTCTTCGACGCCGTCCTCAAGGCAAGGGCGGTCGTTTTCGACAAGACGGGAACGCTCACCGAGGGACGGCTTGCCCTCGCCGGCGCGAAGCCGGCGGCGGACACGTCCCGCGACCGACTGATCGAACTCGCCGCGACGGCGGAAAGCCGTTCCAACCACCCGGCGGCGAGGGCGGTCATGGAAGCCGCCGGCGCCGGCTTCGCGCCGCCCGCCGACCTGTCGATCCGGGACATCGCCGGCAAGGGGGTATCCGCCAGCGCCCCGGACGGGACCATCCTGGTCGGCAACGCCAGGCTGATGCGGGAGAACGGCATCGAACCGGCCGTCGACTTCCCCGGAAGCCTTGTCGTCCACGTGGCGCTCGACGGCGTGTACGCCGGCGGCCTCGCCTTCGCCGACCGCGTCAGGGACGAAGCGGTTGAAACGGTGAAGGCGCTGCGCCGGGAGGCGGGCGTCGGCACGGTCGCCATGCTCACGGGCGACCGCGGGGACGCGGCGAAAAAGGTCGCGGACGCGATCGGGCTCGACCGCTTCAAGGCGGACCTCCTTCCGGGCGACAAGGTGACCGCCTTCAGGGAGATCTCCCCCGACGGCACGGCGATGTTCGTCGGCGACGGCGTGAACGACGCGCCCGTCCTCGCCAACGCCGGGGTCGGCGTGGCCATGGGCGCGCTTGGCGCGGCGGCGGCGGTCGAGGCCGCCGACGCCGTCATCCTCGACGACTCCCCGGCGCGGCTGCCGTTCCTCTTCCGCATCGCCGGGAAAACCCGCGCCATCGCCTGGCAGAACATCGTTTTCGCCCTCGGCGTGAAGATCCTCTTCATGGCGCTCGGCGTCGCCGGGCTGTCCGGTCTGTGGGAAGCGGTGTTCGCCGACGTCGGCGTCGCCCTCCTCGCGGTGTTGAACTCGCTCCGGGTCGCCCGCGTGTGACGCTTTCGCGTCGGATTACCGCTTGTTTAATGAAAAACCCATTGCCTGGTCAACGCGTTCCATATCCGCCGACCGTGCAATAATTCCCGGCATAATATGGAATCCCAAGAAACATTAGAGCCTGTTGACAAATTTCTTGAATGTAACGCTGCGATTCATAAATTGTTATCCGGAGTCCATCAACTTTTTCCGAAGGACTAATGATGAATCGTCACGCGTATGATACTGACCCGACTGATGACCACCGCCTATTATCTGAAGGAGGAACTACGCCTCCTGTGGGACCAAACCGACAGAAAAACCGGATGCGCTTACCTCGAATCCTGGATGACAAGGGCCGAAGCGTCCGGAAAAGAACAAATGACCAAAATGGGCTCATCCCATACCATAATAGCCGTCATCCGTAAATTGGAAGAGCGGATTCTTGCTCAGGACAAGCGTATCGAGGCATTGGAGCGGCGTTTGGGGATGACTTCGCAGAATTCATCCCAGCCG
>JAIRTL010000089.1 GCA_031254915.1 Planctomycetota bacterium
TCCTCCATGATCTGCAGGAGGATGTTGAAGATGTCGTGGTGCGCCTTTTCCAGTTCATCGAGGAGAAGCACGGAATACGGCCGGCGGCGCACCTTCTCGGTGAGCTGGCCGCCCTCCTCGTATCCGACGTACCCGGGAGGCGCGCCGACGAGGCGGCTCACGGCGTGCTTTTCCATATACTCGGACATGTCGATCTGGATGAGCGCGTCCTCCTCGCCGAACATGAATTCCGCCAGCGCCCGCGCCAGAAGTGTCTTGCCGACGCCAGTGGGGCCGAGGAAGAGGAAGGTGCCCATCGGCCGGCGCGGATCCTTCAGGCCGGCGCGGCTGCGGCGCACCGCCCGCGCGATCGCCGAGATGGCGTCGTTCTGGCTGATGACCCGCTTATGGAGTTCGTCCTCGATCTGGAGCAGACGTTCCTGTTCCTTCGATTCCAGCCTGGCGAGCGGAATCCCGGTGATCGAGGAGACGACTTCCGTCACCGCGTCCGCGTCGACCACGCCCTGCTGCTTCTGGGTGCGTTCCCGCCATGCTTCCTTGATCTCCTTGATCCGCGTCTTGAGGGCGTCGGCTTGGTCGCGGAGGCGCGCGGCGCATTCGAAGTCCTGGGCGGTGACCGCCTCCTTCTTCTCACGCTCGAGGTTTTCGATCTCGCGTTCCTTGTCCTTGAGGTCCGGCGGACGGGTAAGCGACGACAGTCGCACCCGCGACCCGGCCTCGTCGATGACGTCGATGGCCTTGTCCGGCAGGAAGCGCCCGGAAATGTAACGTTCCGACAGCTTCACCGCCTCGTCGATGGCCTCGTCCGTGATGCGGACGCGGTGGTGCGCCTCGTAGCGGTCGCGCAGGCCGTGGAGAATGAGAACCGTCTCCTGGGGGCTGGGCGGGTTGACGATGATCGACTGGAAGCGACGCTCGAGCGCCGTGTCCTTCTCGACGTACTTGCGGTATTCGTCCAGGGTGGTCGCGCCGACGCACTGCACTTCGCCGCGCGCCAGGGCGGGCTTGAGCACGTTCGAGGCGTCGATGGAGCCTTCGGCGCCGCCGGCGCCGACCAGCGTGTGCAGTTCGTCGATGAAGAGAATGACGTTCTTGGCGCGGCGGACCTCGTTCATGACCGCCTTGATGCGCTCCTCGAACTGGCCTCTGTATTTGGTGCCGGCGACCATCATGGCGAGGTCGAGCACGACGATGCGCTTGCGGAGAAGGATCTCCGGCACGTTGCCGTTGACGATGTCCTGCGCAAGTCCCTCGACGATGGCGGTTTTGCCGACACCGGCCTCTCCCAGAAGCACCGGATTGTTCTTGGTGCGCCGGGAAAGGATCTGGAGAACGCGCTGGATCTCCTTCGACCTGCCGATGACGGGATCAAGGCTGCCCTCGCGGGCGAGTTGGGTCAGGTCGCGGCCGAAGGAATCCAGGGCCGGGGTGGCGTTTTCCGCCGATTGCGCGGCCGGGTCGCCGGGCTGTCCGCCCTGCTGTTCCTGCGAGACGTCGGCGCCGAGGAGTTCCATCAGTTCGGCGCGCACGTCCTCGAGCTTGACGCCGAGGTTGAGCAGCACCTGCGCCGCCATGCCGTCCTGCTCGCGAAGGACGCCGAGGAGGAGGTGTTCGGTGCCGATGTAGTTGTGTTCGAGATTTCTTGCTTCCTCCATAGCGAGCTCGAGCACCTTCTTCGCCTTCGGCGTGAAGGGGAGGCTCGACGACGCGGAGATCGTTTCGCCCGGCGACGAGACGTACTTCTCCACCTCGAGGCGGATCTTTTCCAGATCGACGGCGAGGTTCTCGAGCACGTTGGCGGCGACGCCGGACCCTTCCTTCACCAGGCCGAGGAGAATATGTTCGGTGCCGATGAACTCGTGGCCGAGGCGCTCCGCCTCCTGGCGGGCGAGATTGATCACCTTGCGCGCGCGGTCGGTGAATTTTTCCAGCATAGCATGTTCACTCCCGAAGGGTCGCGCTTCCCGCGGCCCCTTTTTCTGAACAACCGCCCACAGCTTGAATGCGGTGTGCGCGGAGAAGGCGATAGGACGATATCGGATCATCCCCCCGAAAACAACGACCCATATACAAGTATCGTTTTAAACAAACTTTCCCGCGCATGGCGCTAAGCCTGGCGCGGGAGGAACTTCGATGATATGCTTTTCCCTCTTTGCTGTCGATAGACAACTTTGCCCAGATGCATACCGGGCGCGGCCCGAAATTGTGAACATGGGGATGGGGGTTGCCCTGTTCCACATCTGTGGCCCTTTGCCATTGCCTGGCCGCGCGCTGTTGAGGGAATCACGGCTCCGGACCGTGAACGGCGTAAAAACGACCCCGGCACGCCGGGGTCGTTTTTACGCACGCGCGAAGAGAGGCGCCTCGCCTCATCACCTCTTCAGGCTGTTCACGGTCTGGAGCATTTCGTCCGAGGTGGTGATCGACTTGGAGTTGAACTCGTAGGCGCGCTGCGCGGCGATCATGTTCACCATTTCGGAGATCGCGTCCACGTTCGACTGTTCGATAAAGCCGCTGCGGATGGCGCCGAAGCCGTCCTGGTTCGGGTTGCCCTGTTGCGCCTCGCCGGATGAGGGGGTCTCGGCCCAGCGGTTGTTGCCCAGCGGTTCGAGGCCGGCCGGGTTGATGAACGAAAAGAGTTGCACCTGGCCGATTTCCGCCGGAGCCTGGCCGGGAAGGGTCTGGGAGATTATTCCCTCGGGGGTGATCTGGACCTGGGTCGCGGTCGGGTCGAGGTTCCCCGGATTGGGACTGAGGTAATAGCCGTCGGGCGTCACCAGCCTGCCGTCGTCGTCGATGTTGAAGCTGCCGTCGCGGGTATAGGCGAAGTTGCCGCCGCCGAGGTCGATCTGGAAGAAGTTGTTGACCTGATTGGCGCGGGATTCGTCGATCATCATATCGTAACGCCCGCCCGTTTCCACGGCGGGACCGACCGTCATCACCGGCGTCGTGCCGGCGACCCGGACGCCGAGGCCGACCTGCACGCCGACGGGCAGGTTTACCGCGCCGTCGGTGCCGCCCTGCATGCCGCTGGCGCGCATCGTCTGGTACATGAGATCCTGGAAGTTGACTATCTTCTTCTTGTAACCGTTTGTATTGACGTTGGTGAGGTCGTGGGCGATCGCGTCGATGTGGAACTGCATCGCCTTCATGCCTGTGGCGCCGCTCCAGAGCGAACGAATCATCATGGCGGAGTCTCCTTTTATCCCGGTTCGCCGGGCGAGTTCATGTAATTTCGCCGAGCGTTATCCCTGGCTGCGCGCACCGACGCGGCGCACCGTCTGGCCGAGCGTTTCATCCTGAATCGTGAGGAAGCGCATGTTGGCGTCGTAGATTCGCGCCGCCTCGATCATGTTCGTCATCTCCTCGATCGGGCTGGTGCCGGACTCTTCGAGATTGCCGCTCATGAAGCCGTTCTGCCATTGCTCCATCTGCGCGCCTTCCGCCAGGAAGCGCGAGTCGCCGACCTTTTTCATCTGTCTATAGTCGGCGGTGCGCCAGAGGGCGATCTGGCCGGCCTCGATCGTCCCCTCGCCCGCGACCTGGTAGAGTATCCTGCCTTCCGAGTCGATGTGGACGCTGGCGCTTTCGGGCGGATCGAGGACGATCGTTGCGCCGTTGACGTCGAGGACGCGGTCGCCGGTCACCGTCCGGAGCACCCCGTTCTGGTCGGGAACGAAATGCCCGTCACGGCTGTAGTAGACTGTACCGTCCGTGTCGTCGGGCTGGATGGCGAAGAAACCGAACGTTTCGGAACCGGGTTCGTCGCGGATGGCGACGTCGAAAGGGTTGTTGGTGAATTGCATCGGACCGGGGCTGAGATTGGCGACTGTGGTGGAGTTCCACACGCCGCCGCCCGTGTTCATGAGGATCTTGTCCCAAAGCAGCCGGCGCTCCGGATGCCATGCGTTTTCAGTCGGAAGCGCCTCGAACACCGACCAGTCCGGCTTGAAGCCGTGCGTGTTCGCGTTGGCGAGGTTGTTCGCGATCGTCGCGTGCCGGCCGGTTTGCACCAACGCCCCCATTGTGGATAAATACATTCCGTTGATCATGCGATCATCATCCCCTTATGGCAAACCATATCCACAAACAATGGAGAAAACAATCGGAATGCCAGTTTTATAAGAAAGGCGATTAAATATATAACGCCTTTTTAGGCAAGGAGAAAAAATACGGCGCGAGACGATTGGCGCTGTCTCCCGCCAAGGCAAGAACGGAAAATTATGCCGCCGGATCGTTTTTCCATCGATTTATTGAAAGAAGGGACCCTGATCCGGCAAGAAGGGTGAGGAAGGGCGGCGGAGCCCATTTTCGCGGTTCCGGACGGTATGGCAGGGGGAGGAATCATGATTGTACAATGTTCGCAATGCAAGCGGATCAGGGTCGACGGCGTGTTCCGGCTGCCTTGGCCAGGGGAACTGGACGGCGAGATTTGCGAAGTTTTTTGTTCGCGTTGCGCGCGCGAGCTGCTGGCCCGGATTCAGGCCGGCGAATTCGCGCATGCCGGCTACGAACACCGCAAGGCCGCGAATTCCTGACGACGGAACCGCGAGCTGGGAATATTGACGCCTGCATGACAAACAACGGGGAGCCCCGCGCCGAGGCTCCCCGTTGTCTATTGCACTTAACGCTTGCCAACCTCCGGGCCGCATGTACAATTCGGTCAAGGTTGGTTTTTTGCACGAGCGGTATGTCGAGGCGCTGAAAGGGACGTCTTCGCCATGAGCGGTCTTTTCACCTGGATAAGCGTGACTCTGGGAATGCTTTTCGCCGCGTTCCTCTGGTTCGCCTACCTCGTGAGGATAGTGTTCAACGACGAAATCGTTCAGGAAAAGCGCCGGCGGCGCATGCGCGCGCGCGAGCTCGAACGGCGCCGCATCGAGGACGCGGCGCGTAAAAAGCGGCTCGATCGCGGCAAGGTGTGACCGCGGGCATGCGCCAATGGGCGGCGACGGCCCCGGCGGCATGGCATTGTTAAGCGAGGTGTTACATGACGGGTGAAGCAAACACGAATCAGCCTCCGCGTTTGCCGACGCGGGGCTCCGACGCGCACAAGGGCCAGTGCGGACGAATCCTTGTCGTCGCCGGATCGGTCGGAATGACCGGCGCCGGCTGCATGGCGGCGAAAAGCGCCATGCGCTCCGGCGCGGGCGTCGTGCTCTGGGCGTTGCCCAAATCGCTCAACATCGTCGCGGAGGCGCTGTCGCTCGAGGTCATGACCCTGCCCCTCCCCGAGACCCCTTCCGGCGCGCCCTGCATGGAAGCGCGGGAAATTCTCGTCGAAGCCGCGAGAGAGACGGACTGCGTCATCCTCGGCCCCGGACTCCCTGTCGCTGGCGAGACGGGGGAACTGATGCGGCTGCTCATTCCGGAAATCTTCCCGCCGCTGGTTCTGGACGGCGGCGCGCTGTCCGCCATCGGCGACGACGTCATGATCATCCGCAAGCGCCAGGCGCCGACCATCATCACCCCCCATCCCGGCGAAATGGCTCGCCTCACCGGGAAAACCGCGAAGCAAGTGCAGGAAAAGCGTCTGGACTTCGCGGTGAAATACGCGAAATTCTCCGGCGCCGTGGTGGCGCTCAAGGGCGCGCGCACGCTTGTCGCCGATCCCTCCGGCAGGACGTTCGAGAACGACGCCGGCAACCCCGGCATGGCGACGGCCGGCTCCGGCGACGTGCTCTGCGGAGTGATCGCCGCGCTCGTGGGGCAGGGGATGACGCCTGTCGACGCCGCGAGGCTGGGCGTGCGGCTCCACGGTCTCGCCGGCGACCTCGCCCGCGACGACAAGGGCGTGCACGGGCTTATCGCCTCCGACATGATCGACCGGCTTCCCGACGCTTTCCGTCTCCATGCCGCCCAGACCGGGGATGGGGCATGATCGTCGAATTGCGCCATCCGGACCAGGGGCCTGCCCCCGACGCCGTCATGGCGGAATGGTTGGCGGCCGAGGGCGACCGGATCCGCGCCGATCAGGACCTGTATCGCTACGAGGTCGACAAGGCGGTCGTCACCGCCAAGGCCGGCGCCGCGGGCTGGTTGCGCCGCATCATCGTCCGGCCCGGCGATCGTTTCGCGGGCGACGCCGTCGTCGCGCTCCTCAGTGAAAGCCTGAAGGACCCGCTTCCCGCCGTTCGCGCCGATATATCGAGCGAAGGCGAACGCGATGTCGACCGATTCGACTGGTCGGAAGTCGACGCGCATGACGCCGATCCGGAGCCGCTCGGGGTCATGCGCGCCGCGATCGCCAGGCGCATGGCGATGTCGAAACGGCACATCCCCTGTTTTTACCTTACCTCGGTCGTCGACATGACGGCCTGCATCGAACTGCGCCGGACGCTCAAAAGCGAGGGGAAAAAAGCCACCTTCAACGACATGGTCATCCGCGCCTCGGCGTTGGCGCTCCAGAGGAATCCCCGTGTCGCCGGCGTGTTCTATCGGGGAGGTTTTCTGCCGAGGAAAACGGTCAGCATCGGCTTCGCTGCCGTGCTTCCGGACGACGGACTCGTCGTGCCGGTCGTGAAGGACGCGGACCGGAAGACGCTCGTCGAGGTGGCGGAGGAAACGCGGGCGCTGGCGGCGAAGGCGCGGCGCGGGGACCTGTGTCCCGGGGATTGCTCGGGCGGCGTGTTCAGCGTGTCGTATCTTGGATCGTGCGAGGTGGACGAATTCGTCGCGATCGTGAACCCGGGCGAGGCGGCCATCCTCGCCGTCGGCAAGGTTCGGGAACGTCCGGCCGTGATCGAGGGCGAGGTGGGGATACGGCCGCTTATGAAGATCACCCTCTCTTCGGACCACCGCACGATCGACGGCGCCCTCGCCGCCCGCTTCGCCGGCGACGTCAAGGCGTTCCTCGAACGGCCGGTGGAGCTATAGCGGATCCGCGGCTACCTGCCGACGTTGTCGTAGCGTAAATCCATCCCGGGGACGAACCAGTCGGATTTCCGCAGGCAATCGACCTTGAACACCGCCATTTCATTCGTGCCTGAATGGTAGAGCACCTTCCGTCCCATGCCTCCGCCCACATCCTCCGAGATCACGGGAATCTGCAGCTTTTTCAGCACATGCCGGGCCAGGTCGACGTTTTTGAGGCCAAGATCCTGGTCGTTCACGACCTGGCATTCCGACCCGCCGACGATCTGCGCGACGATTTTTTCCCTGCTCGCGCCCATTCCGAGAAGCATTTTGTATAGCGCCCTGATGCCGATGTTCCCGTACTGCGGGGTCCTGTCCTTCGGACGCTCGGCGCGGGGGAAGGCGAACTGGTTGATGCCGCCGAAGCGTTGGTCGATGTCGAAAAAGGTCACGGCGACGCAATTGCCCAGGACGGTACGGATGATGGTTGCCTCGTGGTTGGCCATGACGTAACCGGGTTTGAGGAAGAATTGGGTCGGCAGATACTCGGTTCCTCGCATTTTTCGCCCCTTGTCCGCTTTGTCTCGTGGCGCATGCTGTTTCGTATTTCTTACAGTATACAGTGCATATGCCGCTCCCGGAGGCGCGGCGGGGAAGCGGACCGGCCGCTTCCGCGTCACCAGGTGTTATCGGCCCCGCGCGCCAGGTTCCGCAGGGTTTTTTAAAAATGGGACGGCCGCGCCGCCCGGCCGGAATTGCCTACCGGAGAGGCGGTGCGGGAATAACTTTCTGTATGGGAAGGCGTTGGCGCGATCGGCCGCATTTCGGGCAAAAAAGCGCGGAAATGATTAATTTTTCTAAAATTCGTTGAAAGGAAGCAAATAAATGCGGAAAATGGTATCTGTCGATGGATGTCCCATAAAATTTCCCGTTTTCATTTTACGGTTGCGCCGATGCGTGAAATGCGTTCATCTGGTTTCGCCGGGAGCGGAAAACGGTTTTTTTGATTTTATGCGGATTTCTTGCTGCAGGGGGTCGATAAACCGGTTGAGGGATAGTTTATCCTCGCGGGAAAATTATCGTTTTGGCAGCCCGATGACGGGGAAGTGGGCTCTGACATCAAAACTCCAGGAGGTATCCCATGAAGGCAGTTCGTCTGATCGCCGTCCTAATGTGCGGTGCGGCAAGTCTCGCCGTTTTTTCCGGTTGTGAAACGCAGCGTTCGGCGTGCGAACGCGAAAAGCGCCTCACCGAACGCATGGACGAGATGCAGATGGATCTCGATTCCAAACTGATGGGTATGGGCGGGGAATTGGCCAGCTTCCGCAACAATCCGCCCGTCATCGTCCAGCAGATGCCGGTGGCGACTGAAACGCCGATCATGACCGCCGCTCCGCAGCCGATGCCGATCGAAAGCATCGCCATCGAGGACGATTACAACCTCAGCAAGGCGGAACAGCTCGCCGCCATCGCGCGCGCCAACCGCGAGGCCGAGTTCTCCCGTCCGGCGCCGGCGCCGGCGCGTTCCGCCTCGAGCGGCAACCGCATCCGCGTTCCCGTTCCGGCCCGCACCGTCCAGGCCGCCCTCAAGGAAGCCGGATTCTACAACGGAGCCATCGACGGCAGGATCGGCCGCCAGAGCATCGCCGCCATCACCGCCTTCCAGCGCAGCCAGGGCATCACCGCCGACGGCATCGTCGGCAGGGTCACTTGGCAGCACCTCCAGGCCTATGTCCCCGCCGGGATGTCCACTACCCGCCTGAAGTGACGGCGGACCTGCGGCCCAGGCGGCGTTGCCCGAGGCTGAACATAACGAAGTATTCCATACGGCAAGCCCTCCGCGTCGCGGACGGGCTTGCCGTTTTTATCGCTTCCGGGTATGAATGAATCATCCGTACCAGGTATGCCGGCCCCATGGCCGACCGAATTCCGTGCCGTCGCGTATTATGCTCTCGGAGGGTGCCGTTGCGCTGGATGTCGTGGTCCCTGTTGGCGTTTGCCGTCGGCGCGCTCGGCGCATGCACAGCCGTTCGCGAGCGATCGGCGCGTTTTCTTGGCGCGCTCGGGAGCATTGCCGGCTGCGGCCTCGCCCTCTATTCCCTGTCCCTGACCATTTTGCACAGAAACATCGAGACCCGGCTCGTCGAGTGGACTCTCCCCTACGCGTCCCTGAATTTCGGCATCGACTCCCTGACCGCCTTCTGGTTTTCCCCGGTCGCGGCGGTTCTTGGCCTGTGCGCGCTTTCCGCCCTTCGCCAGCCGCCGGGCGAATACGCCGCCAACCGCCCGCGCGAACACTGGCTGCTTTTCAATCTCGCCTTCGCCTTTTTCGCGCTTGTCGCGCTGGCCGGGAACGGCGTTTTTTTCCTCACCGCCTGGGCGCTGGCGCTGGCCGCCGTCTTTTTTCTCTGTCTCGGCGGCGGACGGTGGCGCGGACTGGAACCGCCCGGTCGGGTGCGGTGGACGACGGCGTATTTCGGCTGGGGCTGTCTTTTGGCCGCGCTTCTCGTGGCGGCGGCCGGTTCCGGCAGCCTGAACTTCCAATCCGCCAACTTCACCGGCGCCTCGTCCGACTGGTTCTGGATTCTCCTCCTTGCCGGCTTCGCCGCGCTGGCCGGTCTGTTCCCGTTCTGCCACGGCCACGCCGATGCGCCGGTCGCCGTGCCCGGCCGGATTGCCGCATTCCCCGAAGGGGCGGTTCCGGCGTTGGCCTTCCATGGACTTGTGCGCCTTTCGCTGCAGACTGCGACGCCGCCTCCGGCGTGGTTCGGGCCGGCTCTGATCGCGGTCGGCGGCGTCACCGCCGTCTACGCGGGCTGGCGGACGTTGACGCAAAGCGACCTGTCGCGACTGCTCGCCTGGTCGGCGCTCAAGAATACCGGTCTCGCCGCGCTGGCGATCGGGGCGGGGTTCATTTTCAGGGCGGGCGAGCGGCCGACGCGGACGGACTTTTCCATCGCCGCGTTCTTCGTCGCCAATCAGGTCATGTCCGGCGCGCTTCTCTTTTTCTGCGCCGACAATATCAGGCTGCGCGGCGGTTCACGAAGCCTTCGCCATCTCGGCGGCCTGTTCCGGGCATTGCCGGCGACGGGGACGCTGTTTCTCCTCGGCGCTTTGTGGGCTTCCCTGTTGCCGCCTTTCGGCGGCTTCGCGGCCGGTTCGCGGATTCTCGCCGACCTCGTGACCGGTCTCACCCTGTCCGACTCCCTCGCCGATGTGCTGCTCTTTGTTTTTGCCGGCGCGACGTTGACCGGTGGCGCCGTATTGGGGGCGCTCGCCCTCGGCAGGGCGTTCGGGCTCGTGTTTTTCGGCCAGGCCAAGGCTGGCAGCGCATATCCGTCCAAAAAGGAAACGCCGTCAAGCCTTGTCGCGCCGATGGGCATGGTGTTTTTCGGCGCTTACCTTGTTTTCGCGACCGGAACCGCCTTTCCGGCGGCGACCAGGGCAACGCTCGCGGCGTTGACCGTCTTCGCGGCGCTTTTCATCGGCTGGCGTCTGGTGTTTGCGCGCAGGATCGGAAAAGCCGGCAAGGCCGGTGTCGCTGGACAGGGCAGGGAAAAGGCGTCCGGAAGCGTCGCCGCATATTCCGCACTCCCGTCGGTCGACGGCGTTTTTCCCGACGCCACCCCGGCGGAGGAAGCGTCCGGCGTCGAGTCCGATTCGCGGAACGCGTTGCGTCTCCGATTTTCCTGTGCGACGCGCCTGGCGGCCAGCGGGCGGGTGTGGTTGGGCGTTGTCTGTTTCGCGGTTGTGACGCTGGCGTTATGGCTATGGACACGATGATGTCGTCGCTAATATCGTGGGCCGCGATTCTTCTGTCTCTGGCGCTCTGTCCGCTGTTCAGCGGGTTCGTCGACAGGATGACCGCGTTTTTCGCCGGCCGGGACGGGGACGGCATGCTCCAACCGTATCGCGACCTCCTGACGCTGGCGCGTAAACGCGGCAGGCGCGTGATGTTCATCGATGGCGTGATTCCGGCCGGTGTGTTGACGGCCTCCTGTCTCCTGCTCTTCACGACGCCGTTGGGGACGGAAGCGTCGGCGCTTTCGTTCCCCGGCGATTTCGCGCTGTGGATGGTTGCGTTGGCGTCGGGCCGGACGTTCGGCGTCGCCGCCGCCTTCGGGCGAAGCGGTTTTCCCGGGTTCGGCGCCGGACGGCTTGCCATACGATCCACGCTTGTCTGCATAACGGCGTTCGCCGCCCTTGCAACCATTCTCGCCGTCGGCGACGGAACTTCGCTCGCGGCGGCGCTGGAAGGGCTTACCGGCCGGGCGCGCGCAGACTATATCGTCGCGTTGCTTGCCGCCTCGTTCGCTTTCGCCGTCGCCACGCTCGCGGAATCGGGGAAAGCTCCGTTCGACGATCTCGCGGGATGGGAGCCGAAGCTGGCGCATGACGCGGTCGAGCGCGATTTCGGGGGCCCGGAACTGGCCATGCTCAAATATGCGGAACATTTGAAATTGTGGACGCTGGGCTGCATGGCGGTGCAGATCGCCTTGCCGCGGCTCGACCTCGATCCGCTCGATGCGGCGAGGGTCTTCGCCGGGCTCGCCGTTTTCGGCGCGCTTGCCGGGCTTGCGGGCGCGTTCGCGCCGAGGCTTGACGGCAAACGCTCCGTCTTGGCGCTCGGAGCGGCGTGCGCCCTGGCGGTCATGTCGCCGTTTTTGGCCTGGATCCGAATATGAACGACAGAAGGGGGAATCCCGCCGCATGATCCGTTTGCTGCCGCTTCTCGCTCCCTTGTTGGCGGTTCTGTCCGCGTCCGCCCTGCCGGATTCGGGAAGGGCGTTCCGCGTTCTTGTTCTTCCCCTCGCCGCCGCGCTGCAACTGGCGCTGGCGATGTGCATGCTTATTTTCCCCGGATTTTCGCGGTCCTTCTCCTTCGGCAGGTATGGCATTGAATTCCTCGCCCTCGCATCGGCCGTGCTTTTTGCCGTATCGCTGCGCATTACCGTCGACTTGCCGACACAACGGGACGGTGCGCCGGCCAAGTCCGTCCGCATCGCCTGCACGGCAGCCGCGCTTGTCCTGCTGGCGGCGACGGCCTTGTGCATGGCGGGCGGGATCATTTCATCTCTGATCGTTCTGGCCGGCATGACGCTGGCGCTTGCGCCGATGACGGGGTTTCTCGGGTTGTCCGTGGGGATCGCCGACAGGTTTTTCATGCTGGCGGCGCTGGCGCTGGCGTCGACGTTTGGCGGAGCGCTCCTGGTTTTCGCCGGCCAGGTTCGCGCGGGGATGCTTTTCGCCGCCGTCGGATTGGCATCCCTCATGCTCGCCCAGCCCCTCGCCGCGTGGCTGCCGGATCTCCTGCTGCGCGCCCCGACGCCGGTTCGCGGCCTCGCCGCCGGCGTCGTCCCGCCGGGCGCGTTTCTGGTTCTTCTTCGTATCCGCGACTCGGCAACCGCCGCGGACGGCAGAATTCACGCCGGGGCGCTCATGTCGGCTCTCGGCGCAATCGCTGTCGCGGCGGCCTTGCCGGTCCTTCTCCTGGCCCGCTCGCGCCCGGGCCTTCTCTGCGGCGTCTTCTCCCTGCATGCGGGTTTCGCCCTGTTCTGTCTTGGCGGAGGCGGCGTCATGGCTGGAGTGGCCGCATACCATGTCTTCGCCTTCGCGCCAGTCGCGGCCGCGCTCGTCATGTCCATGGGATGCACGCCCGGCTGCCGCCGTGGCGATTCCGTCGGGGGGGGCGGCGCGGCGCGGTCCCTGTGGTTGTGCGGCGGCATGGCTTGTCTTTGCCTGCCGCCGTTCGGAACCTTCCCGACGCTTCTTCAGGCGTGCGGCTTTCTCATCGGCGCGGGCGACGGCTGGATCGTTGCCGTCATCGGCGCGGCGCTGACGCTTGTCGCGTACAAATTCCTCGCGCTTGCGTCAACCGCCGGCGGCTTCCGGGAGACGGACGGAAAGGCGGGAGAGGCGACCGCCGACTTGAGCGCTCCGGAAGACGCCGACGGCGAAACCGGCTCCGACTTCCCGTGGGAGCTGGTTCCGCCGCTGCCGCTGCTTTTCGCGTCGGCGTTGCTGGGCGTGGCTTCCCCGGAATGGCTTGGCGGTCTGATTTTCGCCGTCGGAACGCCGGGAATGCCGCCATGACGGCCGCCCGGCCGCATGCATCGTCGCGGTTGCGCTGACAACGGCGCGACGGAATGAGGGGTTGGAAATGGCGGATCAATCTGAACGCGGAGACGGCGGCTTCACCCTGTGGGTCGACGCTGACGCGACGCCGCGCGAAGTGCGCGGCTTGACCATGCGCACCGCCGAGCGGCGGCGGCTGGCGGCGGCGTTTGTCGCCAATTCGTGGATGCGCGTCCCGGAATCGCAATTTCTCCGGTTTGTCCTCGTCCCGGCGGGTGCTGACAAGGCTGACGATCATATTGTCGAAAAGGCGCGCGGCAACGATCTCGTGGTGACGGACGACATTCCGTTGGCGGCGCGCCTCGTCGAGGCCGGAGTGCTGGCGTTGAATTCGCGCGGCGAGGTGATCGATTCGGGCAATATCGGCGAACGCCTCGCCATGCGCAACTTGATGACCGAGCTTCGTTCCGCCGGCGTGCAAACCGGCGGCCCCAAGGAATACGGCCGAGCCGATCTTCAGCGCTTCGCAAACGCGCTCGACCGCATCCTCACGCGGATCGCGAAATTAGGCCGGGGGTAATCTGACAGGAAAAATATATGCCGAAATCCATTGATGAACATGGTTGCGAAAAGGTGGCGGCGAGCGGACTTGACTTTACATTTGTGAACAAAAAACCGGGCAATCCGTCTCGCCTCGCACGGGAATGCTTCGATTCCCTGGTGGTCGAACTGCGCATGATCAACGCGGTCGAAGCGTCAATTGAAACGCGGCTGTTCGGGGAAACGTTCGCGTCGCCTGTCATGCCGGCCGCATTGTCGGGCCTCGATCGCCTGCGGCCGGGCGGCCTTGTGGATGCAGCCGACGCCGCCAAGGCCGCCGGAGTCCCTGTGTGGATCGGCGTCGGCGAAGAGGATGAACTGCGCCGCGTCGTCGATACAGGTGCGAAAGCGATCAAAGTGCTGAAGCCGGTCAGGAACACAGAAGCGGTGCTCGATTGGATTGGCAAGGCGCAACGTTCCGGCGTCATGGCGGTGGGCATGGACGTGTCGTTCGGATTCGGGATGAAAAATGGCTACGCGCCGGAACCGGTGCGCCCACAATCGCTCGCCGATCTGCGTGCCTACGTGGCGGCGACTTCCCTACCGTTCATTGTCAAGGGCGTCCTTTCTGTCCAGGATGCGCAAAAGGCGCTCGACGCGGGGGCTAAAGGTATCGTCGTCTCCAATCAAGGCGGCACGGTTCTGGATTGGACTGCTCCGCCCCTTATGGTATTGCCGGATATCGTAAAAACAGTCGGCGCGCGCATTCCTGTTTTTCTTGACGGCGGCGTCGCCGGCGGGCTGGATGCGTACAAGGCGGTCGCGCTGGGGGCGGACGGCGTGTGCGTCGGTGGGGCACTGCTTCCCGCGCTGGCCGCAGAAGGAGCGGCGGGAGTTAAAAAAACACTGGCCGCCTTTTCCTCTGAACTGAGAAGGGCGGTAAGCATGACAGGCTTTTCCTCCCTCGCCGCCGTCGATGCGTCCGCGCTACGGAGCGTTTCGCCATGGGGTGGAAAATTTCTCGTCCAATGTGACTGACGCGGTTCGGAGCATCCGGCATATTTCAGTGTCGCCCTCTGCCCCGCTTCAATACGGGAAAAAAATATCTATTCCCGCTTGCGCGGTATTTCGGCTCGTGCTATAATGCGTTGCCAGGGAGTCGGGGCGGTGTAGTTCGCGGAACATCCGGCTTGGCCGACGCTCCCTATTTTTATCATGTATTCCGGGTGTGTGGATACTTCAATCGGGGCGACCCCCCCAATCAATGGAGGATTTACAATGGCAAAAGTCAAGATTGGCATCAATGGTTTCGGCCGCATCGGGCGTCTTGTGTTCCGCGCCGCCCAGACCCGCCCGGATGTCGAGATCGTCGGCGTCAACGACCTTTTCGACGCCGCTTATCTCGCTTACATGCTCAAGTACGACACCATCCATGGCGCATTCAAAGGCGACATCGCCGTCGACGGCAGCAATCTGGTCGTGAACGGCAAGAAGATCCGCATCACCGGCGAGAAGGATCCCGCCAACCTGAAGTGGGGCGATATCGGCGCCGACTTCGTCGTCGAATCCACCGGTATCTTCCTCACCAAGGAAAAGGCCGAAGCCCACATCAAGGCCGGCGCCAAGAAGGTCGTCATGTCGGCTCCGTCGAAGGACGACACCCCGATGTTCGTTCTCGGCGTCAACCACAAGAAGATCACCAAGGACGACGTCATCGTCTCCAACGCCAGCTGCACCACCAACTGCCTCGCGCCCATCACCAAGGTGCTGCACGACAACTTCACCATGATCGAAGGCCTCATGACCACCGTCCATTCCGCCACCGCGACCCAGAAGACGGTCGACGGCCCGTCGGCGAAGGACTGGCGCGGCGGCCGCGCGGCGACCTACAACATCATCCCGTCCTCGACCGGCGCCGCCAAGGCGGTCACCAAGGTCATTCCCGACCTCAAGGGCAAGCTCACCGGCATGTCGTTCCGCGTGCCCACCCTCGACGTCTCCGTCGTCGACCTCACCTGCCGTCTCGAGAAGGCCACCGACTACGACGCGATCTGCGCCGCGATGAAGGCCGCGTCCGAAGGCGAGTTGAAGGGCATTCTCGGTTATACCGAAGACGACGTCGTCTCCTCCGACTTCATCGGCGATCCCCGCACCTCGATTTTCGACGCCAAGGCCGGCATCATGCTCAACCCCAACTTCGTCAAGGTCGTCTCCTGGTACGACAACGAGTGGGGCTACTCCACCAAGACCGTCGAACTCATCGAGTACATGGCGACGATCTGACCCGCTACGGATCGACAACGAAACAAGAGTATTCACGAAACGGGCGGCCGCCAGGCCGCCCGTTTTTCATCAGCCGCGATACAGGCGAATTCGGGGCCGGACGCCCGCAATGGAGGAAGCAGCCATGTTCTTTTCGCAAAAAAGCCTGCATTTTCTTGACGAAAATCACCGGCGCAACGACCGGGAATGGTTCTTCGAGCACAAGGACGAGTTCGAAAAATACGTCAGGCGGCCTATGCTTGATTTGGCGCGGGATTTGATCCCGACCATGCTCGATATCGACCCGCTTCTCAACGTCGACCCGAAGCGCGCCGTATGCCGGATTTATCGCGATTGCCGGCGCATGACGCGGAACAAGACAATGTTCAAGCGCGCCCTGTGGTGGGTGTTTCAACGCTCGAAAGGGATGACGCATCCGGTGTGGTTTTTCGAATTCACGCCCGATTTCCATCATTACGGTTGCGGCTACTACGCCGCGCCGCCGGGGGTTATGGAGCGCATACGCCAACTCGTCCTCGCCGGAGACAAACGCTATCTCGAAGCGCGTGACGCGCTCGACCGGCTGCCCGCGTTCAAAATCGACGGTGACTTCTACAAGCGTCAGCGCTTTCCGGACGCCCCGGAAAAGGACCGCGACTGGTTGGAACGAAAGAGCGTCACCGCGCTTCATTACAGCGAGGACACGCGGCGCTTGTTCTCGAAAAACCTCGCCGCCGTCGTCGCCGAATCATTCCGTAAACTCGCGCCAGTGTATGCGTTCCTCATGCATGCGCATGAAACCGCCAATTGAGGCTGTACATCTTGTTCTTGTCGTTTTTCTTCTGATTGTAAAGACACGTCGCAAAGGCGAGAATCTCCTCGAAGATTCGCCCCAACAACGCGTCCCCGGCGATCTTCCGGCCAATATCGCGAATCACCCGCCCCAGCATGGTCTTCAGGCGACGGACTTCGCGCATCGCCCGCCGGTTCTGGCGGGCATGGAAATAACGCCCGGACTTCGCCAACGCCCTCTTGGAGACGCGCCCATAGGTCTGGCGAAAGCTCACCCCCTGCCGCTTCGCCAACCTGGTCAACTTCTTGAGCATGGCGTGGTACAGCTTGGCGTCGGTGGGATAGGATATTGGCGCGCGAAAGTGAAAAGCGTCCGCGCCCGACCGACAAACAATCGCGCCAGCGCGTTCGCCTCCTCGCGGAGCGCATCGACGCCTTCCTGTTCCACATACTTCATGCCGGTAAAAAGCGCCGCCGCCCCGTGGGCGCTCTGCGCCCCGGCCGCGGCTTCGCGGCGGGGCGTTGTCGAGGTAGACCCGCCTCATGCGCCCGGCGGCTTCCTGAAGACGAGAAGGTAGATGATGACGGCGATGGCGGCGACCAGGCCCGCGCCCAGCCAGCCGAGCGCCGCCTTAAGGCTGGAGACTGTCTTTTGGAGCTCGTATTCCTCACCCGAGCGCGGCGTTGGAACGGCGCCGCCGCCTTCCTTCGCGTCCCGCGCGAGGCTTGTCCGGGTGGCGACTCCGGGCGGCGGGCCTTCGCCCTTCGCCTCGGCGCGGACAGCCTCGAGGTCGGCCATGAGATCGCCGAAATTCTGGTACCGGTCCTCGGGGCGCTTGCGCATCAATTTGTCGACCAGGTCGATCATGCGGGTTGGTACGCCTTTGACCAGACTGGCGAGCGGACGCGGTTCCGTCTTGATGTGCTGGTCCATGACGTCCGAAACGCTGCCGCCGAAAGGGGGCGATCCGGAGAGCATGTGGTAGAGCGTGGTGCCGAAGGAATACATGTCGCTGCGAAAATCGAGATTCTTCTCGCCTTTCGCCGCCTCGGGGGAGATGTAGTCGGGGGTCCCGAGAACCTCGCCCTCGGTGGACAGGACGGACTCGAGGCTGGACTTCACGAAGCCGAAGTCGCCCAGTTTGGCGATGCCGCTCTTGGTGACCATGATGTTCCCGGGTTTGATGTCCCGGTGGACGATGCGGCGCTGATGCAGATATTCGAGCGCGCCCGCGACCTGGATGGCGATGGCGACGGCCGAGCGGATGTCCATGCGGCCCTCGCGGTCGAGGGTGGCGTCGACCGGTTCGCCGTCGACGAATTCCATCGAAAAATACAGGGTGTTTCGATAGCGGCCGACGTCGATGACCTGGATGAGATTGGGGTGGCTGAGGCGGCCGACGAGCCGGGCCTCGACCAGGAAGCGCTTGCGGAACTCGTCGTCCGTCACCCAGCGTTCGTGCAGCACCTTGAGGGCGACGATGCGGCCCATCGAGAGCTGACGCGCCTTGTAGACGACGCCGAGGCCGCCTTCGCCGATCTTGGAGATGATCTCGTAGCCGCCGATCCGCTGGCCGCGCGTCCGGGCGTCGCGGATCAGCCGTTCCTTAGCCTTGAATACCGCCCACACCTGTTCCGAGCGGAGCACCCCCTTCTCGAGGAGCACGTCCTCCACCGGGCGGCGGGGTTTCCCGACGTCCACCTCGCGTTCTATGGTCCGTTCCGCCTCTTCGAGCTGTTCGCGGGTGATGACGCGGTGTGCGATGGCGAGGGTGGCGAAGTCGAGGTCCTTCTCCATGTCCGGGAGTTCTTTGGCTTCAGGCACTGGCGGCCCCTTTCAGCGTTTTCTCCGGCGTCCGTATTCCCGCAGACATTCTTCCTGCGCGGGCGTTTCGATAGATCCCGGGCGCAGGGCGCGTATGCGCCGCATCGCGTCCGCCGCCGACATGCCCCGGCTCATGAGGTAACATGCAAGCATGGTCCCCGTCCTTCCCATGCCTGCGTGGCAGTGGACGGCGACTTTCCGCCCCTCCGCCAAGCGCTCGTCCACATAGCGGACAAACGCGTCCATTTGTTCTTGGGTTGGGGGGGTGAAGTCCTGTATCGGCAGATGCAACGGCATAACACCGTACTTCGCCAACATTTTTTCGTCAAGCGCTTCCTCGGTGAGGGACACGACAGCCCCGATGCCGCGCCGCGACAGGGCCAACAACCCCTTCTGGCCGCGCGGCTTGGCGCAACCGGCCAATTGGTCGGGAATGACGTACGAAAAATTGTCGAACATGGCGGGACGGTCATCCTTCCCACGCGTCGAAAACATGGCCGAAATCGTAGCCGCCGGCGAAATCCGCCTTGGTGTCGGATTCGCGCCGCTTCCATTGCAGCTTTTCGTCGTCCACCATCATGAAGACGATCTCGCCCACGTCTTCGGTGCGCGTGACGCCCCAATGCTCCAGCACGCGCCTAGCCATGCAGCCCCAGCGTTCGCGCGCCAGGCGGCGCATGCCCTCGAGCATCTCGAACCCGCTGATATGAAAGTTGCAGCCCTCGGCGCCGCGCGACGGATCGACGTCCCGCGGAATCATTTCCCCGTTCTGCAACCACTCCACGGTGCGGCCGACCACGTCGTTGACGAAAAAGAACGCCTCGGGCGCGTAGCGGCCGTCGGTGCGGGCCAGCTTCGCGATATGGGCCCGCATCTCTTCCACGCTCAAGGGTTCGTCCATCGCGGCCGCCTTTCAAACTGTTGCTTCGTCGCCGGTTCCGACGTCCTTGCTCCCGTCCGCCCGATCCGGCGCGGGGCCGTTTTCCCCGTTCATGGCTTCCGGCTGGCGACCCTGGCCGTCCTCTCCCTCCTGTCCCTCCTCCCGCGCCTGGCCGTCGCGCCGCGCCGAAGGGCGACCCGGATTCCTGGCGCTGTGGCGTCCGGGAAAGCGGCCGCTCGTGCGGGCCTGGGTCGCCTCCCGGGCCGGATAGGCGCCGGAAAGCGGCCTTCCCTTCCGGCCGTGGATTTCCTTGATCTGCGAGATGTGCACGGTCTCCTCGCCGCCGTCGGGGAGGGCGAGGACGATCTCCCGCTTGAACATGTCGAACGCCACGACTTCGCCGGAAAAATTCTCCGTGACGCACATCGCCCCGCGCTGCGGCATCTCCGACTGGAGCTGCGCGTATACCTCGTCCTCGAAGCGCAGGCAGCACATGAGTCTGCCGCAGTGACCGGAGATCTTGGATGGATCGAGGGTGGTTTTCTGGGTTTTGGCCATGCGCATGGTGACCGGCTCGAGGTTGCGGATAAAGGTGCGGCAGCACAGCTCCCTGCCGCAGTGCTCGTAGTCGGCGAGCAATCGCGCCTCGTCCCTGACGCCGATCTGCCGCATTTCGATGCGGGTGCGGTACCGCCGGGCGAGTTCCTTGACCAGCTCGCGGAAATCGACCCGGTTCTCGGCGAGAAAATAAAAGATGATCTTGTCGCCGGAGAAGAGATGCTCGACCCCGACGAGGCGCATCGGCAACTGGCGTTCGCGAATGCATTGCTGACAGGTGTGGAATTCCTCCGGCTCGCGCGACTCCCTGATGTGCGAGGCGATCCGCTGGTCCGCCTCGTTCACAATCCGCAGCAGCTCGCCCGCCGGTTCCTCGTTCTCGGCCAGGGGCCGCGGCTTGGCGGCGACCTCGCCCAGATCGATGCCGCGCCCGGTTTTCACCACGACCTCGTCGCCGACCCGAAACGCGTCGCTTTCGGAAAGAAACCCCTCGGCAACGGCCATCAGGCCGTAACGCACCGGTATGATGAATGACATGCTCCATCCTTTTACTCGCAACCCCCGGAAGGAGGATTCCATGCCGGGGAAAGGGATCGGTCAGGCGACGCCCGTTCCGCAGGGGAGCGGAAGCTTCATCGCCGTTTCCCCGCAGTCGGGGAATTTCGGGCACTTCACGCAGTCGAGCCACACCTTATGCGGCAGATCGCCCCGGTCTATCTCCTCGAAGCCGAAGCGACGGAAGAATTCGGGGATGTAGGTGAGGGTGAACATCTCGGTCGCGCCAAGCCGCCTGGCGTCCCTGAACGCCGCCTCCATGAGCTGGCGGCCGATGCTCCTGCCCTGCGCCTCGCGACGAACGGCGAGCGAGCGCACCTCGACGAGAAGCCCCCAGGTGACATGCACGGCGACGCAACCGACGACGCCCTCCTCCGGCGCTTCCGCCACGATGAATTCGCGCAGGCGTTCGGTGACGTCGCCGACCGACAGCGGAATCATAATGCCTTCCTGTCCAAAATCCCTGGCGGCGCCGACGATCGCGGCGACGTCGGAAAGCCGCGCCGGCCTGATGGCGGCGATGGCGTGTTGGTGCGTCAAACTGTCGCCCCCTTTTTGGTTGAGAGTGCCGGTTCCAACGGTATACCGTTCACGGTCCGGAGTCGTGGTTCCCCAACTGCGCGCGGCCATGAGATGGCCAAGGGAAACAGCTGTGGAGCAGGGCGACCCCCATCCCCATTTTCACAATTTCGGGCGGTGCCCGGTATATTTTTACAGGTAACGCCCCGGAATTCAAAAGAAAACGCCGGGAAACGCGAAAACGCCCCCGCCAGGAACGGGAGCGTTGTCCGACATATGCATATTTGCGTATGCCAGTCGAAATCCTGAACGCCACGCACGGAACCGGCCAAAAGCCGCGGCGTTCCCGGCGCGCCAAAATCCGCGTCAGGGAAGCGTTTCGAGTTCGCGGGCGATCGTATCGACGGTGAGAATCTCGGGGAGCAGCCTGGCCTGGCTTTCACCCGGGACGTAAATCGCCGTCACCGGCACCGCCGCCTTGTTGAACTCGTTGCGCAAGACCTCCGTGATGCGGTCGTCCTGTTGCGTCCAGTCCGCCTTGAGAAGCGTGACGTTCTTTTCGCCAAACAGGCCGGTGATTTCGGAATCCTTGTACACGCGCTTGTTCAACTGGCAGGTGGCGCACCAGCGGGCCGTGAAATCGACGTACACCGCCTTCCCCTCCGCAAGGAGCGAGCGCACCAGCTCGGGGGACCAGTCGCGCCATTGCACGCCGGCGGCCGCCGACGGCCAGCCCATCCACAGCCCGAAGGCGAGCGCGAACGCGGCCAGCGTCGGTATGCCCCACTTGCCGCCCGTCCTGCCGTGGACGTGGCGCGCCTTCTGGTTCCTGCCGTAGATCCAGCAGGCGAAGGCGACCGCGACCAGGCCGAACAGGGTCATGAGAAGCCGCCATTCGTCGATCATCGCCTCGAGCGTCCAGAGCATATACGCGCAGGTCGCGAAGAGGGGAAAACTCATGGCTTGGCGGAAGGTGTCCATCCAGGGGCCGGGCTTCGGAAGGCGTTTGAGCCAGTTGGGAAAAAGGGCGAGGGCGATGTACGGCAACGCGAAGCCGATTCCCATGAGCGTGAAAACGCCAAGCGCCAGGTGCGCGGGAAGAGACAACGCATAGGCGAGCGCCGACCCGAGGAACGGGGCCGAACAGGGGGTCGAAGTCACGGTCGCCAGAAGCCCGGTAAGGAAGGAACGCTTGATGCCGTCCTGATTCTGGAGCGTGTGGCCGGCGTTGGCGGCGGAGGTCCCGAATTCGAATGCGCCAGCCATGTTCAAGGACATGACGACGAACAGATTGCAGAGCAGGAAGACGAACAGCGGCGACTGGAGTTGCGCGCCCCAACCCCTGCCGAGGGATATCACCAGAATGCCGAGAACCCAGAAGCAGATGAGGACGCCGGCGCCGTAGGCGAGGCCGTGAATGAAGACGGAGCGCCTGTCCTTGTGCGCCTGTTTGGCGAAGCCCATGACCTTGAGGCTGATGACCGGGAAAACGCAGGGCATGACGTTGAGGAGAAGCCCGCCGAGGAAGGCGAAGACGAGGAGCATCAGCGTGTCGAGGGAGGTCTTCGGGCCGCCTGAACGCGGCATGAACGAGAGCGTCTCTTCCTCGAGGAAAGAATGGTTGATCGTGAAGGTGTCCGGGACGCGCTTGCCGGCGAGCCAGCCGTTCTCCGCCCAAAGCACCCCGGACAGCGCCGTCGCCTGTTCGATATCGCCGCGCAACGGAATGGAAAGCACCCAATCGTCGCCGTCCCTGCGCGCCGTCTGCGGCGACTGGCTGTCGGCGATCGGCGCCGGCGATGAGGCGTCGAAATAGTAAATCGCGCCTGGATCCGGATTGACCGGGCCGTCCGGCTTGATGCGGAGTTCCAGCGTTCCCGACTCGGGACGCACCTCGATCGACCATTCTTTCGGCGGCACCGGCAAGGCGAGCCGCGCCTTTTCCACGATCGGATTCACGGAGCCGGTGCGCTCGCCGACGGTCATGCGCGCGGCGGCCGGAATTTTCTTCGGCGTGCAGGTGCGGGGAGTGCAGACCTGGGTGTCGACGTCGGCCTGAATCTCGATCGGCGATCCGGCCGGCAGCGACGCCGGCGGCGTAACAGTGAAGGGGATGTTGACGACGCCCTTATAGATGTAGTACGTGATGCCGGAACTGGTGTGGACTTCCGGGGCCGGCCATTCAGGTTCGCTGACCGAGAACCCGTTGGGGAGGCGCCAGTTGATGGTGCTGCCCTGACCGGGGCCGCCCGGGTTTTTCCAGTAGGTGTAGCCGCCGCCCATATGGCGAAGGGAGACGACGACCGTAAACGGCTGCCCCGCGCCGACCACGGAGGATTCCGGAATCAGGGCAACGTCGAGCAGTCTTCTTTCAGCCATTTTCTGGGCGGGCGAGAAGCGGAACGAATCGCTCCCGAAATTGCCGAAAGACAATTCCCCGGCGAAACCAACCCCGGTTGCGACGGCGATAAGCGCCATCAATACGAAACGGCGAACCATACCGAAAAAGGTATCCTTGGCAGAGTCACGTAAATTGCGGGAAGCCTCAATTATTTATACCCCGTACTGGCGGAACCCTTCGCTTTTTCCATATATTTTGGTTTGCGTTGAACTTCGCCAAACCAGAGGACGGACCGGGCGCTCCCAAATCGAACGCGCTGGACCCAGTTATCGTATAAGGCGTTCCAGTATCGCGGGCGACAATTCGCGCAACGACTCGACGAGAAGATCGGCAAGCGGACGAAGCGTGTCGGCCGGGAAGGTCGAGGTGATGGCGGCCGATTTGAAGCCCCCCGCCCTCGCGGCCTCGAGCCCTGCGACGCTGTCCTCGACGACCACGCTCCTGGCCGGTGAAACGCCAAGCTTCTCCGCCGCCTTCAGGAACACCTCCGGATGCGGCTTGCCCCGCGTCACGTCGGCGGCGACCACCAGGGTCGTGAGCCTGTGGCCTTCGTCGAGACGGTCGAGCACAAGGCGGATGGTTTCGATCGGACCGGAAGTTCCCACCGCCATTTTCCAGCCAGCCTCGTCCAATCTCCTGATAAGCTCGTCTATGCCTGGCATTTTCGGAAAATCGTCGCGGAGAAGCCGCTGCGCCGCTTCCGCCTGTTCGCGAACGATCGCCTTCGTCTCCGCCTCGTCGTAGTCGCGCCCCGCAAGCATACGGAGAACCGGCCTCGCGCAGAGGCCGGGCGTTTTCTCGAAATCCCTGGGAGAGATGGTGACGCCGCGCCTGGCGAACACTTCCTGCCACGCCTTCCAGTGGACGCCCATGCTGTCGACCAGCACGCCGTCCATATCGAAGATTACCGCTTTGTCGTCGGACTCGACCATACGAAAGAATATACCGTGATTTTCCTGTAAATCAATGTTGTTCAAACGGATGAACAGCGTATTACGGCAATTTCAGCTCCATGCCGACCATCAGGCCGTTCTGCGCGCCGGGATTGAGTGAGCGGATCTCCCGCCACCGGTTGGCGTCGCCGAGGTTGCGTTTGGCGATTTTCGCCCAGGTGTCTCCCTCGGCAACCCGGTGGGTCTTTTTCGCCGGCGGCGGAGGAGCGATCCGCGTCGGCGCGGGCGGAACATACTCTTCGTACGCCTCGGGCGAGTACTCGACCGGGTCTTCGTCGTGGTAATTTATGGAAAGACCGGGAGACGGGCGGAGGTTGAGCGCGTTGTCGGACGGCCTCGCTTCGACGCCGAGATCGCCGCGCGAGGGAGGAGCAGGCGGAAAATCGAGGGGAAGCGAACCGCGCGGTTGGACGACCGCCTGCCTTTCAACGGGGACGCCGCCGATCATCACCATAGCGTCGATCAATGACGGATCCGCCTTGACCCTGCGTTCGGCCTGCTCGTCGATGCCCATCAGGGCGGGGATTTCCGGCGCCTTGCCCACCCGGCTCGCAGCACCGAACAACAATAGCAGCGACGCGGCAATGGTGACGAAAGGCCCGAAGCGCGGCGTTTGCCGATGCGCACGCCCGGAGTCCTGGGCTGATTTGGCTTTTTCCGAGGTTTTGTCCATTTTCCACACCCATCGGGTTCGGCGCCGCATAACAAAGCGGAAGCCGTCGCCGTTTTCGTCGTTCACGGGGCCACGCTTCCTTCCGTGGCCTCCTCCAGTCACGGGACCGTTTCGCGCCGACGGAACGCGGTCGGATCCCGAATGGTCGGGACGCTATTACACGTATCGACTACTTTCCTGAAGGTTGTTCATCCTTTTAAATATTTTTCGCTCTAAATGCGGAATTGGCAAAAAGTTCTGATAAGTGGAACCTGCCTTCCGATAAAAACTGTCGGCAAAATAAAAAAACGGCCTCACGCGAAGCCGTTTTTCATACCGTTCACGGTCCGGATTCGTGATTCCCTCGACTGTTCGCGGCCATGATATGGCCAAGGGAAACAGATGTGGAACAGGGCAACTTCCATCTCCCGTTTTCACAATTTCGGGCCGCGCCCAGTATACCTTCCCGGCGCTGGCGATTTTCCGGGGATTCGGGATCCGAAATCATCCCGTTACGCCGCACCGAGGCCGGGGATGTATACTTCCAGCTTCCAGCCGAGCTGGCGCATCAGGTCGTACACTTCCCCTTTTTCAATGTCGTATTTTTGTTGTTCGGCATATTCCATAAGGGCCAGGATAATTTCACGCTCGTCGCCGGTCTGGGAATTCAACACGTACCAGTGGCCGTTTTTGCGCAAAACGACTGTTTTCTCGTACATCCATCCTCCTCCCTGAACGCCGCGCCCCGCTTCATGCGCCGGTTGCGAAACACGTCGCACACGGCCGCGCGCGGCCTTACGGACAACACTTTCCCCCGTATTTCCATTTCTTTCGGCGAAAATAATAAAAAACTTGAGGGAAAGCGGTTGGAAAAAGGAAAAGACGCGCCCACGCCCCTGAAAAAAGCCCGACTTGGCGAAAAATCAACCCCTCGTACCGTGAGCGGTAACACCTTTGGAGGAAATCGGGCGGCGGTCGGCCCGATTTCCTCCAAAAGTCCACGCAAAAGAAGCGGGTCGAAAAGGCGGGGGCCTTTCTACTCCCACTCGATCGTCGCCGGCGGCTTCGAGGAGACGTCGTACACGACGCGGTTGACGCCCCTGACCTCGTTGGTGATCCGGGTGGAAATGCGGCGAATAAGCTCGTAGGGAACCTCCACCCAGTCCGCCGTCATGCCGTCCTCGCTCTCCACCATCCGCAGGGCCGCGACCGCCTCGTAGGTGCGCTGGTCGCCCATGACGCCCACGGACGCTGTCGGCAAGAGCACGGCGAAAGCTTGCCAAAGCTTCCTGTACCAGCCGGCGGCGTGGATTTCCTCGAGGACGATCGAATCCACCTCCTGCAGGGTGGCGACCCGCTCCGGCGTCACTTCGCCGATGACCCGCACCGCAAGGCCGGGACCCGGGAAGGGATGACGGCGAAGCTCGTCTTCGGGGATGCCGAGGGCGACGCCGAGTTCGCGCACTTCGTCCTTGAACAGTTCGCGAAGCGGCTCCACGAGCTTGAGGCCCATCTTTTCCGGCAGGCCGCCCACGTTGTGGTGGCTCTTGATGACGGCGGCGCCGCCGGCGCCGTAGCCGCCCGAGGATTCGATGACGTCGGGGTACAGCGTCCCCTGCCCGAGATATTCGACCCCGGTGATCTTGTGCGCCTCCTCCTGGAAGACGTCGACAAACACCCTGCCGATGATTTTCCGCTTCCGCTCCGGATCGGTGATCCCCTTGAGCGCGTCGAGGAAGCGGTCGCCGGCGCGGATGCCCTCGATGCGGAAACGCCTGCCGTAGCGGGCGCGGACGCGCTCGAACTCGCCTTTCCGGAGAAGGCCGTTGTCGACGAAGATGCAGGTGAGGTTGTCGCCTATCGCCTGCGAAAGCAGCACGGCGGCGACGGTCGAATCGACCCCGCCCGACAGCCCCATCACCGCCTTGGCGTCGCCGACCTGCTCGCGGACCGCCCGCACCGCCGTTTCCGCGAAATCGGACATCACCCAGTCGCCCTTGAGACCGGCGATGTTGTAAAGAAAGTTTTCGAGTATTTCGCCGCCGCGCGGCGTGTGGTGCACTTCCGGGTGGAACTGGACCGCGTAGAGCCCGCGCTCGGGAATTGCGAAGCCGGCGTAGGGGGTGGCGCTTGTCGTCATCACCGGCGCCGCGCCGGTCGGCAATTCGTTCACCAGGTCGCCGTGGCTCATCCAGACGTCGAAACGCTTCGGGAGGCCGCTGGTGAGGGGCGAATCGCCCACCACCTTCGCCACCGCGCGACCGTATTCGCGTATCCCCGACTCGCCCACCGCGCCGCCGAGCGCCGTCGCCAGCAGTTGCGCGCCGTAGCAGATGCCGAGGATGGGCGCGCCCAGCTCGAGGATGGCGGGATCACAGTGCGGCGCGTCGTCCTCGTACACGCTGCGCGGACCGCCCGAAAGGACGATCGCGTCGATCCTCTCCGCCTTCAGCGTTTGCGCCGATGCGTTCCCGGGGAAAAGGCGGGAATGCACCCGCAACTCGCGCAGCCGCCGGACAATCAGTCCGGTGTACTGCGAGCCGTAATCCAAAACCGCGACCGTCTGGTACAAGTGAACTCCTATAGAAGATATCAAGCCCCGCGTCATGATGCGCCAGCGGCGCGTTTGAAAATCATGGGCGTTTGCGGGGGCCAGGCGACCATGTTGTCTTTATGCAATTTGTAACGCGTAATTCATATGCCGCTCACGATCGGATCCCGGCCTTCGCCGCGTCGACGAACGCGAGGAACAGCGGATGCGGCTTTAACGGCGTGCTCTTGAATTCGGGGTGCGCCTGGGTGGCGACGAACCACTGGTCGCCCGGCAGTTCGACAATCTCGACCAGACCGCTTTCCGGATGCCGTCCCGTGACCAGCATGCCGTTCGCCTCGAGCAACGCCACCTTGCCGGGGTTGACCTCGTAGCGGTGGCGATGGCGCTCGCTGACGCGTTCGCCGCCATATGCCGCCAGCGCCCTGCTTCCGGGCGTGAGGACGCACGGTTGCGCGCCGAGGCGCAGCGTGCCGCCGCGCGGCGTCGCCCTGCCCTGATTGTCGAGCAGCGTGACCCAGCAGTTCTCCCGGTCGAACATTTCGTCGTCGAGCCATTCGGCGCTGATGGCGTTCGCCTCGCCGCAGACGTTCCTGGCGAACTCGATCACCGCGCACTGGAGCCCGTAGCACAGTCCGAGGAACGGCGTCCGCGTCTCGCGCGCCCAGCGGATCGCTTCCATCTTGCCCAGAGCGCCCCGGTAGCCGAAACCGCCCGGGACGATCACCCCGGCGTACAGCGCGAGAATGGCGGAGGGATCGCCCCTCTCCAGGTCCTCCGCCTCGATCCAGTCAAGTTTGAGGGCCGCGTCCCGCGCCGCCGCCGCGTGGATCAGCGCTTCCCCGAGCGACTTGTAGGAGTCGGCCATGCCGGTGTATTTGCCGACCGCCGCGATCCGCAGCGACCGCCCGCCGTTCGCGGCCGACCTGGCGAAGGCCCGCCACGGCTCCATGTCGCCGATACCGGGCGCGATGTCGAGGCGATGGCAAAGCGCGTCGTCGAGAGCCTGGGCTCGGAGTTTGTCCGGGATGTCGTATATGAGTTTGACGTCGGGAACGTCGATGACCCGTTCCGGACGCAGGTTGGCGTAGAGCGCCAGCTTTTCGCGCACCCCGGCATGCATCGGCTGTTCCGAGCGGCAGAGGAGGAAATCCATGTGCAGCCCGCATTCGCGAAGCTTCTGCGCCGAATGCTGGGCCGGCTTCGTCTTGATTTCGCCGCCGGCGGGAAGGCCGGGAAGAAGGACAAGGTGAAGCAGCACGGTGTCGTTCTTCGGGCGTTCGAGCATGAACTGGCGGATCGCCTCGATGAAGGGCATGCCTTCGATGTCGCCGATGGTGCCGCCGAGTTCGACGAAGAGCACGTCCGGTTCGTCCTCGCCGGCACAGGTTATCGCCGCCTTGATGGTGTCGACGACATGCGGAATGACCTGCACTGTGCCGCCGTCGTAGTAGCCGCGGCGCTCGCGGTCGAGGACTTCGCCGTAAATCTGTCCCGTCGTGACGTTGTTTTTTCGGCCAAGGGTGACGTCGGCGAAGCGCTCGTAGTGGCCGAGGTCGAGATCCGTTTCCGCCCCGTCCTCGGTGACGAACACCTCGCCGTGCTGGTAGGGATTCATGGTGCCGGCGTCGCGGTTGAGGTAGGGGTCGAGCTTCAGGAACGACACCCTGAGTCCCCGGCTCGTCAGGAGCCGCCCGAGCGAGGCCGAGACCACGCCCTTGCCGAGGGAACTCACCACGCCGCCCGAGATGAAAACATGCTTCGTCATGAAAGCCTCTTGCGCAAATGAAACGCCCGGCGCGGAAACGGCGCCGCACGCCGGGCGATACGGGTTATCTGCCTTCGATCAGGCGGTAGCCGAGAAACGGATCAAGCTCGGGCTGCGCCAATATCTCCTTCGCGGCCGAATGGGCGTCGTAGGGAACCCTGCGGTAGCGGACGCGGTCGCCGTCAAGGATCACGTAACAGGAACGCGGGTTGCCGTCGCGCGGCTGGCCGACGGAACCGACGTTGATGATGGCCTGCGCTTCGCCGATCCCGTAGGTTGCGTCGGGAAGGCCTTCCGGCGGGATGAAGGCGCCGCCGCGCTCGATGACGCCGGGAATGTGCGAGTGGCCGTTGAAGGCGGCAAGCTCGACCTGGCCGAATTCGCGATTCATGCGCTCAAGATCGAACGCGTCCCCGGGGAGAAGATAGTCCATGGTCGGCCCGGCCGGCGAGCCATGCACGAACAACCTGTTTTCGCAGGCGAAGCTGACCGGAAGGCCGATCAGCCTGGCGAGCATCTCCCCGCCGTCCTCCTCCTCGAGAATGCGCGCCTTCGCCCACTCCACCGCCCTCCTCGCCCTTGGATGAAAACGGGCGACCCCCTTCATGGAAAGGGCCTGGTCGTGGTTGCCGAGGATGATGACGGGACAGCGCGCCGACACGATGCGCCAGCACTCCACCGGGCGCACCCCGTAGCCGACGACGTCGCCGAGGCAGCAGACGTTTTGCACGCCCTGGGACTCGATGTCCGCGAGCACCGCCTCGAGGGCGCGGAGGTTGGAGTGGATGTCGGAAATGACGGCACAGGGCCTTTCGCCGCGTCCAAGAAGGCACTGCCCGACGCAGGCGGCGACGTCAGCCGACAAGCCCGACCTTTCGCAACGCCTCGAGCAGCGCCGCCTCGCTTTCCGGCTGGAGCGGCACCATCGGCAGGCGCATACCGCCGTCCAGCTTGCCCATGATCCTGAGCGCGGTCTTGGCCGGCGCCGGGTTCGTCTCGACGAAGCAGGCCTTCATCAGCGGCAACAGATGGTAATGGAGTTCGCGCGCCTTCATGAAATCGCCGGCCAGGGCCGCGGCCGTCATCCGCTTCGTCTCCGCCGGGACGATGTTGGCGATCACGCTCACGACGCCGGAACCGCCCACCGCCATGATCGGCAGCGCCAGGGAGTCGTCGCCGGACATGACGGAGAATCCGTCGTCCGTCAACGCGATGATCTGGCTCGACTGGTCGACGATCCCCGACGATTCCTTGATGCAGACGACGGACGGATAATCCCTGGCGATGCGGGCGACGGTCGCCGGGAGGATGTTCGTGCCGGTGCGGCCGGGCACGTTGTAGATCATCATCGGCAGGTCGCAGTTTTCCGCCACCGTGCCGAAGTGGCGGTACAGGCCTTCCGGGGTCGGACGGTTGTAATACGGGGTGATGGCGAGGATTCCGTCGGCGCCGGAGCGCTTGGCGTGGTCGGCGAGGGAGACGGCTTCGGCCGTGCTGTTCGAACCCGCGCCGGCAAGCACCTTCGCGCGCCCCGCGGTCGACTTGACCGTCTCCTCGATCAGCCTATGCTGCTCGGAATGGGTGAGCGTGGCGGATTCGCCGGTCGTGCCGGCGGGAAGGATGCCGTCCGTGCCGGAAGCGATGTGCCACTCGATAAGGTCTTTCAGCGCTCCGTAGTCGATCCCCGACAAATCTTTGGTCCAGGGGGTCACAAGAGCGACGTAGCTTCCGGAAAAAAACATGGCGTCTCCTCGATTCCATACCCATACGCCGCCCGCGCGCCGGCGGCCCGCCGAAACGGCTGGCGACGCGGACGTTGTGCCTTTTTCATCCGATTTGAGCAAAACACTCTACCGGTTTCCGCGTCCGATAACAATAAAAAACCGGGGGTGGCGGCGTTTACTCGTCCTCGTCCTGGCGGGTGGCCGGGCCTTCGCCTTCCTGAGCCAGGCCAGCCTCGTGGGTGATCCATTTCACCGTGTCGGGCTCGATTTTCGTCACCTGGATATGATCCGGCGCCTTCGAACGGCATTTCATATTGTATTCGCCCGGCGCCGCCGGCACACGGTCGCGGATATCCACATAGATCGTCAGTTCGCCCGGGCTCACCTTGTCCACCAGGGATTGCGGCCCCGAGATCGTCACCCGCACCGACGGCGGCGACAGGGTGAGGCCGGCGTACCTGTCGAAGGGTGCGTCGATAAGCGCCTTGACGTCGAAAAGCTGATCGAACTCGCGGATGGCGGGAATCTCGACCAGTTCGACGGACAGGTATACCTGTCCCGGAGTGCGCATGGCCTGGCCGTCTTTCACGAACGGCTCGAGCCCGACCATCCCGCCGACCACCCCGGCGCCGTCCTGGACGCTGAACGGCTTGGTGCGGACGACGTCGGCGGAGGTGATCTTGTCGAGGATGGACTTGGGTCCGTACACCGAGGTCGTGCGCGGCTCGGGGCGGCGCACATGCCCGACCACGTACCCCGGGGCGGGATCGCCGATGATCTCCCCCGGCTCGACCGTGACGTATCCGGCGCCGAACCTGGCGAGGTTGATCTCCACCGCGTCCGGCGTCACCGCCCTCACCTCGATCCCCGGCGGCTGGCCGACGACCTGCGAAGGCAGAAGCGCGATCATTCCCGTATAATGATCGCCCGAAAGCGCGCCGGCGCTCAGTTCGGGAAGGAGCATGAGGTTTTCCTTGCGCAGCGCGTTGATCTCCTGGCGCGAACCCCGGATCAACAGGGAGGCGGTGCGCGGCGGCTGGGTGACGAAGGCCCAGTCGGCGGGAATCCGGCTCTGGAATTCAATGTCGACCTCGATCGTGGAGTCTTCCATGCGCCTGAGGTCGATGCCGATCCACAGGAGAATGCCGGAGAGAAGCGCGATGCCAAGATAGGTCCAGCGTCGCGCCCTGGGAACGGTCGTGCGCCTGAACTTGCGGATCACCTGGGTATGGCTCGCATTGCGATAACTGGCGTTGTTGTCGTCCATCTGGCTTCCTTGGCCGGATCGGGCGCAATGTCGCCGCCCGGCCGGTTGTGGTTTCATTCCTCGTCGTCGGTCGACTTCTGGTAGACGTTTTCCTGGAGGAGCGTGCGCAGCTGCTCGTAATCGACGTCGCGGACGATCTCGCCGTGCATGGTGACGGAGATCTGGCGCGTTTCCTCGGATATGACGACGGTGACGGCGTCCGATTCCTCCGCCATGCCGAGCGCCGCCCGGTGCCTGGTTCCCATGCCCCGGGTGACTTCGACGTTTTCGGACAGCGGCAACAGGCAGTTGGCCGCCACGATGCGGCCCCGCCTGATGATGGCGGCGCCGTCGTGAAGCGGCGTGTTCTTGGTGAAGATGGTGCGAAGCAACGGCGCCGTGCATACGGCGTCGAGCTGGATGCCGCTTTCGATATACGAGCTGACCTGGGTCTCGCGCTCGATGACGATGAGGCCGCCGACCTCGCCCTTGCGGGCGATCGCCATGGCGGCGTCGGCGATTTCCTTGTCGAGCGACGATTCCCTCGCGTTCCAGAAGTTGACCGTCTCGCCGAGCCGCACGAGGCCGTGGCGGATTTCCGGTTGGAAGACGACGATCAGGCCGATGAGAAGGACGTCGGCCGAGTTCTCGAT
>JAIRTL010000001.1 GCA_031254915.1 Planctomycetota bacterium
TTTTCAAGGATAAGCGCCAACGGCACTGCATCGGCGGCGCAGCAGTTGATGGCGAACCTGAATAACAGAGGGCGTTTGACGCCCAGGATCTCTTCGACTTGCGGGTTGTCGCGCATCAGCATTCCCACCACGGTGACTTCTTGGTCATCGTATTTTTCCGGATTCATGAAGAGCGTCAGCAGATCGAACTCGCCGCCGGAAGTAGCTCCATTATACGAGGCGGAACCGCCGCCGATTCCCGCTCCCACATATCGCGAGGCGAACGCTCCGGCGCCGAGCGTCGTCCCTTTCGCGTGGTGGATATAAACAAGGGGAAGAATGAGCATGGCGGTCCCCAGCGCCTCCCTCATCCCGAATCGCGGAAAGTCGCGGCGAAGCAGGGAGAAGAACGCCATCGGTGCCAGGACAACCGCCGCCAGGATGATGATCGGCAGGAAATTCGTGGTCAGAAACGATTCGTAACTGTTTCGAAGCAGCAACCCAAAAAGGCTGAACATCCAGGCGAAGCACACCAGCGGCAGACGCCAGCGTTTGAATGTTTCCATAACGATCTCCGTCATGACGCGACTCCCATGCAATCGAGCACCACCGCCATGAGCATGACCGCGACGATCACCAGTCCGGCCAGCAGCGGAATGGCCCGCGCCTTGAAGAAATTCCTATACATCAGGAGAAGCTTGATGTCGAACATGGGGCCGACCATCAAAAACGCCATTTGCGCCGAAAAAGGAACCAGACCTCTGAACGACGCGGCAATGAACGCATCCGCTTCGGAGCACAGATTGAGAAGTATCGCCAAAAGAATCATCGCTCCGGATGACAACGCCGGCGAGGAGGCCATTTCCAGAAACAACCGCCTTTCCAGGCAGGTCTGGGCAACGGCGGCGACGGCACCGCCGGCCACCAGATACGGAGCGGTCGCCATGAAGTCGTCGAGCGCATGGTTGAAGACGGCAGCGATACGGGGGAAAAACCCTTCTCCTTCGGCCGCGTGATCGTGTCCGCATCCGCAACCATGTTCGTGCCCGTGTTTCCCGTGGTGGACATGGCTATGCCCGCATCCGCATGAAACGCCGCCATTTCCATGTCCGTCATGGACGGATTTGCCAGTCTCGTGGACAACACCCGGCGCGAACAGGGAACCGCGACGGAATATCCGCGCCAGAAGCAGCGCCACGCAGACGGCGATGAGATAGCCGAACCCAAGGCGGACGACCACGGGCCGCCAGTCGAAATTATAGGCCATTGCCGTGGACAGGCCGACGACGGGATTGACTATGGGGCCGGCCAGAAGATAGGCGACGGCGGCCGCCGCCGGCAGTCCCTTGCCGGCCAACCGGCGAACCACCGGCACAATGGCGCATTCGCATACCGGGAATACGATTCCCAACGCCGCCGCGACGCACGCCGACGCCCAGGCGCCTCTCGGCAAAAGCGACTCCATCCGTTCGCGGCTGACGAAGACCTCGATAACGCCGCCGACCAGCGTGCCGAGAAGCATGAACGGCATCGCCTCCAGCATGATACTGGAAAAGATGACAGAAAAGTTGCCGACGGTTTCGTTGTCCGAAGCGACGAACGGCAGTATATACGCCGCACAGACCACAACAATCGCCATTCCGACAAACATGTCGGACAGGGGCGGACCGGATGCGGCGTCGTGAGCGGACGGATTGTTTTTGGCGTGTGATGTCATGCTTTCTCCAAATGCGCGCCGGTCGCGGTGTTTCGCAGGCCGCTCAAAGGAATGCTCAGAATGAAAAACAGGGCGGCGGACAGGACCACAGTGGGGCCGGTGGCGGTCCCGGCCCATTTCTGCGCGGAAACGATCAGCCCGACGACCGAAGCGGAGCAACCAATCGCCAGAGCCCACCAGAACATGCCGCCGGCGGAGCGGGAAAGGTTCCGCGCCGCCGCAGCGGGGAGGATGAGGAGGGCCGATACGAGAAAAACGCCCACCGTCCAGACGGCGAGAACGGAAGTCAGTGCCAGAAGAACGGCGAAGGCATATTGGTATGCCCGTATCTTGACGCCATGCGCCTCGGCGACGACGGGATCGAGTCCAAGATACAGCAGGCGATTGTACCCCATGAACTGGAATATGAAGACGGCGACCAGCGCCAGGAGGAGAAGCGCAATCTCTCCCTGGCCGAGAGTGAGTATATCGCCCCAGAGAAAACTTTGCGCGTTTCTCGCCACCGCCCTTTCGCGGCTCGCCGCCGCCAACCCGAAGGCGGTCACTCCCGCGAAAAACACCCCGATGACCGAATCCGCCGACAGGCTCACCCTGCGCTGGCAGGCGGTTACGCCCACCGAGACGAGTATGGCCAGGCCGACGGTGCTCCATTGCGGATCCAGCGCCAGCATCATGCCCAGGGACACGCCGGCGAATATGGAATGACTGACGGCGTCGGCGAAAAACGCCATGTGCAGGTTTATCACATGAACGCCGGTAACAGCGGTGACGGGAGCCAGCAACAGAAGGCCCAAGAGCGCCTGCCTCATGAAACGCGGCTGCAAGCACTCGAACGGCAGAAGCGACCCCATGAAATCGGCGAGGAAAGTGAAGTCAGGCATGGGACGCCTCCATGGATCCGGAGGAAAGGCCGCTGGCAAAAGGATCCTCCATGTCGCCCCCGCCCGGACCGATGAAGGTCCGCGTCAAAACAGCCGGCGAAAGCATTTCTTCCGGATTGCCCGCCGCCACGATTCCGCGATTGAGGCAGGCGACAAGGGTGGCGTGCCGCCGCACCAGGCCAAGGTTGTGGCAAACCATGATTTGGGTGAAGCCCTCTTTTCTCCGCAAACGCCGCAGCAGTTCGTGAAACAGCTCTTCACCCTTGAAGTCGACGCCGGATGTCGGTTCGTCCAGCACAAGAAGATCGGGTTCTCTGCCGAGCGCCGATGCGAGGAGAACGCGCCGCAGTTCCCCGCCGGAAAGCGCGCCCAGCCACCGCCGCCACAGTTCCGCCGCGCCGACCATGTCGAGAAGGCGCAGCGCGCGCTCCCGATTTCTTTTCCCCACGCCGAACCATACCGGCAGGCGCCGCCAATTGAGACAGATGAACTCCAGCACCGTCACGGGGATGCCGGCGTCGAAATTCAACTTCTGCGGGACATATCCGATGCGCGGCGGCTTGCCGTCCGGAAACGACACCTCCCCGGCACAAGGGATCTTTCCCAGCAGGGTCAACAAGAGGGTAGTCTTTCCCGCCCCGTTCGGTCCGATGATCGCCGTGTTGCCGTGACGGGGCACGACAAGGGAAACATTGTCGAGGATGCTGTTGCCGCCCAATACCGCCGTGACGTTTCGCAACGTCACGGCGGGCGCGGTGGTGGAGATTGTCGTCATGCTATCGGCCGCCCAAAGCGTTTTTCAACACCGAGAGGTTCTTTCGCATAACGGTTTCGTAGTATTCGAACGGCGCGTCGTCGGGACCGCTGGCCATCGGGTCGAGGTGGATGATGGCCAATCCGGTTTCAGCCGCGAGCGTTTCCCCGGTTTTGGCGGGATACTGTGGTTCCACAACAATGACGGCAGGATTCTTTTCGCGAATATTTTCCAAAATATCAAGCATTTGCGATGCGGATAGTTCCTGTCCATGCGGTTGCAGGCGCGCCACGATCTCAAGCCTCATGTCGCGAGCCAGATAATCGAAGGCTCCGTGTGGCTCCACAATACGGTTGTTGGCGAAGTCGCCTCCCGCGTCGGCCATTTCCCGGGCAAGCCCGCGCAGTCTCCCCGCATAGTCGGCGGCGTTGGCGGCATAGGCGGCGGCCCCGGCCGGATCAAGGACGCACAGGCGGCCCGCGACCGCTTCCGCCATGTCCGCGTACAATGCCGGACTGGTGAACAGATGCGGATTCGGCCCGTGGTGATGGTGATCATGGTCATGGCCTTCGTGATGCTCGTGCCCTTCATGATCATCGTCATGGCCGTGGTCGTGCGCGTACCCGTTTTCGCCGTGTTCTTCATCGTCATGCGCATGGTCGTCGTCTTCATATTCCAGAACGCCGCGAAGGCCCGACGTGCTGTCGATGACGGCGATATTCGAGTTGGCCCGTTCGACCGGCTTTCCCAGGAATTCCTCCATGCCGAGTCCGTTGACGACGAGGATGTCGGCGGCGGCGATTTTCGCCATGTCGCCCGGGGTAAGGGTATAGTCGTGGGGGCATCCCATGGCGGCAGGGAGCATGAGCTCCACGGTCACGGATTCGCTCCCTTTCGTGATGTTGCGGGTCAGCTGGTATACGGGAAACGTGGTGCAGAGGATCTTCTTGGGAAGGGCCATTCCTTCGCCGGCGGATATATTCGCGTGGAAAAACACGCATGCCACGGCCAACGCCGTGATGCAGAAGCACCGTATGGTTTTCATGAGGCATCCTTGATGTCGGAAATTGTCTTCTTGCGGCTCGAATGGCGATATGCCAACGCGGCGCGCCTCTGTCGGCGCGTCCACGGCACTGATAACGCAAAGAAAGCAGTCAGACGACAGGGGGAGCCCGCGAAAAAGGAGTGGTGTAAGGCGTAACGGCGGCGACAAACAGGCTTGGCTTACTACGGATCAACACGAAATTCGCGGAGGGAAGAGACGGACTCGTCGCGTCGATTACTACGGAGGTGGCGAACTGCAGGAGAACCTGACAGACTGGACATGTCGAATTGTCATGTTCATGTTGTTTTTTGCCGTTTTCGGAACGACAGGGATAATGAGCAAGGGATTTGTGTGCTGCTATATCAAATTCGCTTTGGTCGGTGGCCAGAGAGCATTTTTCCGCTTGGTGACCGCAATAACCGTCACCATGGCAGGTAATCCCATGCATGATGCCCGCCAGCGGCATGAATACCAATGTGTATACCGCAAGCGCGCAGAACCCAAGACCACGTTTTTCTCGCCGTTTCATCATGTTCTCATATTACCGAACCGCAACGGGCTCTGTCAAATTATTTGTTTCGTCCACTTCTGGTTTTCAGCCGCGACACGCCCTTCATTCACCGCTTCGCAGGGTGGCGTAGACGTCGCTGGTCCCAATTTTCAATGCCGAATACAAGCTTGCCAGCGGTCCCACCGTCACCGACAGGACAAGGCTTATCGCGGCCAGATACGCGACGACGGACACAGGAACGGTCAGGTACGGAACTCCAAGAGATAACGTGATGTGACGATGGAACGGCATCGTCAAGCCAAGCGTCGCAATAATACCGAACGCTCCGCCGACGGCGCTGACCATTATGGATTCGCACAAAACTATACCCGCTAGCTTGCCTCGTCTCGCTCCCAAAATGCGCAGTAATCCGAATTCGCGTTTCCGCTCGTGTAAAAGAAGCGAGAAAAACAGGAAAAGGACACACGCGGCCGCGACCCAGAAAAAAGCCGTTAGAACATGCATCAGATACGACATGCCGTCCAGCTTTTGGGCGATGTCGGATATCATGTCCTCGGTAACCACCACATCCACATCATAGTCCAACGAAATACGTTTTCTGACAGTCTCGGCCACTTCGCGCAGATTGCCGCCCGGCGCGATTGCCACGACGACGGATGAAATCGCACCGGGATTAATCTTAACCACAAGCGGGTTCTTGGCTTGCCGCACCATTTTGCGTGCCTCATCAATGGTCATGAAAATGGTGCTGTCAAACCCCATTCCCGTCTTGTCAAGGCGCCCGGCGATGGTGAACATTTTCCCAAGCAGCGAAAGCTGGCTGCCAATGTCGCCCATTACCATGTTTCCCACAACCACGTCGCCGTTGCCAAGCGTCAGATTCGACGTCGACGCGACCCAGGGTTCGATGACGAAGTCCGTCGCCGGATCATAGGCGACAAGTTGAACCGGCAGCGTACAGCAGGATGCGTCCAGTGTGGCCAGGTAGAGTTGCGGCGCGACGTTCGCCACATTGGGAATATCACGGACTTTTTCCACGACACCCTGCTCCGCGAAAGGCTGTTCGCCTTCGCGGCGGGGTATTCGAGGCAAGACGATCTTGACGTCGCCTGTCATGACCCAGCCTTCAAAATCGCCACATGGGACAAAGCCGGGACACGACCCATCGACGAGCG
>JAIRTL010000023.1 GCA_031254915.1 Planctomycetota bacterium
TTCCGGAGCGAGTGGCGCGTCCCGCCTCGGACGCCGTGACCCAGGAGCTTGAAAAGAGTCGGCTCACCCTGCGGCGTCTGGAGGAGGATGCACGGATCGCTTCGGAGGGGGGGCGTGGCATACCGGAGGGCGAGGCGTTGACGTGGCTGTTTCCGCTGTCGCCGGAGGAGGAGGCGAAGTTGCCTGCCGACCCGATGGCGTGGCTCAACCGGCCCTCCCGTCCTTCGGATGCCGCGCGGCCTCCGTCCGGGCGGCCTTCGCCGCAGACGCCCGACGCGCCCGCGACACCTACGCCACCCGTGGTGACGCCTGCGCCACCCGCGCCGCCCACGCCACCCGTGGTGACCCCCGCGCCGCCCGCGCCGCCGCCTGTCGCGTCCAAGCCGCCAGTCGTGCCCGCGCCGCCCGCGCCAAAGCCTGTTGTGCCGAAGCCCGCCGTTCCCGGGCCGTTCGTCATGCCCTCGCCGTCTTCCGTGCCGGCGCCGTCCTTTGAGCCGCCGCCCGCGCCGCCCGTTGCGTCCGCGCCTTCCCCTTCCGGCGTTCCGGAGGGTGAGTCGCTGGTTGGGCCGGGGTCGGAGTTGGCGCCGGCACCCGAGCCTGAGCCGGTAGCCGATTTTCAGCTTTCCTTCATTTTTTTCTCTCCCAGTTTCCGGCGCGCCGTCATCGACGGGCGTCTCGTGCGCGAAGGCGACTGGTTGCCGGGCGGTTTTCGTCTCGTATCGATTCACGACACGTCGATCGTGGTGCGGAGTGACCGGACGAGGCAGCGTATCGAGCTTCCCACCGTTTTCCCGGAACCCCCCATTTTCATGGAGGCGCCGGCCGAACCACCGAGTGCGCCACCGGTCGTCGCCCCACCGGTCGCACAACCGGGCGTACAACCGGGTGTCCCCCCGGTCGCGCCGCGGGTTCCGTCACGGATTCCGCGGATCGGGCCACGGGCGCCGCAGGTCGTGTCATAGTTTTCATATCACAGAGGCGAGCAAGTCATGAAAAAATTTCACATCGTCGTCATTTCTCTGTTGAGCGTGATGGTTTGCGTTCTGGTAGTGATGGTATTCGTTCTTATGAACGGACAGTCTTCGTCGTCCGTGGTCGAGGAAGTCGTTGTTGCGCCGGCGGCGCCGGCGGTGGCGGTGGATGGGGGTGCGGGCAAGCTTGCCGGTCGTGCCGAGGCGCCGGCTGTTCCGGTCGTCGAGCCGTCGCCCGACGCTTTTGTCGTTCCCGAATCTGTCGACCCTGTGCGTATGCAGGCGTTGCAAAGGAAGTTAGAAGCCCTTGCCTTGCAGGAGTCGCCGGACTTCGACGAGGCCGATGCCCTTTTTGAGGAGTTGATCGACGTTCAAGGCTCGCACATGATAGGCGGGCTCGATTTGAACGTCATGCGACAAGCGCTCAGAGTTGCGCGCGATCTTCAGGAGGCGGGCAATGAGTTGGCGGCGGAAAAAAACAAGCCCGAGCCGGATGCCGCGAAAGTGAAAACTCTGGAAGAGAAGGTCGCTGTCTTGCAAAACCGCTTGCAGGCCATTTATCGGGGACAGGCACAGAACATGAGAAGAGTTGGGCCGTTGCCGCGCGCGGGGAGGCCCTGAGATGTCGCGCTCGTCATTTTCTCGTCGCGGGAACGCACGACGCGAGGCGGGGTTCAACCTGATCGAGTTGACCATCGTGCTCGTCGTGCTTGGTGTGATGGGGTTTTTGGCGGGGAGTGCCTTTTCCGGCGCGGACACCGCGTCCTCGGCGTCGAAGAACCGGGCGCGCGCCAAGGTCGTGTACGAGGCGGTGCGTTATTTCGCGCTGGCGAACAAACGGTTTCCCTGTCCGGATCAGAGTGGGGATGGTTATGAGGAATGCGAGGGGCGCGTCGAATTCGGGTTCGTTCCTTACGTGACGCTCGGCCTCGAAAACATGATGGAAATGGATCCAGTCTATTATGCCGTTTATCGGGGAACCAATGATAACAGCGATCTTGCCGTACTCGCGGAGCGTGGTGACGACACCGAAGGACAGATTGGCTACAAGGGGTATGGCGACCTGATCCAGGCACTGGAGGGGATTCCCACGACGCTCGATCCCACCAATCATGTCAGGGTTGCCGCCGTTTCCGCGGATGGTACTTCCGATTGTAGCAACGCCACGCATCCGGCTTTTGTCGTGATGGTTCCTGGCGCGGTCGGCAAGGACGGCGAAAACGTCACGAACTGGGGGGACTCCCCCTACTGTGTCGCTTCGCCCATACAGTCCGGCACTTCCAGTTATGACGATTTCGTCCTTGCGGAATCGCCCGTCGCCTTGGCGGAATGGTTATTCAAACACCATGTGCCTTGAGAGAGTCCTGTTCCGCGCGGGGGCGAGGGTGTCCCGCCCTCCGGTGGATGAAATGCGCTGGAGCGAGGGCGTCTCGCCCTCGACAGATGGTTGGAGCGAGGGCGTCTCGCCCTCGACAGATGGTAAATGTTCGTGAAATGTTCGTGGCGAGTCGGATGGTCGTCGAGGGCGGGACGCCCTCGTTCCCGGGGTATCGCGCCTCATGTCGGGTGGGCTTGCCGACTCATGGTTTAACTGGAGCCGTTTTTTTGATGAAAATTTTTATTCGCCGTTTACGGGTTTTACGGTCCGGCCCGGCCGGGTGGGTATTCTGTCTCGTTGCGGGGGCGTTTCTCCTGAGTGGCTGTGAATCGCCGGGTCGGAGTTTTGCCGCGCTCGATGCCCAGGCGCCCGTTCCCGTGACGGGCTTGTCCGAAGCGGTCGGTGATGAATCGGAGAAGCTCGCGCAGGAGTATGACGCGTTACGTGCGCGGCTGGACCGCCAGGTCGCGCCGGAGCGTGCGGCCCATCCGGTCGCGCCGCCATACGATCCGCTCGAAAACGAGACCATTTCGGTCAACATGCACGATACGGGCGTCGACCGGCTTTTATGGATACTGTCCGAGCACTCGAATATGAATCTGGTAGTCGATCCGGAGGTACTGGAGCAGGGGATCCGCACCAGTCTGATGCTGAAGAACGTCACGGCGCGGGAACTCTACAACCACATTCTGGAAACCTTCGATTTGAGTGGTGAAGTCAAGGGGGGTGCGCTGTACATCAATGTGTATGAAGAACGCCTTTTCAACGCGAGTTTTCTGAGAGCCAATCTTTCCGTCAATCTTGCTTCCGGCGGCGACGTCTTCGGCAGCAATTCCTCGGGCGGGGGGGGGAGCTCGAACACGCTGCGCGCCGATTTTTCCATCACCAGCAGCGCGGAGAGGCCGGTCGACATTTACGATGAATTTGAAAACGCGGTGAAGAACATTCTCGGTCTCGGGGACGGCGCGGCGACACCGCAGGCCAGGCAGCGGACCGACGCGAATGGGCGGCCGCTGAGAGGAGGGGCGGTGGAAGCGCCCCCGATGCGTTACAATCTGGACCGGGCGAATGGTACCTTGTACGTGAGGGCGCGTCCTTCGCAGATACGGGCCATTCACCGGCTCATCGAGCTGAACCGGCGCATTTCGCGTCGCCAGCTTCTGGTGGAAGCGCAGGTGATCGACGTACAGCTCAACGACGACTACCAGTTCGGCGTGGACTGGACGCTGTTGCGGCGCAACGTCGCGGGCATCTACGGCGGGGATTCCCTGCGGATACTGGAGCATTCCACCGCGTTCCCGGACGCCCTCCCCAAGGGGCTCCGTCCCGATGGCATCCTCCCCGATGGCACCTTCCCCGAAAACACGCTTCTGGGCCGCACCCTGACCGTTCCGGCGCAGGCCATCGGCGGCTTGGGAAGTTCCAGTCTGGGGCTTTCCTACAACGACGAGCGTTTTTCGGCCACCATCAAGGCATTGAGTTCGTTCGGTACCTTGCGCGTGCTTTCCAACCCGAGCGTGCGTGTGCGCAACGGCACGCCGGCCTTGCTGAGCGTGGGCGCCAACATTCGTTACATTTCCAAGAGCAGTTCGACCGTCAACAATGTCGGCGGCACCGCGACGACGAGTTCCGACGTGGAGACCGACTCGCTCTTTTCCGGCGTGGTCGTGGGCGTGGTGCCTCACATTCTGGAGAACGGGCGCATCGAGCTGCTGGTCCATCCGATCCAGACGGACGTTGCCGCGGCCTCCTTGCAGCTCGTCGACGTCGGCAACGGCAACGTCGTGACCCTGCCCAGGATCAACTACAAGGGCCTGACGACGACGCTGAATCTCGG
>JAIRTL010000050.1 GCA_031254915.1 Planctomycetota bacterium
GGGTCACGAGGCGTTCTCCGCCATGCGCGCGCGCGGCGCGAACCTCACGGACATCGCGGTTCTTGTCGTCGCCGCAGACGACGGCGTCATGCCGCAGACAGAGGAAGCTGCATCTCACGCCAAGAACGCCGGCGTTCCCATCGTCGTCGCCATCAACAAGTGCGACCTTCCGTCCGCCAACCCCGACCGCGTGCGTCAGGAACTCGCGAACCGACTCGGGCTGCTGCCGGAGGAATGGGGCGGCCAGGTCGGCATGATCGAGGTCTCCGCGCACACCGGCAAGGGGATCGAGGAATTGCTCGAGCGTATCCTTCTCGAGTCCGAGGTTCTCGAACTGCGCGCCAACCCCAAGCGTCCCGCGACCGGCTTCGTCGTCGAGGCGCGGATGTCCGAGGGGCAGGGCGTGTTGTCGACTATGCTTGTCTCGGACGGCACGCTTCACGTCAGCGACGCCATGCTGTGCTCGAACGGCTACGGCAAAATCCGCTTCATGCTGGACGAATTCGGCAAGCCGATCGAGGCGGCTGACCCCGGCACGCCGGTGCGTCTCTCCGGCCTTTCGGCCGTCCCCGAGGCCGGCGACAAGTTCTACATTCTTCAGGATATCCTCAAGGCGAGAGCGATCGCCGAGCAGCGCGAGCGCGAATCGCGCGCCGCGGCGCTTGCCAAGCGTCAGCACGTGACCCTGGAAAACCTCACCAGCCACCTTGCCGGTTCGGGAAGGCGTGAGTTGAGCGTCATTGTCAAGGCGGACGTGGTGGGGTCGCTGGAAGTGCTCGAAAAGACGCTTCGCGACATGGCGACGCCGGAAGTGGGCATCAACATCATCCATTCCGCAGTCGGCGGCATCAATCATGCCGACGTCATTCTCGCCGACGCCTCGGACGCGCTCATTCTCGGCTTCCATGTCGGCGTGGAATCGCAGGCGAAGTCGGCGGCGGTGAGCCTCGGTGTGCAGATCCGCGCGTATCACATCATCTACCGCATGATCGAGGACATGCGCGCCGCGCTTGAAGGTCTGCTGCCGCCGGAAGAAAAGGAAGTTGTGCAGGGGCACATTGAGATCAGGCAGGTGTTCCGCGCCTCGAAGATCGGCGCCATCGCCGGCAGTTACGTTACGGACGGCTTTGTGCAGCGCGCCAGCCGCATTCGCCTCTATCGCAACCAGGTCGTCATCTACGACGGGACGATTCAGAGCCTCAAGCGCCTCAAGGACGATGCCCGCGAGGTCAAGGCCGGGTTCGAGTGCGGTATAAAAATCGCCAATTACGACGGCATCGAAGCCGGAGACGTCATGGAGGCGTACACGATCGAGGAAGTGGCGCGGAAGCTGTAATCGTGTCCGCGGCGAACGCGTTGGGACAAATTAACGACGGCCGGCCTTCCACGGGCCGGCCGTTCTCACGGAGGCTTCGACATGCGGATCGGCTGGTTGCGGATCGACGTGCTTATTCCCGTGGCGCACAGCCTCAAGGAGAAGCGCCGACCGCTGAAGTCTCTTGTGGAGAAGCTGAAGAATCGGTTCAATGTATCGGTGGCGGAGGTCGATCTGCACGACCTGCACCAGCGGGCGGTGATCGGTGTCGCTGCCGTCGCGCCTGACGGCGCGGAACTCGCCGGCCGCCTGCGGGCGGTGAGGGAATTCATTTACAACAATCCCGAGTGCCAAGTGGTCGGAATCGAAGAGGGCGGTCTTGGCGTTTCCGGGAAATGACTTGGAGCGGATACCATGCCCAGCCGTCGTCAGGAGAGGGTCGCAAAGCGGATTGTCCAGGAAGCGGTGGCGGCGCTGCGCGACCTCAAGCATGTGCGCCTCGGATTCATCACCGTGACGCGCTGCGAGGTGTCACCCGACCTTCGCCACGCCAAGGTGTTCATTTCCGTGTTCGGCGACGACGCCGAACGCGAGCGCACGCTCAATCTGGTGAAAGGCAACGCCTCGCGTCTGCGCGGCATGATCGGCCGACCGCTCGGACTGAAGATGACGCCGGAGCTTCATTTCGCCTTCGACGACACCATCGCCACATCCGATCAGATCAACCGCCTGATCAAGACGGCGCGGGAATCGGATCCCCATCCGGAGCCGCTCACCGGGGAGGAAGCCGCCGCGCTCGTAGCCGCCTCCCGGCCACACCGGTCCGCCGGGAGGCGACGCCGGGACGTGGACGCGGATCCGTTCGAGGCGGTGCGCTTCGATGTCGAAGAGGAACTGCTTCCTGACGACGACGATCCCGCTTGGCGGCCGATACGCCTCGACGACCTTCCCGAAGACGATGACGACGACGAGGACGATTCGTGATCCGGGTGAAGATTTGCTGCGTCATGACGCCAATGGAGGTGGGTATCGCCGTACGCGCCGGCGTTTCGGCGCATGGGATCGTGTCGTTGATGCCGTCCGGTCCGGGAGTCATTCCGCTCGACGCCGTGAAAGAGCTTGACGGCACCGGCCGCACCCATGATTGGCGCGCCTGATCCGGAAAGGACGCGCGCCTTTTTTTGGGGAAGTCGCCGAAGCCGGAGCGATGCTGGAGGGTTGACCGGTGGCCGATACGATCTATCTCGTCAGGCATGCCGCGCCGCCGCGCGAAGCGCGGGGGAAGTATTGGGGCAAGCGGGATCCCGGTGTCGATACGGACAGCCTGCGCGACGCCGCGCGCCTTGCGGCGAAGATTCTGAGACCACCGGACCGTATTGTCTCCAGCTCCCTGGAGCGCGCCCGCGCTACGGTGGAGGCGATGGCGGCGGAACTCGGCCAGCCGTATGAAACGGCCTGCGATGTCGAGGAGATCGATTTCGGCGAGTTTGACGGACTATCCTACCGCGAGATACAAACCCGTTTTCCCGACGCCGCCAGACGCTGGGCGGAAGCGCCTGACGGGTTTGTCTTTCCCGGGGGAAGCGGCATACTCGAATTCGACATCGCTGCGGGCGCATCGTGGCGGAATTATTCGGAAGCGAGGGAACGCACGCTTCTCATCGTCACCCACGGCGGCATCATCTCGACCTGGACATGCCTGTTTCTCGGTCTCGATCCGTCGCGGCGGTTTTCGTTCCACCCCGATTACGCCGCGTTGACGGTGTTTGCCCGTCATCGCGGCGGCGAGTTCTGGGAAATGGCCAGCTTCAACGATCGGCATTGACATGTCGCGACTGGTTATCGTGTTGGGAGGCGCACGCAGCGGGAAAAGCGCCTATGCGTTACGCCTCGCCGAGACGGAGAGCGCTCCAGGAAAGACGTTCATCGCCACATGCCCGGTCCTCGACGACGAAATGCGCGTCAGAGTCGAGAGGCACCGCGCCGAGCGCGCCGGGCGGGGTTGGTGCACGCTCGAGGAGGAGGTCGACCTCGCGGGCGCCATTCGCTCGACGCCGGACGGGGACGTCGTCCTCGTCGACTGCCTGACGTTATGGATCAACAACATCATGTACCGCGCCGGCGCCGGCGACCTTCCGGACGAACGGGACGTTTCCGGGCTCGCCGCTTCGGTCGTCGACGCGGCGCGCGGTCGGCGGGGGCTTGTCGTCATGGTCGCCAGCGAAGTCGGTTTGGGAATTGTCCCCGGGTCGCCACTTTCGCGCCATTTTCGCGATCTCGCTGGCAGGGTCAACCAGTTTGTCGCGAAGGCCGCCGACGAGGCGGTTTTTATGGCGGCGGGTCTGCCTCTTCGCCTGAAATGAACGGAGCCATCAGTATGAGCCTTCTCGAAAAGACGATTCAATCGATCACCCCGCGCGACTCGGTCGCCAGGAAGGCGGCGCGCGAACGCATCCGCCGGCTGACCATGCCGCCGGGCGCGTTGGGGAAAATATGCGATCTCGCGGTCGAACTTGCCGGCATAACCGGCCGCATGCCCCCGCCGGTGGCGCGTAAAATGGTGGTGGTCATGGCCGGCGACCATGGCGTCGTCGATGAGGGCGTCTCAGCCTCGACGCGGGAAGTCACGCGGCAGATGGTCGCCAATTTCATCACCGGCGGTGCGGGAGTGAACGTCCTTGCCCGGCTGAACGGCGCCGAGGTCGTTGTCGCCGACGTCGGCATGGCGGATCGCGACGAGGATCTTGTCCGCTCCGGCAAGTTGATCGGGATTAACGTCATGAAGGGGACGCGGAACATGCGCCGCGAACCGGCCATGAGCCGTGAACAGGCGATAAAGGCGATCGAAGCCGGCATCGAGATCGCCGAACGCTTCGTGGACACTGTCGACGTCTTCGGCGCGGGGGAGATGGGCATAGGAAACACCACGCCCGCAACCGCCATAGTATCCATCCTCACCGGCAGGCCGGTAGAAGGGCTCTGCGGCAAGGGAGCGGGTCTTCGACCCGAAGGCGTTAAGAGAAAAGCCGGCATTATCGAGGAATCGATCGCCCTCCACAAGCCGGATCCGTCGGATCCGCTCGACGTCCTCGCCAAAGTGGGCGGTCTGGAAATTGGCGCGATAGCCGGTCTGATCCTCGGCGCCGCCGCGAGGCGCAAACCTGTTCTCGTCGACGGTTTCATCTCCACTGCCGGCGCGATGATCGCCAAGGCGCTCGCGCCCTTCGTGCGCGACCATTTCATCCTCGCGCACGCCAGCGGCGAACCTGGACATCCCGCGATGCGGGAATGGATCGGCCGCGACCCGCTTCTGCATCTCGATATGCGTCTCGGGGAAGGCACTGGCGCGGCTCTGGCGATGAACCTTGTCGAGGCGGCGGCGAGAATTCTCTCCGAGATGGCGACCTTCGAGGGCGCCGGCGTGCACGAGGGCGATCTCGCATGATTCGGCGCTTCTTCGCAGCATGGAGTTTTCTGACCATATTCCCGTCGCCGCGTTTTCGGGAGGACCAACCGCCTTACGCGCTGACGCGCGCGGTTCCCTATTTTCCCGTTGTCGGTCTGGTTCTCGGCGTTCTCACTTATCTGGCGGCAACCGTCCTTGCGTACTGGTTGCCGTCCATGGTTGCGGCCGCTGTCGTCGTCGCGCTCCTCGCCGGCTACTCCGGCGGATTGCACCTCGACGGCCTCGCCGACAGCGGCGACGGCCTTCTTGGCGCGCATGACCGCCAGCGTGCTCTCGACATCATGCGGGACAGCAGAATCGGCGCGTACGGCGCAATGACGCTGGCGATCGTCCTTCTGGTCAAATACGCCTGTCTCGCGTCGCTTGGCGATGCAATCCCGTCTGTCGCGCTTCTCGCTCCCCTCGGCGGGCGCTTTGCGATGATCGCCGCAATGACGCTTTTACCGTATGCCCGTTTATCGGGACTGGGGTCTGTTTTCACCTTTTCGGACCGCTTCCTCGCTCTCGGATTGGCTTTTCTCTTGCTTTTGGCCGGCGGGATTGTCTTTTGGGGAGTCGGGCGCGCAATCGCGGCGATGCTTGTTTGCGCCGCTACGGCTGCGTTATGGATAGTTTTTTTGAAAATCCGCCTCGGCGGCGCCACCGGCGACAACTACGGCGCCGCATGCGAGTTCGGGGAGACGGCTGTTCTCCTCGCCGCGTCCGCGCTATTCAAACCGGGTTTTTAGCAAATTTCGTACAAACTTGGGGGGAATTCACGGTGTCGATGCGTAGCGGACAATCCGCCCGTCATGCGGTGTTCAGCCGCGAGGATTGGATTGACAGCGACGATGACGCGGAGGAAGTGGCTGTCGAATTAATCGCGATCGACATTCCGGCCGAGTCGGAGGACGGAAGCGCTATGGCGATGCCTCACGCCGACCCTGCCGCGGCGGACCATGGCTGCGGACAGAACCGGAAGTGCGGCGACTGCTCTTTCTCATTGCTTGGCCGCAAACGACAAGCACCGAGAGAACGTCACCATGGTCGTATTGGCGCAGATGCCACTGGGGTATCCGAAGACGAATGGCGACGTCGGCCGCATCCTTGCGCGTCCCAACCGTTCGCAACGCATCGTTTTCCGTTGACTTTTTCCCTATCTCGACCGATATAAGGTAAATCGTGCGTCGGTATTGTCTGGATACGGTCTGAGGATCGCCCGAGAGTTTGTTTTGAAAGGATCAGGAATGTCGGAAATCATCAATGTCAATGCGCGTGAAATTCTCGACTCGCGCGGCAACCCCACTGTCGAGGTCGAAGTCATTTCCGTGTGCGGCGCTATGGGGCGCGCGGCCGTGCCGTCCGGCGCTTCCACCGGCGAACACGAGGCGGTCGAACTTCGCGACGGTGACAAGAAGCGCTACGGCGGCAAGGGCGTGCTCAAGGCGGTCAAGAACGTCAACGAGAAGATCGCGCCGCTCATCATCGGTATGGACGCGGCGGACCAGATCGGCATCGACACCCTGATGATCAAGGCCGACGGCACCAAAAACAAGGGAAAATTCGGCGCCAACGCCATCCTCGGCGTCTCCCTCGCCACCGCCAAGGCGGCCGCCGATTGCTTCGGCCTGCCGCTCTATCGCTACATCGGCGGCGCCTACGCGCACAAGCTTCCCGTGCCGATGTGCAACATTATCAACGGCGGCTCCCACGCAGACTCGTCCGTCGACCTTCAGGAATTCATGATTCAACCGGTCGGCGCCAAGAGTTTCTCCGAAGGCCTGCGCTGGGCGACGGAAATCTTCCACACCCTCAAGGCGGTTCTCAAGAAGAAGGGCATGTCCACTGCCGTCGGCGACGAAGGCGGCTTCGCGCCCAACTTCCCCGACAACGAGGCGCCCCTCAAGGCCATCATGGAGGCGATCAAGGGCGCCGGCTACAAGCCGGGCAAGGAAGTGACGATCGCAATGGACCCGGCGGCGTCCGAGTTCTACTCGAACGGCAAGTATGTCTTCAAGAAGTCCACCAAGGAATCGAAGACCGCCCAGCAGATGGTCGACTACTGGGCCATGCTCTGCGACAGGTACCCGATCATCTCGATCGAGGACGGCCTCGAACAGAACGACTGGAAGGGCTACGAACTTCTCACCAAGAAGCTCGGCGACCGCGTCCAGATCGTCGGCGACGACTTCTTCGTCACCAACACCGAACGTCTCGCCAAGGGCATCAAGCTCGGCTGCGCCAACTCGATTCTCATCAAGGTCAACCAGATCGGCACTCTCACGGAAACGCTCGCCGCCATCGAAATGGCCAAGAAGGCTAACTACACCGCCGTCGTCTCGCACCGTTCCGGCGAGACCGAGGACGCCACCATCTCCGACATCGTCGTCGCGACGAACGCCGGCCAGATCAAGACCGGTTCCCTCTGCCGCACCGACCGCATCGCCAAATACAACCAGCTCCTCCGCATTGAAGAGGATCTGGGCCCCGCCGCGACCTACGCCGGCGAAGGCGCGTTCTACAACATCAAGCGCAAATAACGAGCGCGCAAAACAGGCATCGAAAAGGCGGACCCGCGCGGGTCCGCCTTTTTGTCCCCGAAATTCTCGATCCCCGGGTTCATACGGGGTCGGGCATTTTCAAGTCGCCGATCAGTTCGGCGATCGCCTTGACGTGTTCATCGCTGGCAGCGGAGATGGCGAAGCCGGCACCGTAGAAATCGGGGTTCACGTCCGGACGGCACCATTTGCATTCACCTTCGAATTCAGCGACCTGAAGCCGACCGACGCTGTTGCGCCAGCGGAGCCGAAGCGAGTATTTATTCCCGACCTCGATCGGCGAGTCGCGCAGGATCATGATGCCTTTTGGGGTGATGTCCACCAGATGCCCAAGGATGGCGCCCGTGTCCCGGTCGAAAACGCGGAGATAGTAGATGAGATAATGTCGCCGCATGCGGCGCTGGTTGTTGCTGTCGTCGCTTCGCCTGACCGTATCCTTCATGCCGGACTCCTCCGCCTGGAATACATGTTCGGGAAAGGTGGTTCGACGATTATTATAGCTGGTCATGGGTGCAGGTCAAAAGGTTTACGCGCGGCAAGCGTTCCCGCCCGGACCCTCGCGCGCACAACGTAAAAAGGGCGGGGACCACTACCCCCTTTTCGTCGCGCCGCCGATTGGGTATACTGGCGGCGAACGAGGGAGTGGATCGCCTGCTTGGAGAAACCATGCCGGACAAGACAACCTGCGTCATCGACATCAACGGCGAACGCACCGTGGAGTGTCGAAAAGGGCTCACGCTGTTCGCCGGGCTGCGAACGAATAAAATTTTCCTCCCGACGGGGTGCGGCGCACGCGGCGCGTGCGGCCAGTGCCGGGTGAAAGTGATCGAGGGTGCCACACCTCCCCCGACCGACAACGAAAAGGGCAAGCTCAAGGAAGCGGAGCTCGAGGCAGGCTGGCGTCTCGGCTGCCAGTTGCGCCTCCAGGACGACCTGCGGATCGAGGCATCGCCTGCGATCCTGAAGGCGAGGGAATACAAGACGACCGTTCGCTCCATCACTCCCCTCACCTATGATATTCGCCGCTTTTCCTTCTCCCTCGCCCCCGGCGACGCGGCGCCGCACCGCGCCGGACAGTTCCTCAACTTCGCCGCAAAGCCGTACGGCGACGTAAAGGGGATGACGATACGCTGCTTCTCGTTCGCAACGCCGTCGAGCGTCGAGGACACGATCGACATCATCGTGCGCAGGACGCCGAAGGGCGCCGCCACCACCTATCTGTTCGAACATCTCAAGGAAGGCGACGACGCCACCGTCATCGGGCCGTTTGGCGAATTCTACCTGCGCGACACCAAGGTCCCCTGCATCTGGATCGCGGGCGGTTCGGGGTTG
>JAIRTL010000065.1 GCA_031254915.1 Planctomycetota bacterium
CATTGGCGCTGGGGGACGTTGACGATGTGCGCGGACATGCTCGCCGTGTTGATGATGCTTCCCCTGCCCTGTTTTTTCATCGTTTCGAAAACCGCCTGGCAGCCGTAAAACACGGCGTCGAGGTTGACGGACATAAGCCGCCGCCAGTCGTCCTCCGACATCTTTTCCGCTTCCCGCCAGTCGGTGATTCCGGCGTTGTTCATCATGAAATCAACGCGGCCGTCGATGGCGAGCGCAGCGGCGACGGCCGCGTCGAGGTCCTTCTTTTTCGTCGTGTCCGTCTTGACGAACACGGCCCGGACGCCGAGCGCCTTCAGTTCCTCCGCCGCCTTCGCGCCCGTCTCCCCGTTGATCTCCGCCACGACGACATTGGCGCCCATTTCCGCGAATCCTTGGCAAAAAGCGCGCCCAAGCCCCTGTCCGCCGCCCGTCACAATGCCAGTCCTGCCCTTGAGAGACAATTTTTCCATTATGCCCATGATTTTCCTCCATTTTCTCCCGGGTTCAAACGGTGTGGAACGCAGCATGCGGATACTATAATCAGCGGGCGCATTTCCCGCCAGCATGAAAACCCTTGGTGGGTGATTATAACTTACAGGCAACTAAATGCCGCTATGGATAGGTGGTTTTCATATAAACCAACCACTGCGTGCAGCGTCTTTAAGTCATAGTCACCCACCAAGGAAAAACCCGCGGGCATGGAAAGCCCGCGGGTCGGAAAAGGGATGATTGAACCGGAAGGTCATTCGGCGGACATCATCGGCATGTTCAACACCGTGTTGTAGGTTCTGGTGATCATTTGGTAGCCGTCCGTGTGGAACGCCCACGCGTTATTGGCTTGGTCGAGATAATTGCACATCAGGAGGTGAACCCTGATCGTGTTGCCGCTCGTTCCCCTCGGCCAAAGCTGGAAAAGGGAATTTTGCGGATCGTCGTTGCGGTTCAACTGCAGGAGTATCGTCGAGCTGGTGAGCGTTTTCGTGAACACGCCGCCGGCGCTGTTCGGATACACGATTTCAATGCCGCCAAGGGCGAAATTGTCCGTCCTGTCCTGGTCGAAATTCAGATCCTGGCCCACATCCGCCTCGGAGACGATCACCGGTTGGCCGTCCTGCCGATAGGGGCGAAAACGCATTATGGCGTATACGTGCCTTCGGCCGGAGGCGGCGGGAAAGACGAAATCGCCGGCGAAACGCGCATCGCCGACGTTCAGGTCGCCGCCGTTGTTTCGCGGAAGCCCCAGGTCGCCGACGGGGTCGAGGTCAAGGATGCCCATATTGACCAGCGTCTCGTCGAAATCGGTCGCCTCCCACATGTTGTTGGGGACCTCGGAGGAATTTTCCGGCGTTTGGATGCCGAGAATCAGTCGCCTGCCTTCGTCGAGTCTGCGATCGTACACGAAATCCCCGTCGCCTTCGGCGCTGAGGCCGACGAGGAAGGCGAAGGCGTCGGTGCCGTTCCCGAGGACTGTACGCCAGGCTTCGACGTTCGCGGAAAAGTTGGTGCCCGTGACCTGGCCGATCCTGCCGTAAATGAGCGGCGCTTCGGATACCGGCACATAGGCGGACAACAACTCGTGCTTGATCGCCTCGAGCGCCCGGTTCGCCTCCTGGTCCATGAAGACGAACGCCTGTTCGCGTTTGGCCGCCCTCATGGACTCCAGGATGACGTTGGCGAGGATGACGAATATCACAGAGACCACAGCAAGAACAATCGTCACCTCGAGAAGGGTGAACCCCCTGTTTTTCTTCATGGCTCTTAGTTCTCCACGAGACCGTTCCAGAGGTATTCGAGATCGCGATTGAGAGCCTCGTTGTTGCCGCCGTTGCTCCAGGAGACGACCTCGACGACGTCCTTCTTGATGCCGGACAGCCGGTCGGTGAGGTCGACCGCGGCGCCGCTGGCGAAGCAATGGAGTTCTCCGGTGATCATTTCGCCCGGATTGAACTGGTTCTCCACCGTCTCCGTCGTCAGCGCACCGTTCACCAACAGGCTCCCCTGCACCACGAGACGGCCCCTGTAGGCGTCGGCCCCGGCGGCGTAGAGGGGGGTGACCGGAATCGATTGTCCGGAATCGTCCCTGAGCGGCGTGCCGTCATCGTCGAGGATGAGTTCGGTCTCGCGCACGTTCGACGAGTCTTCCGGATCCATCCACGTATACACCCACTTGCCGCTGCCGTTCCTGTAAATCGAGTTGCCGTACGCGTCCCTCGGATTGCCGTCGGCGCCGTAGACGAAGCGGTTGGGCTTGTAGGTCGGCCGGATGACGACGTCGCCGAGAACGAGCAACAGCCCGTGGTAGGCGAAGGTGTCTTCGATGACGAGGTTGCCGTTGATCACGAGAATGCCGGCGCCATCAATCGGCCGATCGAAGACGAAGTCGGGAACGAGTCCGGGCTTGCCGTATTTGAACTCGTATTTATAGACCGGATGATCCGGACCCGACGGGTCGATGACGGTGTTCCTGACGATGCTTTTCTCGTCGACCGTCGTCATGTAGGGGTTGAAGCCGAGCTGTCCGAGGGAGACGACTTCGTAATGATCCTGCGAATAGCGCTCCGCGAAGCGTTCGTCCTCGCCGGAACGGTGGAAGCCGATCGAATAGCGCTTGTCCTTGACGCCGTAGATCGTTTCCATCTCCTGCTTGGCGCCGGGATCGCCCAGATAATAATCCTGGTACGCCATTTCCACCGCCAGCGCCGGATCCTCGTGCACGAACGCCCGGATGGGGGTGACGATGCCGTCCGCCTGCGCGATTTGCCTGGCGAGGTGCGGAACGCCGACGCCGCGCGCGGGATCGATTTCCAGCGTATTGGAGCCCTGGACCATCTCGCCCGCGAGGAATCCGAGAGCGGTGGATTCAGGGGTCAACCGGTTGTTGTCCTCATCGCGCACCGGGGCATATTCGAACGTTTTGACGACCGGCACGTTCTGATATTTGAATCCGAGGATGTCCGCGGCCATTTGCCTGAAGGCTTCGACGGTGTTGGAAACCTGGTATGCCGTATTGTCGCGGTCGCCCGTCAGTTCCGATTTGGACACGGTCGCCTGGTCCCAGCGTTCGGTCGTGTCCCTTATGACGACGCCGGCTCTCGAAATCATGCCCATGAACCGCCTGCGCGCCTCGACCCTGCCGTCCACGGTCGCTACCGCCTTGTTGCCGAGGTTCCATTCGTGGATGTAGAAGTTGTTCACATCGTCTTCGGTGTAATAATACGGCTTGTTGAGAATCGGCCGGCCGTCGGCGTCAAGCGTGGGGACGAACTTCAGGCCGCCGGAGCCGTCCTCTTCGAACTGAGCCCGCAACAGGACGTTGCCCTCCAGCTGATTGTTGCCCTCCCTCATGGTAAAGACGTTTTCCTCGAAAGAGGGCATGTCCGGGTCGCTCGGATCAAGAAGCGAGGAATACCCGAGAAGATCGAAATTGTCCCTGAGCGGATCGCCCGAGTTGAACGTCGATTCATCCTGATTCGTTACCAGGGCGGGGTGCGCCGGCCTTCCGGTTAGGCCGTTGTCCGGATTCTGCTCCCACCATTGGTCGGTCAGCAGCGTGAACATGGTATAGGGGACGATGACCTGCTCGACCGTCGGCGCGATGTAAATGGTGAACATCATATCCGTATAGTTGTAGTCGGCTGTCGTCTCGCGCTGGTCCTCGTAAGCGATGAAGAGCGCGAGCGCGTCCCTGACGATGGGGTTCCCGTCGGCGTCATTGCCGAAGTCCTTCTCGAAAAGGAAGGAACGCATGTCGGGATGTTCCGTGATGCTGCCGTCGTTGTTTTGAACGTAAATGGTGTCGAACCGGTCCTGCAGGTATCCGGGGGTGACGGCGCTGTATTTTGCCGGGTACAGGGGATGCTGCGAATTCGTGGCGTTCCCGTGAACCCCGGCGTTCTTGTCCGCCTGGTAGATTTCATCGAATCCGGCGGGCAGACGCTCGCCTTCCGAGTCAACGCGGTATATGGTGCGCTTGTCGATCCGCTGGCTGCCGTCGGCGGGCACATCGCGCTGCGATACGATGGCAGGCTCGTTGGGGTCGGAAATGCCGGGATTCCTCTCGTAGCGCCTGACCAGTTGATAGCCGACCAGTTCCTGCCAGAAGAAGGATCTCGCGACGGCGCGCTGTCCGGCGACTTCGCGGGGGGTGGTGGAATTGGCGGCCGGAGTGAACGTTCTATTGAGGGTAAGGCCGCTGCCGTTGAAGGTGGCGTCGGCCCAGCAATAATACCCGGTCCAGTACGATCCGCTCTCCTGGTACTTGTAATACGTAGTATTGCTGCCATTCCTTTTCGCGTACAGCCGGACAAGGAAATGGCCGTCCTTGTTTTTCATGAGGTGGACGGTCTGGGCGCGGACGCGGCTTCCGGAATAATTCGGAAGGCTCGCGCAGACGGTTCCGTTGGCTCCCCGCCTGCTGTGTGAATACTGCCCGACGTACATCTGCCACCAGTTCAGGGGATCGGTGTAACTGCCGACGACGCCCGCCATATTGATGTACAAATTGCGGAGATCCTCGAAGGCGCCGAGAACGATATTGAACGACCCGCCTTCGTTCGCCTGCGCGGAGTTCGTTTCGTTGATGTATCCCGTCACGCCGTCTATGTTTCTATCCGCGTTGAGCGTCACCGTCCGGCTCTGCTTGCCGCCGAGCAGATACGTGTCGTACTCGCGGTTCTTGTCGGCGACGAACATGGCCCGATCGTTCTGACCGGTGCCGAAATTCGGTGTTTTGGGGCGATGCGGATTGGCAAGCGGCGTATCCGGCTCCATGCGATAGTTGAGCGTCAACTGTCCGGAGGACCAATAACCGCCGTACGCGCCGAAGAAATTGGCGGTGTTGGTCGTGAGCTTCAGCGGAGTGACGATGCGCTCGGATTCGAATTTTGCCACATAATACTTGTTGATTTCGTGGTCTTCGCCGGAAATATGGATGTTGCGGAGCGTGTTCTTGCCCGCCATCTCTCCTTCCGATAGACTCCCCGACGAACTGCCGCCCGAGGAACCGCCGGTGATCTCGGCGCCGAGAACCCGCGTGTTCGAGCCGAGCGTGGCCTGGAAATTCTGCGGCCGCGACGTTTCGAACGGGCCGCGCTCCTTTCCCCCGCTCCAGCCCCTCTGGTTGAGGATATTGACCACCTGGTTCACCACCGCGCCGGTGCGCCGCTCGGCGGGAAGCGACGACACGTCGACGTCGCGGGGACGGGCGGCGGAGACGATTTCATACAGGACTTCGTTGGGCTGCGGCGTCCACAGCCAGGTGTCCTCCTTGGTGTTGAATTCTTTCGCCAGCCCGGCGGAACGCACCATGACGCGAAATTCGCGGTCGCCAAAAAGTCCGTTAAAACGGCGATTGTCCTTGGCTTCGCCGGAGTCGCCCACATAGGGGGCTTCGGCGACCCAGTCCTTTCCGGCGTTCCCTTCCTGCTGCGTCCACGAGGTTATCTCCGCGACCGCCAACTTGGCGCCGAACTCGGCGGCGGAGGCGGATTGCGCTTCGCTGTCCTGCGTATTGAGAGCGTTGGTGGCGTCGGCCGAGGATTCGGACACCGAGGCCACGGAAGCCGCCAGAACGGCGCTGGCGATCAGGGCGAAAATAAGCACGGAACCGCGTTTTCTCCGCTTCGAAGCGGGCGCGGATGCGGGCGACCGGGGGTCGTCGGCGATGTTTTCAACGGATGTGGTTTCGTTTTCAGCGTTCATGATTTTCCCTTTATATATGTTCTCGAATATTGAATTACTTCGCTGCCCTTCGCGGCGAAACCAGTCAATGGTTCTGAAGATACGGCGGCACAGTGGGGTCGAAACCCCTCGTCGTGTCCCGGAGCTTCGTCATCAGAATGCTTCGCTCGTCCTGATAAATCGGCATCCTGTGCGTCCGGTCGGAAAATATAACGACTCCGATCCTCATCGCCAACTGCTGTATTCCCTCGTAATCGCGGAGAAGATTGTCCGTGAGGTCGTCGTTCAGATTGAGGTCCATCCCGGTTGTGCCGGCGGGAACATTGCTCAAATCCGACCATGAGGTTCTGGGGAGAATCGTATTGTTGAGATGCGGCTCACTAAGGTAGATGGCCATTTCTCCCATCGCGTAATGGAGAGAGTTGTCCTCGTCTCCGGGCGAGGCGACTTCGAACCGGTACAGCAACGTTCCGGTTCGCTCGTCCAATTCCACAACCTGGACGTCGGCGCCGTCCGGACCAATGGGCAGCCTCTGGCCCTGCTTCTCGCGGATATGCCTCACGATGTAATGCGCCGCCGTCTCGCCGCCGGGCGCGGTCTGGCTCAACATCTCGATCTCGTCGGTCATTTTGTTTATCGTCTGCAGCGCGACGACTTCCATCGCGACCTGGCGGTCGCGGATGAAAAGCGTGACAATGCAGGAAAGCGAAGTGACAAAAGCTACCGCCAGTATCGCCATGCTGACCATGACTTCGATCAAGGTCATGCCGGCCCGCGCCCGGCGTCGGGGAACGGGGGAAACATCGGCCAGTCCGTCCATGGGGCGTGCCGGCCTGGTCGAATGCGGATCGTTATGTTGAGCGCCTGTATTTATCTTTGTCATATCGACACCTCCAGTCAATCCCTCAATAATCATGCGCGGCCATATTCGAACCGCAAAAAGAGATACCGCAATTATGGTTCCAATATTAATCAGCATGTTTCTATGCCGTCAATCAAAAGATTTTAACGAATAAAGCAACGATAACGCCCCCTCTTCATCCCACTCTGTAATACCCGATGTCGTCGGAGGCTAGATTGGGGTGAATGAGGATATCGCATCCGAAATGCATGGCGCGGAATGGTCGGCTGAAATCAGGATTTTTTTATGGAATGCTATCTGTTCAAGCAAAATCAATTAAAACCGAATGCCTATTGTTACCAATTGGTATTCATTTTTTCGATTAAATCATAACAAAAACAAATGAAATGGCACGGCAAAATAACTTTATCAAATTATAAATCAACGAGTTAAAGAAAAACCCATCATGTCGGCACAGTCGTTACCAATACGTATCAGAGAAGTAACGGTTATTATAACCAACTTATTTTTATACTATTACAGAATCTCGCGCGCATGGCTACCTCGCCTCGAAACGGTAAATCGTCGTCTGCGAATATGTCTCGCCCGGATCGAGGACGATGGAATCGAAATTCGGGTGGTTGATCGCGTCCGGGTGGCGCTGCGCTTCGAGACAGACGCCGAAATGCTTTTTATGGACGACGCCGCCGTGGCCGATGTCGGAGCCGTCGAGGAAATTGCCGCCGTAGAATTGCGCGCAAGGTTCCGTGGTCGCCATTTTGAGGACGCGGCCGCTGTCCGGATCGTATATTTCCGCCAGCCAATCCTCGAGGCCGGGATTGATGCGCGAAAAGACGAAGTTGTGGTCGTAGCCGCCCGGAACATCCTCGAGATCGCGCCCGATCGGCTTTGCCTTCCGGAAATCCATCGGCGTGCCGGCGACAGGCGCGATTTCGCCGGTGGGAATCAATGACGCGTCCACCGGCGTATAGCGCTCGGCCTGGAGCCGCGCTTCGTGGGCAAGAATGTCCCGCGCGCAGCAGTTCAGGTTGAAAAAGCTGTGATTGGTCAGGTTGACGATCGTGGTCTGGTCGGTTTTCGCCTCGTAATCGATTTTGAGATCGTTGCCGACCAGGGAATACCAGACGCTCGCCGCCAATGTGCCTGGGTAGTGTTCCTCGCCGTCGTTCGAAACGTAATCGAGGCGGAGACGCTCGCCGTCGATGTCGGCATCCCAGAGCTTGCGGTTGAATCCCTCCGCGCCGCCGTGAAGGCTGTGGCCGGCGCCGTCGACGTTCAACTGATAGTCGAGACCCTCAAGGGTGAAGCGTCCGCCGGCGATGCGGTTGGCGACGCGCCCGATCAGGGCGCCGTAACAGTTGGGCTTCGCGACATAGCCGTCGAGCGCGTCGAAGCCGAGAACGATCTCGCCTGGCCTGCCGTCGCGATCCGGCGTCGTCAGCGACTGGACGATCCCGCCGTAGTTGATCACCGCGAGCTTCACGCCCTTGTCGCTCTCGAAGGAGAAGAGATCGACTTTCCGCCCGTCCGGAAGCGTCCCGAACTCGGTCTGCCGAATCGACATGCCATACCCTCCCGACTGGAGCATTCGCCAAGAAGCGCCGCGGCAACGCGGGGACGTCAGTTTCCCCCCCCCCACGCGCCGTGCGCGGCACGGTAATTCGCCAGATCCTTGCCCATCGGATCGGAAAACCCTTCGCGATCGAGCCACGCCGCCATCGCCTGCGCGTATTCGCGTTCGAACATGGCGGACAGTTCGTCGACGCCTGGCGGAGGGCTTCCGGCCGAGCGCGCGTCGCGAAGCATCTCGGCGATGCGGTTGATCGCCGTCGCCATGGCGTTTGTCTCGCCGGAACGGCGCGCGGCGGAATCGATCAGTTCGCGAAGCCCTTCGAGCATCATGCCGTCCCGACGCTCCAGCGGCATCAGACGGAAATCCCCGAGCTGGGCCTTGAGCCGCGCCAGGACCCGGTTCACCGCCGTCATTTCCCTGGCGCCGGTGGCGAAAATCTCCCCGACCCGATCGCGAATGCCTTCCCACTCCCCCGTCCGCCGGAGAAGGTATTCCGTTTCCAGCGCCAGCAACGCCTGCTCGAGCGCCGCGCGGTCGCCCTGGACGATTTCGATAAAGTTTTCCAGGTCGAGCGACAGCGCCATCATCGCCGCCGCGGCAGCCGATTCGACGCCGCCCCCGGCGTCGGCCGCGGACGCCGACGCATCATCGCGATCGTCATGCACGTATGTCGTTTCGCCCGCATCTGCGGCATACCCGTCGTCCTCGCGGAGGAAGATATACCCAGCCGCGTCGCCCTCGCCTCCGGCTTCGCCGCCTTCACCGCCGGAGTCGCCGCCATCCTGCCCCGAATCGTCGCCGGAATCGCCCTCGCCTTCGCCACCGCCGTCACCCTCGCCGCTCCCCGAATCCATCGACGGCGGTTGGGGTTCTGGATCGGGCACTGGATCGGGCACTGGATCGGGATCAGGATCAGGATCGGGGTCAGGATCAGGATCAGGATCGGGGTCAGGATCAGGATCGGGGTCAGGATCGGGATCGGGGTCAGGATCAGGATCGGGGTCAGGGTCAGGGTCGGGATTGGAAATGGAGTTGGCATCGGTGAAAACATCGTTCTCAAGCGCTCCCCTTCCCCAATCATATGCATTTGCGCCTTCGGGGGTCTTAAAAAACTTGACGCCAAGATCCGGACGCCCAAATCCAAAATAGCACATCGACTGAAGCATTTGGGTGATCGCGTCACTCCCGGGGAGTCGATCCGCATTAAGATTCGGATACCGACTATCGACAATGCCAAACTGGATGGCGTTGCCCTCGTTCTTGTAGACGGCAACGACGCCGAGCCACTCGAGCGAGTTTTCGGAGACTTTAAAAAGTTCGACTTTCTGTTGTGCGACACCGTTATCCGAAACCAGTGTTCGCATAGCGATGACGTCGTTGTTTTGCAAAGAATATGCAAATTTTAGATTGGGAACTTGAGGGTTCCAAACTTCGTAATCGAGAAACAAGAACGATCCGCCGTTCGAATCCTCCACCTCCAGCCATATCGTTCCGATGTCGGCCGACCCGGGATTATACTCAATGCCTGATCCCCAATAAGGAAAAGAGGGATTGGCGCCAGCCGGAGGCACGGGCACGATCAGCGAGCCGTCATTCTCGCCGTCGCCATCATAGTCAAACGCATACTCGCCGCCATCGTTGTCAGCCGAATTGTTCATGGGAGAGAAAAAAGGAGCGGCCATCGGCACATCTTCGACGCTGTGCTTTGCTTCGCCATCGTTCGATTGCGCATCGCCTCCGGCATCGTTGATCGCGGCGACTATATCGGCGACGATCGCCCCGTCATAGGCGATCCACTTTTCCAACCGCATCGGCGAACGAAACATGGCGTACCTCCGAGTAAGGCCAAAGCCAAAAGCTTCAACTATGGCCGAAAACGCGCTGACGCATTATAGCCAATTGTTGCGAAAGACTTGGCGTTTTGAGATGCGATGGGGCAAGCCGAAATGCGCAACGGGATGTCCATTCAACTTCCCAAAACGCCCTGGAGAAAATCGGGCGGCGGTTGACCCGATTTTCTCCAAAATCGATTATATCGATTATATGTGATTGTCACGAAAAAGTCAGTGTCCTTTTTCTTCTTCCGGCTCCGATTTCATTTGCGCGGCCACTTTCGGTTCCAGCGCCTTGAGGTGCTCGACGTAGATGTCTGCCCAGCCGTCGTTCGAGCCAAGGCCCTGTATGAACAGATCGACCTCGTATCCGGCTTCCTTGAACATGCTCGCCCAGCTGTCCTCCCCGTCGCCGGCCATGTCGTTCTTGGTGTGATCGCCCGCGACGACCATGAGCGGCGCGAGAAGCACCTTTTTCGGGGCGTTTTCGGCTGCGTTGATTTCCTCGACAATGTCCTCGCCCAGCGGCGCCGCCTCGACCGTCCCCAGGTAGACGTGCGGGCCGTACGCCTCGCGAAGCGTTTCGGTGAACTTCGCGAACACGTTCTGGTTCAGGTGCTCGTTGCCGTGCCCCATAAGGACCAGCGCGGCGCCGGAATCCCACGCCTTGCGCGCGAGGGGAGCCAGCGCCGCGGCGGCGCGCTCGAGGTATCCCGACTGTCCGTCCCCGAGGCCGAGCGCCGGCTCGCCGACGCCGATCCACGGGAACGGGTGGCGGACGCGCTTCATCGTCTTGAGATTGGCGAGGGAGTCGACCGTGCTCGCGAGGTCGGTGTATTCTTCGCCGTCGGTGACGTGCAGCGACTGCACGAGAATCAGCCGCGCGCCGTCCTCCTGGGCGTGCGCGAGGGTGGTGAGAATGCCGCCGATCCCGTAGATTTCGTCTGGAATATCCTTGTTTTTCGCGCGGAAACCGGCGTCGTCGGCGCGCTCGTGCCAGATATGGCGGATGATGTTCGATGTAAACGCAATATACACCTCGTAGTTCGGGAACGCGGCCTCGACCCGCTCCTTGATGTTGAGGATCGAATGCACCGCCTCGACGTCGGTGGTGCCGAACGCCGCCAGGACGATGGCGGGATCGCGCTCGGGGCGGTCATACGCCGGCGCGAAGCCGCATGCCGCAAATGCGAAGACCGCCGCCATCCCCGTTGCCAGCCATTTTCCACACATGCCCGTCTCCTTTTTGACTCTCGAACAAAAAATAAAAACGGCTCCGCCCATTTCCGTATGGGCGGAGCCGCAAAGCCGTTTTCTTGCGTCTCGGGGACCAGGGTCCATGAATCCGTCTATGCGCCGGCGCGCTGGCGTGGCTTGACCGGGAAACGCCGCCCAGGTCCGGGGCGGCGTCGTCCATGTGCGCTGGCGGGTTCGGCGGCGGGTCTTCTGGCTTCCGGATCGCGGCGACGCTTTCGCCTTCCCGCCCGAAATCGGGCAGTGGCCGGCATCATGCCGTGAAAACGCGCTCCCCGGTCACAGCGGCGGCTCCGCGGCGGATTCGCACCGCCTTCCCGATACCTCGCGCATCGCTCGCCGAACGGATCCGAGCGTATGTTCCGGAGAGGAAAAAGTCAAGATCCGTTTTCCGCCTTCCGCGGACGGAACGACGCCGACAAGCCGCCGAGAAACGGGTCGGGCCTCACCGCCGCCTCGGCGTCGTAGACCGCGGCAAGGATGTCCGGCGTGAAGCATTCCCCGATCGGGCCGGCCGCCGCCACCCGACCCGCCTTGAGGAAAACCGCCTCGTGGCAAAACGCGGCCGCAAGATCGAGATCATGGCTCACGGTCACGACAAGCCGCCCCTCCCCGGCGAAGCGCTTCATCAACGCCATGACCGACAGCGCCTGCGCCACGTCGAGACCGGAGGTCGGTTCGTCGAGAAGCATGATCGGCGCGTCCTGCGCGACGGTTCGGGCGACGACCGCGCGCCGGCGCTCGCCGCCGGAAAGGGCGGTCACCGGCTTGTCCGCGATCGAGCCGAGGTGAAGACCGGCTATGGCGCGTTCGACGGCGCGTTCATCCTCCACGTCCAGACACCCCCAGCGGCCGAGGTACGGGCGCCGTCCCATCCGCGCCACTTCGCGGATGGTGAAGGGAAAGTCGAGCCGGCATTCCTGCGGCGCGAGCGAGACCAGCCTCGCCAGACCGCCGGGCGTGTACTCCGAAATATTCCTTCCCTCGACAAGGATCGATCCGGACGCCGGCCGCGCCAACCGGGACAGCAGGTCGAGAAGCGTGCTTTTCCCCGCGCCGTTCGGGCCGAGGACGGCGTAATGCCTTCCGGGGGCGAAGTCGAGCGTCACCGAGTCGAGCACCAACTGCGGCCCATGCTTGAAGCGCACGTCCCTGACGCTGAGGCGGGGGCCTGTGGACTGGCGTTCATCCATTATCGCGGCCCGCCATGCGCTTGCGGAAAATCACCAGGAACGCCGGCCCGGCGAGAAGCGCGGTCAGCACCCCGACCGGGATCTCGCCCGGAAGCCAGGAACGCACCGCCATGTCGGCGAGGCTGAGCAGCAGGGCGCCGCCGAGCGCGGAAAGGGGAAGAAGCGAGCGGTGGTCGGGACCGGCAAGGATGCGGACCAGATGCGGGACGATAAGCCCGACGAAGCCGATCACGCCCGACACCGACACCGCCGCCGCCGCCGCGAGGGAAACGGCGGCGAGGAGCGACAGGCGGACGCGCTTTGTATTGACCCCGAGCGTTTCCGCCGCCCTCGCGCCCATCGTCATGATGTTCAGGTCGACGGCCGACCACAACGAGACGAAAAGGGCGGGGATGAAAAACACGATTATGACGCCGGCGTCGGCCCAGGTCCGCGCCTGGAAGCTCCCCAGCAGCCAGAAAACGATCGACTCCACCTGGTCGCCGGCGAGGTACTTGACGAAGGAGATGGCGGCGGAAAGAATGGCCGAGAGAATGACGCCGGCAAGGATGAGATTCGTCGGGGAAAGCCGCCGATCCGCGTCCTGGGCGAGCAGGATCACCGCCGCGAGGGTGAGCGACGCCGCCGCGAACGCACCGAGCGTCATCGCCCATGGTTCCGCGAACAGCGCCGCCCCCGGGAACAGCAACCCGAGGATGACCGTCCCCGACGCGCCGAAGGCGGCGCCGGAAGACACTCCGAGCGTATACGGGTCGGCGAGCGGGTTGAGAAGCAGTCCCTGAAAGACCGCGCCGGAAAGGGCGAGTGCGGCCCCGCAGACCAGCGCCGTGAGAATGCGCGGGAGGCGGACCTCCCAGATCGTCACCGCCGCGGCCTCGTCGAGAAGAACCGGCGAGCCGATCGCCTTCGAGCGGAAAAGGCCGGCGATGTCGGCGACGCCGATATCGAGATAGCCGCTCGCCAGGGACGCCGAAGCCACAACGACGAGCGCCAGGCAAAGGAACATTCCGGCGAGCCACGGCGACAGGCGGCGTTTTGCCGGCGGGGTCCCGATGTGGTTGTCAACAGTCACGGCTTCCGCCTCTTTCTGCAACGAAAACCCGATTGCCCGAACCGCCGCTTGGCGGAAAGGCGTAAAAATCGTAGACTCGCCGTCCGGAGATTCGCCCGGAGGAAGGCTTCCAAATGATTGTGCAAATCGACTGCCTGGTCAAGAACTACCCTGACGTCCGCGCCGTCGACGGCCTCGATCTCGAAATCCCGGACGGCCAGCTCTTCGCCTTTCTCGGCCCGAACGGCGCGGGGAAAACAACCACGATCCGCATTCTCGCCGGATTGACGAGAATGACCTCCGGCGCGGTCAGGATCGGCGGCGTCGACATCGAGCGCCATCCCCGGGCGGCGAAGCGGCTTTGCGGCCTGGCGGCGCAACAGATCAACCTCGACGGCGAATTGACGGTGCTGGAAAATCTCGATTTCCACGGCCGGCTGTTCGCCATTCCCCGGCCTCGGCGCCTGGCGCGCGCCGAGGAACTGCTCGACTACGTCGAACTCGGGGGAAGGCGCGACAGTCTTGTCAAAACCCTCTCCGGCGGCCTCAAGCGCCGGCTCATGCTTGCACGGGCGCTTCTTCATGAGCCAAGGCTGCTCATCCTCGACGAGCCGACGGTCGGACTCGACCCGGCGATACGCCGCAAGGTCTGGGGGCTTATCAAAAAAGCGAACGCCGACGGCGTCGGCGTGTTCATGACCACCCACTACATCGAGGAGGCGGAATTCCTCGCCGACCGGGTGGCGTTCATGCACCAGGGCCGGCTTGTCGCCGACGGACCGCCGACGGCGATCATGAAACGCCTGGGAGGCTGGGCGGTCGACCGCTACGGTCCAACCGGCATGACGACCGAGTACTACGCCGACCGCGCGGCGGCGGCGGAGCGACTGGAACTCGGCGGCGCCGCCGCGACCTTGCGGCGGGTGAACCTCGAGGACGCGTTCCTCGCATTGACGGGAAAAAGGGTCCAATAGATGTCCGCCTTCCTCGCCGTCTATCTTCGCGAGCTGCTCATTCTCCGCCGGCGGCTGAAAAAGCATTTCGCCGCCATGGCGGTGTCGCCGCTTCTCTATATGCTCACCTTCGGTTGCGCACTCGGCGGCGGGCTCGATCTCGGCGGCCGCCGGTACATCGAGTTCCTCCTTCCCGGCCTCGCGGCGATGGCCAGCATGACCCAGGCCTTCGGCATCGCCAGCGAAATCAACATCGCCCGCTTCTATACCGCCATTTTCGAGGAAATCCAGGCTTCGCCGGCCGGGAGAACCGCCTATGCGCTGGGCGAGGTCGCCGCCGCCCTGACCCGCATGCTGCTCGGCTGCGCCGTGATCGTCCTCCTTGGGATGCTCTTCGGCGTACACCTCCGCTGCGGCCCGCTGTTCTGGCTCGCCGCGATCCTGAACGGCTTCGCCTTCGCCTCGCTCGCCGTCGCCCTGGCCATGGCGATCAGGTCGCACGCCGACCAGGGGCTTTTGGGTAATTTCGTCATCACGCCGATGGCGTTCCTCGGCGGCACGTTTTTCCCCGTGGACAGCCTGCCCGACTGGGCGCGCCATCCGCTCTCTCTTCTACCCCTTACGCACGCATCCAGAGCCATGCGCGCGGTTGCATTGGGAGAATCGCCGCCGGTCGCATCCTTTGTCATTCTCGCCTGCTTCGGGGCGGCGTTCTTTCTTTTCGCCCTGTACGCGGTCGGAAAAGCGCGGGACTGACGCCCGAGGCCCCGGAACCCGGGACACGGTCTTACGTTGCGATAAAAAAAAAAGGGATTTTGTAAGAAAAATCCGCGCCGCACAATTCCATGCGATAGAGTGAGAGAAGGTGAGACGAAAAGCCGATTAGGCTGTTTTGTCCGGATGACGGGAAAAACCAAAAGCGCATTTCGCGATGTCGGGCTCATCCGCCGCGCTATCGCGCGGGTTCGCGACAGACCCGCGACGAAGCGGGGACGGCGGGACCGCTTGCGAAAGTCCGTAGAGGCGGAGCGCGCGGAATTCCGGCGGAATTCCGTTCGCGCGAAAACGAAGCCAGAGGACAAAACAGCGTGTTATTCCGCTCCGGGAGCGACCGGAGCGCTGTGGTTCCCTCCCCATGCGGCCGGCCGACTATTGCGAGTCGGCCGGTCCTGTCTTTTATTCCGCGCGGGAGGCGAGCTCTTCCAGGCGCGTTTTCGCGAACGCCGAATACGCTCCCGCCAGAATCGCTTCGCGGATGTCCTCCATCAGTTTGAGATAGAACCTGACGTTGTGGATGGTGATCCACACCGACGCCATGATTTCGCCCAACACCGACAAATGACGCAAATACGCCCGCGACACGGAGCGGCACGCCTCGCAGTCGCACGTTTCGTCTATCGGGCGGGGATCGTCGGCGAAGCGGCGGTTTTTCAGGTTAATCGGTCCCCGGCGGGTGAACGCCTGGCAGTGCCGGGCGTGGCGGGTCGGCATGACGCAGTCGAACATATCGACGCCGGCGAGGACGGAGTTGATGATGTCCTCCGGCGCGCCGACGCCCATCAGGTATCGGGGCCGGTCGTCCGGCAACAGGGGCGCAGTGAACGCGACGATGCGGCGGATGTCCTCGACCGCCTCTCCCACCGCGACGCCCCCTACGGCGTATCCGGGAAAATCCAGTTCCGCGATGCGCTGGGCGCTTTCACGGCGCAGGTCCTCGAAGAGCGCCCCCTGGGCGATGCCGAACAGCGCCTGGCTGTCCGTGTTCCGCCAGGCGCGCCTGGCGCGCTCCGCCCAGTGATGGGTCACCTCGAGGCTGCGGACGATTTCCTTTCGCTCGGCGCGCGCCGGCGGGCATTCGTCCAGGCACATCATCATGTCGGAACCAAGCGCCTCCTGGATCGCAACCGCGCGTTCCGGGGTGAGGAACAGATCACCCCCGTCGATGTGGTTGTCGAAGCGGACGCCCTCCATCGATACGCAGCGCTTCTTGGCGAGCGAAAAAATCTGGTAGCCGCCCGAATCCGTCAAGGTCGGGCCGTGCCAGCCCATGAAGGCGGCGAGTCCGCCGTGCCGGCGCACCGCCTCCTCGCCCGGTCGGAGGGCGAGGTGATAGGTGTTCGACAGAACAACCTGCGCCCCCGCCTCGCGGAGCTGGGTCGGGGTCATCCCCTTCACGGAAGCGGCGGTTCCCACGACCATGAAGAAAGGAGTCCGCGCGACGCCGTGGGGAGTGGCCAGAAGCCCCGCCCTGGCGAGTCCGTCGCGGCGTTCAATCGTCAGCGCGACCGGTCCCGCGCTCGAATTCACTCGCGGTCCTCCAGGCGCTTCAAGACGCGCTCATGGAAGATGCGCTCCGGAACCGCGATCACTTCGCCGTCCATGCGGATATACTGGCGGTACTGTTCGAAATTGCCCGTCTCCCGCCGGATGGCGTTGTCTTTCGGCTGTTGCATGCCGACGAAATCCTCGCCCCAGGGGCGCGTTTCGTAGATGAGCGGCACATCAGGCTCGTCGTTCGGGGTCAATCCGGACACGTAATGATAGGAGCTTCTCGTCGCCTCGGCCCTGCCAAGCTGATAGACCGCTCCGGGCGCGGTGAAGATGTCGCGGATTTCATCGTTGGTCATGGAGGTGCGCATGTCGGCGACAAGCTCGTCGACGTCCACCGGGAAATGACCGTTGCGGCTCGAGAAAAGTTGCAGCCTGAGCCAGAGCTTTTGCATATTCGTGCGCGACTTGGCCATGCCCTCGCGTCCGGAAATGCGCAGGCTGCTCGGATAGTTGAGGACCGTCATGAGGGAGATCGCCCCCAGCGACGGAAACGGCGCCTGCACCGTGACGCGGAGGAATTCGTTTTCGATGGAACCGGGGGAGACGACCGCGAGAAGGCCGGCCGCATAGCGGCGCAAAAGGTTCAATGGCGGCCGGTTGTTGAGCCCGGACGAGCGCGGGAAAAACGTGCGCGCGAGAACGGACAGGTTCGGATATTCGCGGACGGCGATCTCGGGAACGTTCAGATAGAAAAGCATGCCCTGATTGTCCTCGGCGCTGGCGAGGGCGGCGTTGAAGTCGCGGTTGTCGGCGAAGGTGAGGCCGGAGAAGATCTGCTCGATCGCGCCGCTGATCAGGTCGCCGGAGGAGGCGAAAACGAGAAAACTGCTCTGGAGGTTTTTCGACAAGCTTTCGGGGATGACGGCCCAGCTCACCGCCGTGCGCCAGTCGCGGCTCACGGAATGGATGGTGATGCCGCTTTTCTCGACCTGGGACACCGAACCGGGGATGACGCTGGAAATGTCGCCGGCGGCGGCGAGGACGGTCATCCAGGAGGAGTTGGGCTGATCGTAATCGGCGCTGAAGTAGGCGGTCGCGACTTCGCCAGTGAGACTGTTCAAAACCGCCTCGGAGAAGACCTGGAGCCCTTCCTGGGGAACGAGGATCGAATCGGGAAGCGCGATCTCGCCGAAAAGCGCGTACTCCATGCGCAGCATCCGGCTGATCTGCGGCTTGTCGAATACGGCGGAGAAATAGCGCGACGGCGCCGGCTGATAGGGGAACGCCGACGGCGCCGTCCATTTTTGCGCCGGGCGCAGTCCGCCCGCCAGCGTCCTGGCGACGGTGGCGCCGTTGCCGCCGAGCGGCACGAGATACGTTTCCCTCGCCCCCCCCCGCACCATCCGGACGCTGTAATAAAGCGCGTCCCGTTCGGTGACGCCGCCAACCATGTTCGCCCAGGCGACGAGGGCGTCGTGCGTCACCCGGTTGGTGGAGAAGGCGGAAAGAAGCGCGCGGATCCGGACAAACCCGTAGAAATCCGAATCGGCGGAGGTCGCCGACGAGGCTGCGAGACGAGTGCCGTAGGGGGAATCGGCGAGCGATTCGCCGTTCCCCGGCTGGGCGAAAACGCGCCGGCCGAGGGCGGAATCGCTGGTGATGACGGCGATGTTTTCATGAAATCCCGCCGCCACCTCCGCCTTGCGGTCCTCGGCGGCGGAGAGGGGTATGGACCAAACGTCGAGAAAGCTTCCGGAATGGTCGCCGCGCGTCGCCGAGGTGCCGGGCGAGGACAGGAAAAGGGCGGTCTCCCAATCCACCATCGCGTCGAACGGCGCGTCGCGCCTGGAACCGATGTCGAGAAGGAAGAGAAAACTGAAATCGCCGTCCTCGTTGACGTAGCCGACGGTGGCGCCGCTTTTCGCGAAAGGCGCCATTCGCGCCGCCAAGCCTATCGCCGCGTCGGCGGCGGCGACCCGTTCCTGGAGAATGACGGCGCGCGGAAGGTCGCCGAAAAGCGTGGCGATGCTGAACTGGTTGTTCCGGAGCATGTTTTGCACGCGTTGTTCCGCGAGGAACCGCGCGACCGGCGTCTCGTCCCAGTTGTCGGCGGCCGTCCCGAAATCATTGCAGGAAAAATACCAGACCGCCCCGTCCGGCGCCAGGCGCAGGAGGTCGGAAAACATCTTCTCCCCGGTGACCGGTGCGGGCCGGGCGCTGTCGATCATTTCCTCGACCGGCGCCGCTTCGACCTTGCGCCGCAGATCCGACAGCAAGGGCACTTCCTGGGCGTGAACCCGGGCGAACGCGGTGGCGACGCACGCAATAACCAGACCCCCCAACAGGACGACGTGTCTGAACATCCTCTCCCCATCCTTTATATTCGTACCCGCTTCTCAGGAGGCGAACAGCCGGCAATGGCAGAAACCCCGCTCGGCGATTTCCTCCACATGATAGACGCACGGACATATTATTTTCGCGTCGCGTTCCTTGTCGCCGCTCACCACGCGGCAGGGGCAGTAATACTCCCCGAATTTTTCGCGACGCTTGATCATCGCTCCGAGAATCTCGTCGACGACGCCGGGCTCGGGATTGAAACCGAAATCCCTATCCTCGAGATGCGCGGCCAAACGCGCGCGCAAGCGCGACAGTTCGTCGCTCGACTCCATCGGTTCTTCCTCCCGATTGTGCCGCGCCGGCTTCCACCGCCAGGCAACCGGAGACGTACGCCTCCAATTCCACAACGCGCCGCCTGCGCGTGGTTTTGTCCATTAGAGTATTGCCGCAAAATACCCGGTTCTTTTGAAATAATTGCCGGGGTCCGCTCTTGCACCGCTCTTATTCGGGGGAAGCGACCGTCGCCTTCACCCCGAACCTCTTCGAGAAAGCCCGGTGAAGGCGGGCGGAAACGGCGAAACCGATTCCACCGCCGGCCAGGGCCGATAATGCTGGGAGCCCTCCTTCCAATCCGGATCCGGCCGATAAACCCGCCGCCATGCCAAGCAGCGGCGGCAGAAAAAACAGCGCCGCCAAGGCGGCTTGGTTGGCTCGACGGTATACGACGCGAACACGGTCACCGGGAAGGGGCGGACGCATCCCCTCGCCCAAAACCGCATCGAACTCAAAGGAAGGCTCCGCGTCTTCGCCGAACAAGCCGCATGTCGCGCAGGAAGCGGCGCACCCCTCATCCCGGCCGGGATGGAGCGTCCGCACCCTGACGAGGTTGCCGTTCACGTGTAAAACAAAGCCTGCGGCCGCGGCGTTTTCGCGCATGTCGAACCCTATACGGTATTAATTGCCTTGCGGCATTGTATAACAAGGCGTCGGCCGTGGCAATCCATTCCCGCCCGGCCCTTGCCCGAAACGCTTCCCGGGGCTACGCTGTATTCGTCGGCGGCAAGGAGGAAAAGCGCATGGGGATCACAATGGAGCGGCTTCTCGAATCGGAAAGGGCGGGCAGGATGATCGTATCCTTAAAACCGCCCCAAAAGGGCGGCGAATGGCGGGCGGACGTCGGCAAAGGGGATGGAGCGGTTTTGGCGGCGGCGCGTTGGGCGGACAGGTACGGCGCGAAGGTTCTCGTCCGACTGTCCCCGGACGCGCCCGATGATCCGATTTGCCGCGTTCTCGCCGAACCGTTGCGCCGGCTTGGTTGCATATACGCGGATACGACAGGCGGAAAGCGATCCGAAACGCCCTTTAGGCACGATCCGGATGCCGCCTGGTCGATGCCTGTCGCCGGCGTGGGGAGGCTGTTTGTCAGACCGGCGAGTGACGCCGAAGCCGTTCTTTCCGTCGAAGAAACGCGCGAAACGGACCGGCGTTCCATAGAGGGGTTCGCCCTCCCCGGACTCTGTCTCATGGAAAACGCCGCCGTCGGCGCCGCCATGGCGATCTTCGACCTCCTCGGGGACGGCGGCTGGCGGACGCTTGTTGTTGCCGGCGGCGGCAACAACGCCGGGGACGGCCTCGCCGTCGCGCGCGGTCTTGTCGACCGCGGCATGGCGGTGACGGCGGCGCTCCTGAAGGACCCGTCGCGCCTGTCCCCGGACGCGGCCGAAAACTTCCGCCTTCTCCGGGCGCGCCCCGAATGCCGGATCGTCGACATGAGCGCCTCGACCGAGGCGCTCGCGGACGAACTGAAACGCTCCGATGTCGTGGTCGACGCGCTTCTGGGGACCGGGTTTTCCGGCGCGCTGTCCGGGCCGCTGATGGCTGTCGTCGAAGCGGTGAATCGGGCCGGCAAGACGGTCGTCGCCATGGACCTCCCGAGCGGGATGTCGGGCAACGACGGCGTGATCGGACCGGCGATGCGGGCGACGCGGACGATCACCTTCGGAAACCTCAAACCCGGGCTTCTGGGCGCCGGAGCACGGGACCTGACCGGCGACGTCTTCGTCGCGGAAATCGGGGCGCCAGGTCCGGTTTTGAACCTTGAGGCATTTCTACATCTTCGTGAATTTCTCCCAAAGTCCACAAACTGCGGCAACCGACCATGACCGAACCGGCGCGACAACCCGCACCGCCGGAGATTGGACCGACGATTCCCGTCTTTTCCCATTTACCCTTGTTTCCTGAGGAGTTATACTGACACGGCTATGAGCCTACGGCGGATGATATACTGTGCGCGGCTTCATCATCCTGATCGCCGCGATGCGCATCTGCCAAAGCGCCGCCGGCCCCCCCGCATCGGCGCTCGCCGGTCCTGGAATCGGCGGTCCAGGCCCATGGTGATCGCCTATATGCGAGCCGATCCTCCGGAGAGGCGGGCTTCCTCGACGGGGTGAGCGGGGTCAACATTGAACCGCACCGCCGCCTGTCGGAGGCTGGCGCGCTTTTCGCGTAACAATGACGGGGTCCAATTCTTGAATATCGCCATGTTTTCCTGGGAGGCGCTGGAGGGGATCAGCGTCGGCGGCGGCGCCGCGTACGCGAGCCGTCTGGCGGCGGAGTTGGTCGCGGCCGGACACCGGGTGCGGTTGTTCACCCGTCTGGGCGAGGGCCAACCACTCGAGGAAACGCTGGCGTCCGGGGTACGGATACGGCGTTGCCCCTGGGATAAAAAACGAAGTTTCTTCGATGAAATCGCCGCCCTCAACGGATCGTTTTTCCAATATTTCCAGGACGCGGTGCGCAAGGATGGCGAGTACGATGCCGTCCACTCCCATGAGTGGCTCACCATCGAAGCCGGGCTCAAGGCGGCCGCCGGCCTCGCTGCCCGCTACGCCGTCAGCTTCCACTCCACGGAATGGAGCAGGACCGGGGTCTGGCCCGACGCCGGCGATTCGGCCCGAATCGCCGGATTTGAGCGGGACGGCATCGCGGAGGCGACGGCGGTGGCGGCGGCGTCGCACCAGGTCCGCCAGAAAATCGAACAGCAGTTCCATCCGCCGGACTGGAAATTGGACGTCGTCTATCACGGCGTCGACGTCGGCCGCTTTGACCGGATTCCGGAATCGCGCGAGGCGATTCGCGAAAAATACCGCCTCCCGCTGAATGCGCCGGTGGCGCTTTTCGCCGGCCGCTTCACCCCGGCGGGCGGTGGCGATCTGGCCGCGGAGGCGCTCGGGATGGCTCGGGCGCGACTTCCCGGGCTGCAAGCGGTGTTCATCGGAGAGGGACGCCTGGAAGCGGGCATGCGGCGCGTTGCCGGCGACGGCGCCGTCTTCATGTCGCCGCCGCGGCGCGTCGTTCCGCCGGAACTGTACCTCGCCGCCGACATCGTCCTCGCGCCGTTCCGGCGCGACACGAACGGACGCGCGGTTCTTCCGGCCTGGGCGGCGGGAAAACCGGTGTTGACCCTGACGGGAACGGTTCCTTCGGAATTCGTCGTCGACGGCGTCAACGGCTGGGTCGTCGCGGACGACCGCAACGCGGTGATGGAAACGATCGTCGGCGCGCTGTCCGACGGCGATCGCCTCGCCTGGATGGGAAGAAACGGCAGGGTTGCCGCGGAAACGGCGTTCTCCTGGAAGGAATCCGCCGCCCGCCTTCTGAACCTTTACGGACGAAGAGACAGACTCGCCCCGTGACGATCGCGTTTTCGTGAAAAGCAAGCCTCGTACTTGTTGCGCGTTCCTGTTGGCGCCGATGCGCCCGACGACGCGACAGAAAGACCTATACTGTTAGCGCCTTGAAATTGTGATTCCCCGGACTGTGCGCGGCAAGCAATGCGCCCGGGAAGCGCCGGTGGAACGGGGTTGCCCCCCCCAACCCCCATTTTCACGATTTCGAGCCGCGCACGGTATAGCTTTCCGGAAACGCGCAAAAGAGGGAGCGGGACCGCGGCGGCGCGCCTGGACGGGCGAGAATGGTATAGTCGGTTTTCGCCCGCGCGTCAATGCGCAGGACCCGCCCGGTTCCGATACGGGGCTGATTTTGAGTCGACTTCGAGAAACATCCATCATCCATTATGAAAGGAGAAAATCCGTGAACGAAGTCTTGAAGGCGATCCGTGAACGCCGGAGCGTGCGCAAGTTGAAGCCGGATCCGATTCCCGACGCCGAACGCGACCTCATCGTCGAGTCGGCGCTTTACGCGCCGAGCGCGAAAAACGCCCAGGCCTGGCACGTCACCGTCGTCCAGAACATTGGCGCGATCGACAGGATCACCGATGAAGTCAAGGCGGGGATCATCCGTTGCGACGTCGAGCGCTACATCCCTCTCGCCAACAGCCCGGAATACAAGGTCAACTTCGGCGGCTCCATGGTCGTGATCCTCTCCATCGATCCTGCCGTCACCCCCTGTCCGGCCGAGGACACCGGCTGCGCTCTCCAGAACATGTTCCTCGCCGCGCATTCCCTCGGCATCGCGAGCTGCTGGCTCAACCAGGTCGGCCCGGTGGCCGACGACGCGAAGGTCCGGGCGCTTCTCACCGAACTCGGCGTGCCGACGCGAAACAAGATATACGGTTGCGCCGCCTTCGGGTACGCCGCCGGCGACCTGCCCTCCGCCCCGCCGCGCAAGGACGGAACCGTCAACCACGTGCGATAATCGCGCTCTTTGATTGTGCATGAAGAAAGACGGGCGCGGCGGCATATACCGGAGCGCCGGGAATCGGACGCGTCGGAGCCATGGGGATCGCGCTCGACATCGGTGCGCTTATGCGTAAATCGCGCGATGGCGCCGTATCATCCCGGCGGACCGCGCTTCGACAACCCCGACGTCAATTTTTACTAGGATTGTCGCAGCCCGGGGAAGCCGGCGCATGTCGCGATGTCGGCCATATCCCTCGCGGACGCCTTTGGGAGCGATTACCACGGCAAGACGGAACCGGCCATCGCCGTCGGCGGACACGGCGGCGAAGCGTACGAAAACGAAGCGCTCGAATTCGTTCGCGGCCTTGCCGGTCAGTCGCGCATATAGCTGGCGGCGCTTTTCTCCGACTCCCACACTCTCACCTCGTGCATCCCGACGCCGTCCGGAAGGTCGGCGTCCAGCGTTTCGAAAATGTGCTTGGCGAGGTTTTCCGAAGTCGGATTGACGACGTCGAACGGCGGCAGTTCGTTGAGGAATTGGTGGTCCAGACCTTCCAGGCGGGCGCGCAGCTTCGCCTTGAGAACGCCGAAATCGATCAGCATCCCGGACGGTCCCAGCTTCCGGCCGCACACGCGGACGAGAACGCGCCAGTTATGGCCATGCAGGTTTTCGCACTTGCCCTTGTATTCGCGAAGCTGATGGGCTGACGCGAAGTCGCCCTCGATTTGAAGATGAAACATGCCTGCTCCATTTCTGCGGTTTTCATTCCGTTGCCTCCGGGCAGTATGCACAACCATCCGCGCGGGCGGAACAAGGAAGTGAGGCGGGGCGCGGTGCGGCGTTTTCCGGTTGACGTTACGGGCGCGCCCGGAGACATTCAATGCAACCAGCTTCGGCAACCCGCGCATCGAGGAGCCGCCACATCCGTAAATGCGCCCCGCATCGTCGTCCTCGGCAGCCTTCTGTACGGCTGCCTCATCCGGGTCGACCGCCCGCCGCGAAAAGGCGAGACCGCCGCCAGCGACGCATTCAACTCCGCGTTCTCCAGAGCGCTCGCCGTCGATACGCCTGTCCGGGAAGCGGCTCCGCGCTTCGCCAACGCCGCCGGCGCGTACGCGGCGGCGCGCGCGGGCTCGCAACCGTCCCCGGGCACGCTCACAGACATCGAGCGCGTTCTTTTGTCCTTGCCCGGAGCATAATGCATGATGCGAACGGCATGAAACGGCGAAAGGAACCCGGTCCGGGCTCCCTTCACCAGCGCGTTCTCGGAAATGATCGGCCTCCCTGTTGCGTTTTCGGGCTCTACTGCGCCAACCAAAACGCTCCGGGGAAATGTCAATTATTTGCGAAAACGCTGTAAACCGCATGCCCTTGCATTTCCGTCACGCCAAGACGCGCGGGATCAGCCGCTCATCAGCATCTCCTTGACCTTCATCAGGCGCGACCGGCTGGACCGATCGTTTTCCTCCAGCTTCGAGGTGATTTCCCTGATCGTCTGTTGCAGCGACGGGATCATGACGTATTCGAGAGCGTTCACGCGCCGGCGGGTCTTTTCGATTTCATCCGCCATGCGGATGACCGCCTCTTCCTTGGAGGCGAGCTCGAGCAGGCGGGGGAAAATATCGCGCAGGCTGGCGCTGGCGATGTCGAAGTCGGTGGTGGTGGACAGGGTGCTGTACGACGGACGCAACTCGAAGCCTTTCAGAAACACCTCCGGATAGGCGACGCTCATGACGCTCCTGTCGTTGATCTCCACCTCGAGCCGGGTGTCCGATTCATCGAGGGCAATCGTGATCGCCTCCTCGCCGGAAATGCCCTGGGCGAGCATGAACAGGTTCAGGGTCGAGGGAAGATCGCGATCGATCTCGTCGCGCAGATCGCGGTACTGCCCGACCAGGTCCATGAACGCCTGCACCAGCCCCTCGAGCTTGTCCTTGAGCAGCTTGTGGCCGCGCCTGGCCATGACCAGCCGCTTTTTCAGCCGCAACAACTGCATCCGCGTCGGATTAACCCGCATTTTCATAACATGTCACCCCTATGCCAACCGAGGATGAATAATTATTCAGTCGCGACGTAATACTTCTCGACGAACTCCGGGCGAATGCGCTTCAGTTCGGCGCTCGGGAGAATGCCAAGCAGCTTCCAGCCGAGGTTGAGGTTGTCCTCGATGTCGCGGTTTTCGTTTTCCGCCTGGGTGATGAATTCCGCCTCGAAGCGGCGCGCGAACTCCATGTACCTGAGGTCGAGCGGCGTCAGCGCCGATTCGCCGAGAACGACGGCGAGTTCCTGCGCGTTTTTGCCGCGCGCGTAGGCGGCGTAGAGTTGATTCATGACGCCGGCGTGGTCCTCGCGCGTCTTTCCCTTGCCGATGCCCTTGTCCTTGAGACGCGACAGGCTCGGAAGCACATCCACCGGCGGATAGACGCCTTCGGCGTGGAAGGAACGGCCGAGGATGATCTGACCTTCCGTGATGTAGCCGGTGAGGTCGGGGACGGGGTGGGTCTTGTCGTCCTCGGGCATGGTAAGGATGGGGATCTGGGTGATCGACCCGTCCTTGCCCTTGAGTCTGCCGGCGCGCTCGTAGATGGTCGCCAAGTCGGTATAAAGATAGCCGGGATAGCCGCGGCGACTCGGGACTTCCTTGCGGGCCGCGGAGATTTCGCGCAGCGCTTCGCAGTAGTTGGTCATGTCCGTCAGGATGACGAGAATGTGCATTCCGAGTTCGTAGGCGAGATACTCGGCCGTCGTCAGGGCGAGACGCGGGATCGAAATGCGCTCGATCGCCGGGTCGTCGGCGAGGTTGATGAACATGACGGAGCGCTCAAGCGCGCCCGTGCGCTTGAAGTCCTCGATGAAGAAGTTCGACTCCTCGAAGGTGATGCCCATGGCGGCGAACACGACGCCGAATTTTTCGCCCGACTTGAGCACCGTCGCCTGGCGGGCGATCTGCGCCGCCATGCGGTTGTGGGGCATGCCGGAACCGGAGAAAATCGGCAGTTTCTGGCCGCGGACGAGCGGATTGAGGACGTCGATCGTCGAGATGCCGGTCTGGATGAATTCGTTCGGGTAGTCGCGGGCGTAGGGGTTCATCGGCACGCCGTTGATGTTGGCGTACTTGTCCGGGATGATGGGCGGGCCGCCGTCGGTGAGACGGCCGAAGCCGTCGAAGACGCGGCCGACCATGTCCGGCGACAGGCCGATTTCCTGCCCCTTGGCGGTGAAACGCACCCGGGCGGAACCGGGATCGAGGTTGCTCGTGCCCTCGAAGACCTGGATGAGGGCCCGCCCCTCCTGCGTCTCAAGAACCTTCCCCCGGCGGATCGAGCCGTCGGGAAGGATGATCTCGGCGATCTCGCTGTAGCCGATGCCTTCGACGCCGGTCACGAAGACCAGCGGACCGACGATGTTTTCGATGGTCCGGAATTCCTTGGCTGCTGCTGTCGACATAATGATTACTCCGCATTAGCGCGCATCCGGAAATGATCGACCCGCTTCGCGTTTTCGGGCGCAACCACGCCAAACAAAACGCGCACAAGGAAAGGGTCCACCAATCGCGAAAACGCTGTAGAAGGTTCCTTCGAACGCTGTCGCCCCAAATTCGCCGCACTGCCCGACGCGCGGCGCGGCCAGGCCCAATCCCGCGCTACTCCGGCGCCGCCGATTCCTTGATCGCCTTTTCGATCTTGATCTTGAGATCCGCGAAGCGCGCGTCAAGCTCCTTCTCGGGAATCAGCTTGGCGCGGGAGATGTCCTCCATAACCGGCAGGTCGAGCATGGACGCCAGTTCCGCGCCCTCGTCGATATGCTTCAAGGCGACGGCATAGTAGTGAAGGATGGCGTCGAGCAGGAGCGCCTGCTTCTTGCGCGAGCTGAAGGTGTCGATGTCGTCGAAGGCACTCTGGTTGAGGAAATCCTCGCGGATCAGGCGCGCCGCCTCCATGAGGAGCCTGTCGGCGGGACTCAGGGAATCCATGCCGACGAGGCGGACCAGTTCCTGGAGGTCGGCCTCCTTCTTGAGGATGAGCATCGCCTGACGGCGGTTCTTCGACCAGTCCGGATAGACTTCCTCGTCGTACCAGGGATCGGTGACGTCGAGATAGAGCGAATAGCTCGTGAGCCAATTGATCGCCGGAAAGTGGCGCTGGAAGGCGAGCTGGTCGTCCAGGCCCCAGAACACCTTGGTGACGCGCAACGTTCCCTGGGTGACGGGCTCGGAGGTGTCGCCGCCGGCGGGAGACACGGCCCCGATGATGGTGACGGAACTCCGGCGCTGCTCCTTCCCGAGCGCGACCACCAAACCGGCGCGTTCGTAGAAGCCGGCGAGGCGACTGGCGAGATAGGCGGGGTAGCCTTCGTCGCCGGGCATTTCCTCGAGACGCCCGGACATTTCGCGCATCGCCTCGGCCCAGCGGCTGGTGGAGTCGGCCATGAGCGCCACGGAATACCCCATGTCGCGGTAGTACTCGGCCATGGTGATGCCGGTGAATACGGACGCTTCGCGCGCCGCCACGGGCATGTTGGAGGTGTTGGCGACGAGGACGGTCCGTTCCATGATCGGGCGGCCGGACTTGGGATCGGTGAGTTCGGGGAACTCCATCAGCACATCGGTCATCTCGTTGCCGCGCTCGCCGCAGCCGATGAAGATGACGATGTCGGCGTCGGCCCATTTGGCGAGCTGGTGCTGCACGACCGTCTTGCCGCTGCCGAATGGACCGGGCACGCAGGCGGTGCCGCCCTTGGCGACGGGGAAAAGGGTGTCGATGATCCGCTGACCGGTGAGAAGCGGGGTGATGGGGGCGAGCTTGTGGTCGATCGGACGCGGAACGCGGACCGGCCACTTCTGCATGAGCGCGCATTCGTGCTTGCCGCCATCCTTGTCGACGATCACCGCCACCGTCTCTTCGACCGTGAAGTCGCCGGACTTGATCGAATCGATCTTACCGGAGACGTTCGGCGGCACCATGATCCTGTGGGTGATGAGTTCCGTCTCGGGAACGGTTCCCAGGATGTCGCCGGGCCCGACTTCGTCGCCGACGCCGGCGGTGGCGGTAAAGGCCCACTTCTTTTCGCGGTCGAGCGCGGCCGCCTCGGCGCCGCGGACGATGAACTCGCCGTAACCGGCCATGAGCTTGTCGAGCGGGCGCTGCACGCCGTCGTAGATCGACTGGAGCAGGCCGGGACCGAGTTCGACCGAAAGCGGCTGGCCGGTCGGTTCAACCGGCTGGCCGGGAGCGATGTCCTCCGTCTCCTCGTAAACCTGAATGGAATACTGGTCGCCGCGGATTTCGATGATCTCGCCCAGGAGTCCGAGTCCGCCCACCTTCGCCATCTCGAACATGCGCGATCCCGACAGCCCCCTGGCCACGACCAGAGGACCGCTCACCTTGACAATCGTTCCGCTTGAACGCTCGGTGGCCATCGCAAAAACCCCTTTCATTCATTAATTGATAATCGACAATCAAACGGCGCCGCGGCGGAAAAACCTCATACCCGGAACGCCCCCGCCTCCACCCGCCGATCCGCGCCTGACACACGCTTCGCGGCGCGACGGAAGGCGTTGGCCGTTCATTGTCAATCCTTCTTCCTGCCCATGAGGTCGACGCCGATGGAGCGCGCCACCAACTGCCGCACCTGTTCGCGCTGGATGCCGGGCTCGCCCGAGGACGCCGGCAACGTCATCACCACCGTCGACACGCCCTGGCGGAGCGACGCGATCTCGTTGCGCAAATCCACGGCGAGATCCTCGGGCACGAGGAGCAGCGTCTTCTCCTCCGAATCGTACACCTCGCGCATGACCGCCCGCGCGTCGGCGATGTCCTCGACGTCGCGGATCTCCACCCCGACCGCCTTGAACGGGAGGATGGCCGCGTGTTTGCCCATGACCATGACCTTAGGCATATTCCCTCCTGAGGCGCGACGCCGTGACGGCGCGGTCGATGTTGTTGGCGACGGCGGACAGGCAGAGCTCGAGATTCACCAGCTCCACCTCGATCGCCACCAGATAGGAAAGCGCCCGCTCCGCGCCGAACGGCACCCGCCGGCAATCAAGGACCGTGCCGCGAAGGACGTCGGCGGAGGCGCTGTCGATGTCCGCCCTGATCCGGGCGGGATCGAGAGTCTCGAGCGACGCCGCGGACTGGCTGGACAGCCGCCCGGACACGGCCTGCTTCGGATCGTTCTCGGTCGCGAGAACTTCGGCCGTGAATTCGGCATTCCGCCCGAACACGAACCAGGAGCGGATCATGTCGGCGGAGACGCCGTTCCATCGGGCCCGGAAGATGCCGGACCAGGCGGTGAGAACCGCGCGGTCGAGCATGTAGCGGCGCGCCGGTTCCTCCGGAACGGACTCGCCGACGATGCCCATCAGCGTACAGGCCGCCGAATCGAGGTACAACGACCGTTCCATCGGCATCGCCTGCTGCGGCGGATACTTCCGGTTCAGCATCCGGCGGTGCCCGGTCATCCGGTCGGCGTATTCCGACTCCACCGCGAACACCGGGAACAGGGCGTCGAGATCGCCAGCCGGCACGCTCTGCTGCGCGCTCAGGCGGGTGAAGAGCGTCCGGAAGGACCGGAAGCGGGAGCCGATGCCGAAATAATTTTCGAGCGGATGCGGCGGGCAGAGCTTGAACAGATCGGCGCGAACCTCCTTGCCCTTCGCGTCCATGATCGCGCTGACGTTGGCGAGCGACTTGTCGTCCGGGAACAACGACCGGTACGACGATTTGCCCAGCGCCGAACGCACTTCGGCGGCGTTCTCCGACTTGAGGATCGCGTCGAAGAACGAGCGCGGCGGCAACTCCGACTCCAGCGCCGCGATCTTGCCGCTGATAAAGGTCCACGCGGCCGGACGCCTGGTTATCTTGGTCGATAGAGTCATGCTAATCTTGCCTTATCCGTTAGCGCGCTTCCGAAAATTGCCGCCCCGCGCCAATGCGCCTTCCCCCGGCCGGGACACATGGCCAAAACAGCGCCGGGAAAACGCGGCCAACCGCGAAAACGCCTGTTGGCCGCCGCAACAGGGCGCCGCCGCCGGGATCGGTCCGGGGCCAGGCGTCCCCCGCGCTTCCCGAGTTGTTCCGTTTTTCCCGGCATCGCGCCAATCAGCCGTTGCGCGGCGTCAACCGAACAGCGCCTTCGCCACCTCGCCCGCCGCCGTTTCGCGAAGCTCGCCGAGACGGCGTTCGAATGTGCAGTCGACCGCGAAGTCGGGCCCCTCCACCACCGTGCCCGATTCGATCCTCGGATCGGCGACGACGGCGGCGAATTTCCCGTCGCCCTTCCGGCACCGGTTCAGCTTGTCGAGGCGCGCGGAGAACTTGGCCTCGTCGCGCGGATTGACCCGGAGCGTCCCGCCGACGCCCGCGGGCAGTCCACCCAGCCATTTGCCGACCAAGTCGACGTAATCATCGTCGGGCATCGCCGCGAGGGCGTCCTTCACCCGCTTGAACACCTCGTTGATGGCGTCGTTCTTCGCCCGCAAAATCTGCAGGCGGTTGTCGTGCTGGATGCGTTCCAGCTCGCGGGTCGTCATCCTCTCGGCGCGCTGCTTGGCGTCGCGGACGGTCTCGGCCGTCGAGCGCTCGCCCGCCGCCGCCGCCTCGGCGGCGATACGTTCCGCCTCTGAGCGCGCCCCGGCGAGAACGGCGTCCGCCTTTTCCCTGGCCGCATCCAGCACCGTGGTTTTGATTGTGTCCAGGCTCATTGTCTGCCACCCTCCAATGCCGGCCGCCGGACATGGCGGTCAGGCCCCATCGCGATCATCCCGGCGCGCCACGCCCGAAAGCGACAGCGAAGCCGTTTCCCGAACACGCGGGATGTTTCCGTAAATGCCCGGGCCTTCCCTTCTCCGCGTTCCGTCCGGCGCACGTGCGCCCGCAAACACGGAAAAAGCCCGAATCACTTCCGCAAACGCCCCGGAGGCGCGCGAACCGCGTCGAACGGACGCGTCCCGCCCCCCCCATCCACGCGACCGAAAAACCGGCGGCGCGAGAAAAAGCGGGAGAAGCGTCCGACGCGCTAGGGGACGGCGATGGTGGCGCCGGCCACGATCAGCCAGTTGAGCATCAGGATCGCGACCAGGAGCCCGAACACCGCGTACGTCTCGACCAACGCCGGCAGAATGATGCCGCGGCCGAACTGGTCTTCCTTCTTGGCGACCAGATTGATCGCCGCCGCCGCCGTCTCGCCCTGATATTTGGCGGACATCATCAGCACCACGCCCAGGAGGCCGCCCACAAAGGCGAGCGCGATGCCGACGCCGGGGGTCAGGGTCTGGGCGCGCGTCATGTCGCCGGCGATGCCGGTGAAGGACGAAACCAGGAAGGCATAGACCATGCCGTACAGACCCTGGGTCCCGGGAAGCAGGATCAGCAGGAAGACCTTGCCGAACAGGTTGGGCTTCTCGGACAGCACGCCGGCGCCTTGGCCGGCCGCTATGGAGATGCCCCAGGCGCTGCCCACTCCGCCGAGGGAAAGGGCGATCATCGCCCCCAAAACGGTCCAGCCAATACCCGAATCCATGAAGTAGAACTTCAACAGGTCCATACCAAAATTCCTCCTCGTCAGAACGTGGACCGGTAAGCGGCCCGTTTTTCTATCAATTCATAATGCATAACCCCTAATGCATGATTCATGCATTAGGGGTTATGCATTATCGTTTTTCACATCCACCGACTCGCTGTCGAAACCGTAAGGCTTGTAAGCGTAGCCGCCGGCTTCGTAGAACCTCCCGAAGAACTCGAGCATCACCAGACGCGCGGAATGCACGAAGGCGCTCAAAACGCTGAGGAAGAAGTTCATCAGGTGACCGAGTATGAGGATGACGATGGCGATCATGCCGCCGACGACGGCGATCTGGCCGCCGAGCTGCGCCAGCATGTTGAAGGTCGAACCGAGCGCGGCGCCGGTGAGGGCGAGCGCCATGAGGCGCGCGTAGCTGATCACGTCGCCGAGGAAAGCGCTGGCGCCGTACGCGCCGACGATGCCGTACAGACTGATGACGCCGACGGCGATCCTCAGGAACCAGTTGGGCTGGTCGCGGCCCTGCGTGAGAATGAGTCCGGCGGCGGACAGCCCGGCGAGCGCCCAAAAGAAGGCGATTCCGCTGAGGCCGGCAATGATGAGGAAGCCGAAGAAGCACATCCAGAGGACGCCGTCGGCGAAGGCGGACATTTTATCGCCGCGCGTCCAGTATTTGTAGACGTTGACGCCCATGCCGTAGAACTGGGTGGCGACGCCGATGCCGATGGCGATGTAGAGGGCGAGCTGCGAGTCCTTGATCGGATCGATGACCGCGAGCGAGGTTCGCAGCCGGTCGAACCCTTCCATGCCCGGGATCATTGCCGAGACGTCGGCGAAGAAGGAGCCGGTGAGGACGCCCATGACCAAGGTGACGAGGCCGCAGTACACGAAGACCTGGAAAAAGTCCTGAAGGCCGGCCTGGTCCTTGTAACGCCGCTTGAGCCACCGCATCAGGGCGATGAGGAGCAACCCGTAGGCGGCGTCGCCGAGGCATATCCCCACGAAAAGGAAAAATACGGTCGCGACGAACACGGTCGGGTCGATGCCGTTGTACGCCGGCAGGCCGTACATCTTGACGAGCAGAGACGCGGGGCGGATCCATTTGTTCCACTTGAGGCTCGTGGGCGGGTCTTCGCCTTCCGGAGCTTCCGCCTGGAGCACGGCAGCGCCGGGAACGGTTTTCTCAAGGTCGGCGGAAAAACCGGCGAGGTTTTCCGTTTTGACGTAGCCGCGCGCGACGAACAGGTTGTCGCTGGCCGACATCCTCGTCTGGAGCGTCTTGAGGTTTTTCTCGCTTTCCCAGTGGCCGGCCGCGAGGCTTGCCTTGCGGATCCATTGGTCGGCGAATTTTGTCGACTCGCCGCGCAATTGGTAGAGCGCCGCCTTGGCGTCGGCGATCTCTTTCGTGACGCCGTCGATCTCGGACCTGGCGCCGCGCTTGACCTTGGGAAGCGGATACGCATGCAGGCCGTGGTCGTCGACGAGCGCCTTGAGGTCGTCGGCGTACTTCTTCGAGACGGCGAGGGCGTAGTAGGTTTGGGCCTGATCGGCGGTGAGTTCCTCCGCCATAATCGTATCGCCGACGCGGGAATCGAGAAGGAAGGCTTTGCCGCCCTGCCCGGATGCGGCGACGACGAGGAAATCGAAATGCTTCAGATCGTCGAGCCTGGGGAGATCGTCGCCGAGGAAGGCGAACTGGCGCACCGCGTCGAGATGGGCGTTGAGGCGGTTGAGCCGCTCCTGGCGCACCTCCATCTTCGTGCGCAGGTCGGATGTCTTTTCGTACAGCGCGCCGACGTCCGCCTCCGCGACGGCGTCGTCGATTTCCTTTTTCGTCCCCACGACCTTGATCGGGAGCATGGAGTCGATGAAGTCGGGCTTTTTGGAGCGGAACTCCTGACAGAAGGAGACGACGGAGTTGATTTTGATGAGGGCCGCGTCCACGGCGGCGGAATCGTCGGGGAGGGTCGAGAAGCGGGAACTCCAGCCCTCCTCCCGCTCTTCCAAGGGCATTACATGAAAACCGCGCGCCTTGTACAGCCAACCCAGAAGAACATTCCGGTCGCCCGTTTTGCTGAGAACCGCGACATGCGTCATTGGTTCGATCATGCGTTGACTCCGAATTTCGATCCTGACTATATCGCTTCGTTAATCCCCCGCCACCGGCCTACTTGCCCGCCAGCTTGTTCATCACGAACTTGACGCCGGCGTCGTAGGCGGCCTGGGAGACATTTTTCACCACGCCGAGCGCGGCGTCGCCGGACGCGGTCAACTCCTTGGCCTTCTTGGTCCGGTCCTCGACCGCCGCCGCCTCTATCCGGCGCACTTCCTCCGCGGCGACCGCTTCCGCAGCCTTGGCGTCGGACTCGGCCTGTTCCTTGGCGTCGGCGACATACTTTTCCGCATCGCGCTTGGCGGCGGCCAGAACCTGTTCCGCCTCGCGTTCGATTTCCAGCACAGTCTTCACCAGGGATGTTGCCATTATTTCATCCTTATAACGAACCGGCCGTTAACGCAAAGCGATCGGCCGGAATGACTGCACAATCACACCAGTATACCATTGGATCGAGAAGTGTAAAGAAAAAGAATCCGAAAGAAAAACGCCGGCCAATCACGCAAAAGCAGCGTTTATTCGCCGATCATTTTGACAAGGAGGCGCTTGCGGCGCCGGCCGTCGAACTCGTAGTAGAATATGCGCTCCCAGGGACCGAGGTGCAGTTTGCCGTCCGTGACCGCCACAACGACCTCGCGCCCCATGACCTGCCGCTTCATATGCGCGTCGGCGTTGTCCTCGGCGCCGTTGTGATGGTATTGCGAGACCGGTTCGTGCGGCGCCAACTTTTCCAGCCAGACCTCGTAATCGTGGTGCAATCCGCTTTCGTCGTCGTTGATGAACACGGAGGCGGTGATGTGCATGGCGTTGACGAGGCACAGCCCCTCCCTGATGCCGCTTTCGCGGACCATGTTTTCGACTTCGTGGTGGACGGATACGATCGCCCTGCGCTTGGGCACGTTCAGGGTCAGTTCGCGGGTAAAACTTCTCACGCCTGTGTCTCCTAAAATAAACTGTTTACGTTTAGTTTCATTCAATGTCCCCGGTCGCCGATCAGGGGGACGAAAACGACGTCCAGAAGATCCGCGACGACGTCCTTGCCGCCGGCGCGGACTATTTTCACCAACTTCTGCGGTCCGCGCAGCGGCCCTACCGGCATGACGAGCGCCCCGTCCTCCCCGAGTTGCGCGAGAAGCGCACCGGGGACCTCCGGCCCAGCGGCGGTGACAATCACGCGGTCGAACGGCGCTTCCTCCGGCCAGCCGAGCGTCCCGTCGTCGACCCGAAGCGAAACATTCTCCCCAAACCCTGTCCGATCGAGCGCCTCCTCCGCGACGCAGGACAAGTCCCCGTGGCGCTCGACGGAATACACCTCGGCGCCGAGCGCGGCGAGAACGGCCGTCTGGTAGCCGCTCCCGGTGCCGATCTCGAGCACCCGCAATCCGGGGCGGACCCCAAGCGCCTGGGTCATGAAGGCGACGATATAGGGTTGGGAAATCGTCTGGCCGGAACCGATGCCGAGGGGATTGTCCGCATAGGCGTGGATGCGCGCGAAGGCGGGAACGAATTCGTGGCGCGGAACACGAGCCATGGCGGCGAGAACGTCCCGATCGTCGATGTCGCGGCCGGGAAGATCGACCTCAAGCATGCGCCGGCGTTGTTCTGCAAGCTCCTCCGGAACGGCGAAACCGGGATCCGCTGCGAGGATGTCATGGTAGTCGTCAGTCATGGCGCCGACCTATGTCGCCTGGAGCTTTTTCCGGTCGGAGGCGATCTTGTCGAGGGCGATCTGGGCGGCGGCGCTTTCCGAGTCCATGCGCACCTGTTTCGCAATCGGCCGGAGGATTTCCTCGGCCAGATCCATGTCGCCCTTCAGCATGTGGCAGATGCCAAGATGCAGGAGGACGCGACGGTGTCCCGGGTCGCGCGAGAGCGCCTTTTCCTTGAGGATGGCGATGGCGTTGTCGTATTCCTGCAGATCAAGAAGCGCCAGCGCCTCGTCGATGGCGAGGCTGAAGATGTCCTTCTTCTTGAGGCCGAGCAAGTTCATGATATCCATAGACGTTCTCCGGAGGCCGGTTTTCGATCGGGGATAATTTAGGTATGTCCGTATGATATGGGAGAATGCCCGAATCTCAATATAATAAAAATAAAGGCGTCACCCTCCGCCGTGCGGACCGAACCGCGACAGGCTGACCCCGAGATCGACGCCGGCGGCGGTGGCGGTCGGCTTCGGAAGCGCCTCGTCGAGGTTGGACAGCGAAAAGACGCCGGAGTCGCCCTCGAGCGCATCGGACGCGTCCGCCTCGCCGCGCAGATCGGGCGCGCTGGACTGGTCGACCTGTCCGTAGACGAGAAGCGTGATGTCGTCGGACTGCTCGGCGTCGCCGGTGAAATCGGCGATCTCGGCGTGAAGCTGCCCAACGGTCATCCGCGCGCTGCCGCTCTCGCCCGCCTCATGGAACAGGGACAGGGTGCGCTCCTCCCCAAGCATCGCGCCATCGGCGTTGAACGCCTCCGGCATGCCGTCCGTATACAGGAAGATCTTGTCCCCGATGTCCAGGTCGAGAGTCCGCGTCTCGTACTCCTGGCCGCCGAGGAAACCGACCGGCATGTTTTCCGCCGCCGGCAGCGGGAACGTCTCGCCGTTCGCGCGCCTGATGATCGGGGGGTTGTGGCCCGCGTTCGCGTACTCGACATGGCCGGTGGGGATATGCACGGTGATACAGAGGAGCGTCACGAACATGCAGCTTTCGTTATGCCGCGACAGTTCGTCGTTCAACAGCGCCAGGAGCTTCGCCGGCTCCCTCACGGAACGCGAGAACGCCCTGAGGTACGTCCGGCACACGGCCATGAACAGCGCCGCCGGAATCCCCTTGCCCGATACGTCCCCGACCACGAGGGTGAGAAGCTCCCTGCCGTTAAGCCAGAAATCGTAAAAGTCGCCGCCGATCGCCTTGGCGGGCGCAAGGGTGGCGTAGAGGTCGAAAGGCAGACAGCCGGGTATGGGCGGAAACGTCTTCGGCACCAGGCCCATCTGGATTTTTTTCGCAGCCCTGAGTTCGCCGGCCAGCAGCGCCGCCTCGTCGACGCGGTTCTCGTCCGCCGGATCGGGGGCCGGTCGGAACGGACCGGTTTTTTCGGGCGCGTCGGGCGAAGCGGGCGCTTTCGCTCCCGCCTTCGCCTCCGGCGGCTGTCCGCCGTTGTCGCCGCCAAACAGGGATAGCAGTTTTCCAAGCATGATTTCTTCTTTCCCGGACGAATCAATCGAGATCCGGTTCGAATACGGGCCTGAATCCGGCGTGGGGATAGCGGTTGACTTCATGGATCGACGACCGCGTCGACAAACGGCATTGCCGGGGCGAATGGATATAGCTGCCGCCGCGGCACACCCTGAGGCGCTCCCCGGCGCCGGGATTGACCGGATCCGTTCTCGGCGCGCGCAGGTAATACAGCGCGTCATAGGCGTCCATCGTCACCTCGGCGACGTTGCCGAGCATGTCGTGCAGACCCCAGGCGTTGGGCTCCTTCCGGGCGACCCGGTGCGGATGGCCGGCGCTGTTGCGCTCGTACCAGCCGGCGACGTCGAGATCGTCGGCGGCGTCGCCGTTGTAGAAATGGCCGACCGCGCCGGCGCGCGCCGCCCATTCCCATTCCGCCTCGGACGGAAGCCGGTACGCGCCGCCCTCGACCGCGCGGTTCAGCGCCGGAAGGAACAGCGATTCGATGTCTTCCACCGAAATCCCGGTCGCCGGGAAGTCGTCGTCGTCCGATCCGCGCATGCGCCAGGCGCGGGTGGCGAGTTCGTCCTCGCTCATCGCCCTGCCCAGCGATTCCCGCGTCTCCGTTCCCACGACCGCCCGCCATTGGCCGCGCGTGATTTCCGTCCCGAAGAAATACAGGGCGCGGGTCAACGCGACTTCGTGCAGGTATTCGTCGTTGTTCCGCGCCGAATCGCGCGGCGGACTGCCCATGACGTATTCCCCCGGCGGAACCAGCGCCATGGCGAACTCCGCCCCGCCGTGCGTCGCCGTCCGCTCGACGGGAAGGCCGAGCCGCTCCGCCGCGTCCTGCTGCCGGCGCACCGCCTCCCCCGGATCGAACCGCCAGCGAGTGTTGTCCTCGAGATAGCCGAGGCGCTGGATTTCCTCGCGGGCGCGGAGCGCCTCCTCGGCCCGCTGGCGGGCGTTTTCCGCCTCGATGCGCGCCTTTTCCTCGGCGGCAAGCTTCGCCTCCTGCTCGTGGAGCCTGCTCGCCTGCGCTTCCGCCTCGGAACGCCGTGCCTCGGCCTCCGCCGCCAGCGCTCGTTCCGCCTTGCCGCGCTGGATATCCGCCTCCCGCCGCCGTTCCTCGGCGACGCCCCGCGCTTCGTCGGCTTCGCGGCGTTCCGATTCGGCGATAAGCCGCTGCTCCTCGGCCTCGCGCCTAGCCAGGCGTTCCGCCTCCGCCTGCCGCGAAACGATCCAGGCCGCGACGCCGGCCACCCCCGCCACAAGAGCCAGCGCCAGCACCGCCACCAGCCCGAGGATGCGGACGAGGCGCCGCCTGGCGTTGCGCTCCGACCGCTCCTTGAGCGCGCGGTCCGCCAGTGGTTTCGCCCGCTCGTCAGAGGACACGGAGAGAACGGAAAGGGTCAGGTCGCAGTCGCCGTTCGCCACCGCCTTTTCGGCGTAGGCGATGCGCGCGTCGTCGAGGCGGGCCTTCGCCTCCGCGTTTTTGCCCCAGAGGGCTAGCGCCTGCTCGAAGGCGAACACGGCGCGGGAAAAGTCGCCGTAGGAACCGGTTTCGCCGGCCTGGGCGAGATAGTCGTCGCCCTCTCCCGACAGCTTGATCGATTCAGCGTGGACCTGGCATTCGCGCAGAGCGCGCTGGAACGCCTTCACGGACGGATAGCGCTTCGCCGGCGACGCCGACAGCGCCCGGTAAGCGACGTTGATCCATTCGTCGGCGCGTTCGACCTCCTGGAGGACGTTGTTGCCGGCGTTCCTGACCGCTTCGGCCGCGTCCTTCCCGGGATGCGGCGCTTTGCCGGTCAGGACAGCGAACAGGAGCCCCCCCAAAAGGTATTGATCCGACCAAGGGCCGATCTCGTGCGCCAGTCCGCGCGCCATCTCGGGAGCCATGTAGGTGGGCGTGCCGGCGCAGGCGTTGGCAGGCGTGAGCGGCGACGCCTTGGCATTGGGCGCGACGCCGACGGCAAGCCCCCAGTCCATGAGGAGCACCTCGCCGTAATCGCCGATCATGATGTTTTCCGGCTTCAAGTCGCGGTGGACAATGCCCTTGGCGTGGGCGCAGGCGACGGCGTCGGCGACGCGCTGGAGAATGTCGATGTTTTCCGACAGTTCCAGCCCGGGCATGAATTCGCGCCAGTTCCGGCCGCGCACCTCCTTCATAACGTAGAACGGCAGGCCGTCCTCGGCGACGCCCATGTCGTGGATGGGAACGACGTTCGGATGGTCGAGGGCGCCGGTGGCGAGGGCCTCGGTGATGAATTTTTCCTGCGCCTCGACCCGGCCGGCGAGATCGGGCCGAATGCGCTTGATGACGATGCGCCGGTCGAGGGACGCCTGCCGCGCGACATTCACCACGCCCATGCCGCCGCGTCCGACCACCTCGCCGATTTCGTAGTCGCCGCCACCCTTGAGCGCGGTCCGCTTCGGGCTGAGGGTGACGCTGGCGCCGGGCATGGTCATGCTCGCGGAACCGTCGCCGTGCCGGGTGAGCATCACCGTCGACTCGAACGTCCTCGACACGGTCGCCCGGGAATCCCCCGCGCCGGCGTCGATGCTGATCGTCGGCTTGGACGGTTCGGGATAGGGTTCGCGCTTGACCGTCATGCCCGACGCCGTCCCCGAGAGGGTGTCGCCCCACACCTCGCGCTCGCGCTTTTCCGTGAACACGCGCGACAGCTCCGCCTCGATCTCGGCGAAGTCCCCGTTCGACAGGGTGAAATCGTCGTCAGCCAATGCCGCCTCCGCCAAAAGTGCTCAAAACCCGCTTTCCCTGATCGCAAGCGCACGCAGCCAGTCCCACGCCGACGCGAGGAGGGACTCGGGGGCTGTTTCGACCCACGCCCGCCCCGTCTGCCCGATTCGCGCCGCCGGTTCGTCCAGCATAACCGTCATCTTCACATACGGCCGCTCGAGACGATATTCCCCACGCTGTCCGCGAACCGCGCCGAGCGCGCCCGCGAGGGCGGCGTCCTCGAGCAGTTCCAGCCGCGATTCCTCGATCGCGACTATCCTCCCCGCGACAACGCCGCTTCCGTCGTCCGCCATGAAGCGGCAACCGCGCTCCCGGTCGATTCGCGCCGCGTCCCCGGATTCGACGTAACAGGCGAGAAGAGCCGGCGGGCCGTCCGTTATCCACGCGATCACCCGCCCGGACGGCACGGTCAGGCCGGGACGAATCAGATCGTCCCGCTCCATCACGATCCCGTCCGACGGCGCGCGGACGACAAGGTCGTCGTCCCGCAGCCGCAAGACCGCCAATTCCGCCTCGCTGCGCTCGACGGCGGCGCGACGAAGACCGATGTTCCGGCGCTTCCGCTCGTCCCGCAGACTTTGCTCCTCCGCGAGCGCGGCCTCGGAGTACGCCCAGTACGCCTCCCTGCGCAACGGTTCGTCGCCGGGCGCGTCGAGCGCGACAAGCGGCTCACCCTCCCGCACCCGCGCGCCCCGCTCGAACAGGACATCCCGCACCACCCCGGACCGCGCCGTCCGCGCCGCGACTTCGGTCGGCGGTTTGGTCACCGCGACGACCGCGATCCGGCGCGGCCACGGCGGGGCCGCCCAGAGGACGGCCGCGGCGAGCGCGAGGCCGGCGGCGGCCAGGGCGGGCGTCATGCGCATTTCGCTCCTCCTGCGGAAAAACCGCCCGATTTCCCCCAGCGCCGGAATCGCCAGGAGCGCCCAGGCCTCGAGAAGCGCCACCGGCAGCCCGAGCGCCTTGGGAAGCAGGTGATAGGCGGCCAGCGCCAGCCCAAGCGCCAGTCCGATCCGGTAGACGGCGGCATACGCGGCATAGAGCAGAATTCCCGCCCTTTTCCCGAAAGCGAAGGCGCTGTCCCGCGAGTGCCGCCTGATCCCGAAGAACACACGCCACGCCCATTCCCTGAGCGACGCCGCGCCGCGCTCGCGCAGGTTCTCGACGCGGAGCAGGCAGACCAGGAGATAGTAGCCGTCAAACCTCGGTCCCGGATTGATGTTCGTGAGAAGCGTCGAAAAAAGCGCCACCGACGACACCCGCGCCAGCGCCGCCGACACCGCGCCCGGCGGCGACAAACTCCACAACAGCACTGTCAACCCGGCAAGCGCGACCTCCGCAAGCATACCGGCGGACGCCACCCTGAGCCGGCGGCTCCAGGACAGGCGCCACGCGTCCGTGACGTCGGTGAACGGCAGCGGCATGAGAAACATGAGCGCCACCCCCATGGACGCGACCCGCGCCCCAAAGGCGGTGGCGGCGTAGGCGTGCGCCAGTTCGTGCGCCAATTTCACCACGACGAGCGCGACGTAAAACGCCGGCAACTCGCGCCAGCCGAATCCGCCGACGCCGTCGTTCCAGTAGTCCTCCCAGCGCGGGAGCGCCAGATACGACCCGGCCAGGCAGAGAAACAGGATCAGGGTCCGGACAGCCGGTCCCGCGAGGAGCCGGACCAGCGGAATCGTCTTCGCGAGAAACGCCGCAGGCCTGACAAGGGGAATTCGGATAAAAAGCAGGCCGAGAATCCGCCGCGCCATGCCGACCCGCCCGACGGGCGCGTACGCGTCCGGCCAGAAGCCGGGGTCAAGCAGCCAGCCGCGCCGCCCAAGATCGGCGACGAAAGCGGCTATCGCCTCGGGACCGGCCGGAACCGGCGACAAAGCCGCAAAACCGTCCGCAAGCTCATCCGGCGTCTTCGGCTCCCGGAGAAGCTGCACCAGATCGCTTTCCGGCCATTCCACGCGGTCGAAGGCGCCCGTCGCCGGATCGTGGACGAGAAACGCCGGCCTGCCGTCCTCCGTCTCCAAGGGGATAAGTTCGAGATCCGGCCGCAGGCGCTGCACGATCCCGATCATGCCTAAACGCCCAGCCAGCGCCGCGCCCAGGCCATGGGACGGCGGAACAGCCAGTGGCCGAGGGACACAGTGTCGCCGTACACGGAAGCGACGCCCCGCAGCCCCAATGCCGGCCGCGTCGAATCGTCAAGCCACTCCGCCTCGGCCGGAAACGCGTATACGCCGTCCGGGGAGGGCGACGCGAAGGAGGAAACGTAGGTGATCCGCACCGGAATTCCCTCGCCCCCGAGGGCGAAAAGATGCACCTCCGCCGGACGCGACAGATCGATGTCTATACGGTCGTCCTGCGGCAACCAGATGGCGACGCGCGTGTCCGCCGGGTCGACGATCCACATGATCCCCTGCCCGGTCGACACCGGCCGTCCGCGCCAGCCCCTGGCGTCGTCGAGCTGCACGACCCCGGACGCGGGGGCGGTCACCCGACGGCGCGAATAACGGATTTCGAGCGCGTCCCGGCGCGCCATTTCCCGCTCGAGGCGCGATTCGAGCAGCATCGCCTCGCCCCGGTACGCCGGTTCGGAAAACGCGCGCGCCCGCGCCGCCGCGAGTTCCGCCTCGACGACGCCCACCTGCCGAAGGGCGATGTTCATTTCCTCCTCCATCAGCCTGGAGTCGTATTCGGCGAGCGCCTCCCCCGCCTCGACCCTTTGCCCGGGCGCGACCGTCACTTCGCGGATCACGCCGTCCATCGGCGCGGCGACCAGCGCCGGCGCCCGCGCCGCGACCTCGCAGGTGGCGACGATCCGCAGGGGGACGCGGACAAAGACGAGAACCAGGACGATCAGGATCAGGACGGCGGGCGGCACGAGACGGCGACGGCTCCCGCGCGGCTTGTCCTTGCCAAGCCCGCGCCAGACGGCGCCGTAACCGGCGACGAGCTTTTCGAGAACAGCCGTTTCGACGTCGGTGAACTCGCCGCCAGCGAAACGCTCGAACGTCATGCCGCAGCCGGCGCCCGGCATCGGGATCCACAGGGCGGATCCCCCGGCCCCCCCGCCCGCGCCGGCGAAGACCGCCTTGGCGGAGCGGTCCGGCAGGGAGAGAAGCCGCGCGGCCCACTCCGTCGCGCAGGCGGAACGCGGATCAACGGGCGCGGCGCCGGAGGCGGCGACCGGCCGGGGACGCCGCGCCAGCCGCCAGAGGACGGCCCGATCGTAGCGCACGGCGGCGACGGAGCGGTTGGTCATGAAAAACGCGAGTTCGTCGCGCGATCCGGCTCGCCCGGCCCGGGCGAGCAGTTCGAACCCGGCGTCGGCGCTCATGGCGTCGCCTCCGGGGCCGGCCAGGCGATTTCCGCCGTCATGCCCACGCGGAAGGCGTCGTCGGGGTTGGCGACGTCGGCCCAGACGTCGAAGGTTTTACTCACCGGGTCGAAGACGACTCCCAGGCGGCTCACCTCGCCGGGCGCGCCCCTGCCGGCCGCGGGCACGAAAACCATCACCCGGTCGCCGAGTTTGATGTTGGAAAAGTGCGTCTCCGGCAGAAAAAACCGCGCCCTGACCACCCGATCGTCGACGAGCGTAAGCAGCGGCGCGCCTCTGTCGGCCCATTCGTGCTCGCGCACCTTGACGTCGGCGATCCTGCCGGAGAACGGCGCCGCGATGCGGCAAATCCCGAGGTTGCGGCGTGCGCCGGCCAGATCCAGTTCCGCCTGGGCGAACTCGGTCTCGGCCCGGGACAGTTCGACGGCGGTGGATTGGTTGCGCTGGTGGAGGTTGCGGATGGCGGCGAGATTGAACTCGTTCGCCTTGTACTTCGCCTCCGCAGCCTTGAGGGCCGCCAGCGCGATCGACCGGTCGAATTCGACAAGCGCTTCCCCCTCGTCGCACGACTCGCCCGGCCGCTTGGCCAGACGCGCCACCGGCATGGACACTTCGGACGGGATCACGGCCTGCTCGCGCGCCTCGAGAACGCCGCGCCACGCGCGGGAGGTCGTATCCCGGGCCGGCAGCGGAAGCGCCGAAAAGAGCATGACGCACGCCCATATCGCCAACGATTTACCGGTCACCTTGCGCCCGCCTTTCCTCGTCCGTGAAATACTCGTCCGCCGCGACGAAATCCTCGGCCATGACCACCTTCACGCCGGACAGCGCCGCCGGTGCGCCAGCCATGTTCCCCCTGTCGCGCTGTCGGGCCCGCGCCGCAAGCGCCGCGTCCTCAGGCGGCGTCCCGGACCGGGCCGGCGTCGGGGGCCGCAGAGTCCAGAGGTAGGCGCCGGAATCGTCGAGGTCGAGCCCGACGGCGTTGGCCAGGCGCGCCGACGCCACCCTCGCCTCGGCGAGGGCGCGAAGCGCCCCGGCGCGTTCGCCGAGGAGGCGCACCCGCTCCTGCAGCACCTCACCCGGCCTGGTGATGCCGTCGCGTTCGCCCAGGGCCAGGGCTTCAACCAGCCGCGCCCGCGCCCGCGTCCTGTCAACAAGCCTCCCGGCGTATTCGCGGCCGAGCGTCCATTCGCTGTAGGCGATTCCCACCTGCGCCATCACCGCCGCCGCCAGGGCGAGACCGCGCCGCCGCGCGGTCTCGCCCTGGATCTCGGCCATGCGCTTTTCCGACAGCCGCGCGGGGATGGAAAGCAGGTTCCAGCTCACCCGCGCCCCCACCGTCATCCAGTTGTTCCATTCGAGGAACCTGTCCGCATCGTCGTAGTACGACAGGGACAGGTTGGCGTTCGGGGCCATCTGAAGAAGGGAAATTCTCGCGTCGGCGAGAGCGATTCGTTCTTGGCCGTCCAGTTGGTGGAGTTCCGGCCGGCGGCGGAGCGCCGCCTCCTGAAGCTGAACGGGATCGATCCGCGGCGCCGGTTCGTCCTCGGGAAACGGCGGCAGTTCGAGCGCGCCCGCGTCCGGCGCGCCAAGGACGCGCAACAGATCGAGCCTGGCCTGCGCGGCCGTTTTCCGCCAGAGATCGAGTTCGGAAAGGGAGCTGTGGACGGCGAGCTCGCGGCGCGCGCCCTCGGCGCCGGTGAGGATGCGCATCTCGACGGAATCGCGAACCGCTTCGGCCTGGTCCTCGAGATCCTTCCGGAGCGCCTCGGCCTCGGACGCTATCTGCATGACGGCGGCGGCGCGCCAGTAATTCGACAGCACGTCAAGCGCCACCTGCTGGCGCGCCCGGCGATATTGATGTTGGGCGTTGCGGATCTTCTCCTCCTGCTGCATCGACTTGACGTAGCCGACGCCGAAATCGAGGAGACTCCAGACAAGGCCGATGTCGCCGCGCCTGACGTCCGGATCGGCGGAATAGGAGGACACGACCGCCGGCCTGCTCGACGGTTCGACGCTCTTCGACCAGCGCGCCGATGGATGGTTGCCGTGTTCGAGGGCGTAGCGAGCGTCCAGTGACGGCAACAGCCGCCGCCGCGCCGCGACGAGGGCTTCATTCTGGTATGCGAGTTCTAGTTCGGCGACTCTGGCGTCGAGGTTGTTCGCGAGGGCGTACTCCACCGCCATGGCCGGCGTCAGGGCGACCGGAGGAGGCGGCTGGGCATCCCGCCGGGCGAGCGCATCGAGAACGCGCCGTTCGCGGTCGGCCTCGGGAAGCGGCTGATCGAGACATCCGGATACGACGAACGCCAACGCGATCAGGACCAACGCAAACCGTCCGGCGCGACCGCGCCGGCGCATGGTTTGTCCTTGGCCATGATGAGTGTTCGCCATGAGTTCCCCGACCGCTGTTCGCCGGCCGGGCCGCCTTGACCGGAAACGGCTGAACGCGAGAGTCGAATGCGCTCGCCAACCATGGGCGAAGGAAATCATCGGACCTGTGCCGCGCCCGCGTTCGCCGCCGCGCGAAGTTGACGCGCGCAACCGCCCCTTCGCCTCGGAGTTATCAAAAAAACGGTTCACCCCACCGGCATTGTATCGGCTCCCCCGGATAGCCGCGGCGATTATACCTCAACTTTAATCATCTGTATAGAGGGAAACTCCCCCCGAGGGCTCAAAGGCGGGTGGCGATTCCGGCCATATATATTCAACTTTTACCGGAAATCCATGTATCAACTTCTACCGGAGACACCATTCCAATCGATTCAGGAAGGAGCGAGAGAATGCCACCCGATGCGAATCCGAAGCGTTTGGCATATCTATGGCATGCCGGCTCCTGTTGCATGGCTCCGGCATCTTTTGGGGGAGGAAACCGTTCTGGAGAAGGTTCTCCTTCCCATCCAATCCGGAGCAGTTCTGGAATTTCCCCTTGCGTTCTCAGCCCAGCTTCCATAAAGTATACTACTTCCCCGATTGGTCGCTTAGCTCAGTTGGTAGAGCACTACACTCACATTGTAGGGGTCACTGGTCCGAGTCCAGTAGCGACCACCATCACATTCAACCCTTGTTTTCCCTTGTGGGACAAGGGTTCTTTCATGTTCCGACATAACCGAAACCGGGCCGTTCCCGACCTTCCCGCCGTCCACATAAGTCTTTATATTAGCTGTCGCGTCCATGCCGAAACTGTCAACTGGCATGACAACGATTTTGCCCGACTCCGGGGCCGCGTCACAGGTTCCGGTGGCGGCTTCCTTTTCGGTCGTGACAACGGCGGCGATGGTCGGCAACTTGGCCAATTCCTCGGCCTTGTCGTTGACCAAAACATGGGTATAAAGATTCGCCGTCAGCTTTGGATCTGAATGCCGCATCAGCTTTTGCATGGTCGCCAGGGGAATCCCTGCCTTCGCGCCCAAGGTGCCATAGGTGTGCCGGAAGGCGTGGAAGTCTCCAAACCGTCCGTATTACGGGACGCCGGCGGCTTCCAGGTCGACCCGCAGCATCTTCGCACCCTTGGAGCGCATTCGTGGGAACGCCTTCGCCGCCGGCAGGAACAACGCCATATGCGTTTTCAGATCCCCCGCCAACTCCGGGCGAAGCGGCAGCACATCATCCAACCCGTTCTTGGCGTCCTCGGCCTTGATTGTGACCGTGGCAGTGTCGCCGTCGAAATTGAATGACGCCCTGGTGAGGCTTCGCAATTCTGACCAGCATAGGCCTGTTTCGGTGGCTGTCCTATAGAGCAACGCCCGGACAGGGCCGGTCATGCCCTCCACCTCGGCCCCTGCTTCGGCAGCGCCAGTATCCGACCAAGCTCCTCGACGGTGAAGGCACGGCGCTCACGCCGCCGATCCGTCGCCGCGTTCAGTTTCGCAATATGCGCCACCGGGTTTTCGGAAAGGCGCTTTTCTTTCACCAACCAGTTGCAGACATTCCGTAGCGCGGTCAGGTACATGTTCGTGGTCTCGGCGGACATCCCTGCATCCTTCGCGGCCACTCGCCAGTTGTCAAAGCCGGTCGCGGAAACATCCGAGAGTTGCCGCCAACCGCAAATACCCGCCATTCGCCCGATCTTGTTGACGGTCTCTGTGAGTGGCCTTTTGGAAATTTTGCAGTCGAGATCATCCGATATAAGTTGAAAAGTGGCATGACGATTCTTTTAC
>JAIRTL010000081.1 GCA_031254915.1 Planctomycetota bacterium
CTCCGGCGGCACGAACAGCGTCACCTGCCCGGGATTAGGCGTGAAGCGGCGTTCCGGATCCTCGGCGTTGATGCGAAACTCCATAGCGTGCCCGACGCGCTGGACGTCCTTCTGCCGCCAGCGGAGTTGCTCGCCGGCCGCGACGCGGAGCTGCTCCTCGACCAAGTCGATGCCTGTGACCATTTCCGTCACCGGGTGCTCCACCTGGATGCGGGTATTCATTTCCATGAAGTAGAACTTGCCGCCCTCGAAGAGGAATTCGATCGTGCCGGCGTTGGTGTATCCGGCGGCCTTGCACAGCTTCACCGCCGCCTCGCCCATCGCCTTGCGGGTGGAACGGTCAACGGCCGGCGACGGCGACTCCTCGATAAGCTTCTGGTGGCGGCGCTGGGTGGTGCAGTCGCGCTCGCCGAGGTGGATCACGGCGCCGTGCTCGTCGCAGAGAACCTGGACCTCGACGTGGCGGGGGCTGGCGAGGAACTTCTCGATGTACAGGGAACCGTCGCCGAAGGCGGCCTCGGCCTCGGCGCGGGCCGAGGACATGGCGATCCGCAGCGCGGCTTCGTTGTGCGCGACGCGGATGCCCCTGCCGCCGCCGCCGGCGGACGCCTTGACGATCACGGGAAAACCGATCTGGCGCGCGACCTTGAGGCCGGCCTCGTCGTCGGCGATGGCGCCGTCGGAGCCAGGCAAAACCGGGACGCCGGTGGACTTCGCCAGCTCCCGCGCCCACGCCTTGTCCGACATTTTCGCCATCGACGCGGACGACGGGCCGACGAAGGCGATATCGAGACTGCGGCAGATGTCGGCAAAATGGCCGTTTTCGGAGAGGAACCCATAGCCTGGATGTATGGCGTCGACGTTGGAGATTTCCGCCGCCGAGACGATCGAGGGGATGTGCAGGTACGAGCGGGCCGATTCAGCCGGCCCGATGCAGATGGAGACGGTCGCCATCTTCACGTGCAGCGATTCGCGATCCGGCCCGGAATAGACCGCGACGGACTCAATCCCGAGCTTGCGGCAGGCGCGGATGACGCGGCAGGCGATCTCGCCCCGGTTGGCGATGAGGACGCGCTTGAACACGCTAGGCTCCGGGACGCCGGATCAGGAACAGCGGCTGACCGTATTCCACCGGTTCGCCGCTCTCCACCAGGACCTTCTCGATGACGCCGTCGGCCTCGGCCTTGATTTCGTTCATGATCTTCATGGCTTCGATGATGCAGACGACAGTGTCCTTCCCCACCTTGGCGCCGATGTCGACGAACGGCGGCGACTCGGGACTGGGCGCGCGGTAGAAGGTGCCGACGATCGGGCTTTTCACCTGGGTAAGGGAGTCGTCCTCGACCGGCGGGGCAGGCGCCGCAGGCACGGAAGCCGGCGCCGCGACCGGCATGGCGGCGGGCATCGCATGCGCCATGGGCGCGGGCGGCGGCGCGAAAGCGCCTTGCTTACGCAGGGCGACGCTGAAATCGCCCTCCTCGAGTTCGAGTTCCACGATATCGTGTTCCTGCATCAAGGCAAGAAGTTCGCCGATTTTCTGAACGCTCATAAAGCCACCAAATCTTTCAGAAACAGAATAACCCGATCACGCCACGCCGTTTCCGGCAAATTATAACCATACCGCCCATGCGCACAAGCCTAGACCGGCGGCGGACGGACGGTGCGCTACATGATCGCCCATTCGGCGTCCTTGGGCAGCGCGCCAAGCATCCTCGCGCCGTCCGGAGTCGCGACCGCCATGTCCTCGATCCGGATGCCGCCTTCCCCGGGAAAGTAGACGCCCGGTTCGACCGTGACCACGTTCCCGGCTTCCTGCATGATTCGCGACCGCCGGCCAAGCCTCGGCTCCTCGTGCACCTCGAGGCCGACGCCATGGCCGAGTCCGTGGGTGAAGTATTCCTCCAACCCGGCCGCGGACAACTCTTTCCGCGCCGCGATATCCGGGGCGGAACACGGGGTTCCGGCACCGATCTTCGCCAGACCCGCGCATTGCGCGGCAAGGATCGCCTGATAGCGCTTCCGCCAGCGGCGAGGCATGCCTCCAAGCCATAATGTGCGGGTGGCGTCCGAGTTATAGAAACCAAGCCGCGCGCCGAAATCGATCAGGAGCATCTTGCCCGTCTCAAGCCGCCGATCGCCGGCGTGGGCGTGCGGCAGACTGGCGTTGGCGCCGGAGGCGACGATCGTCTCGAACGCGGCGTCCTCCGCGCCGCGACGGCGCATTTCCCATTCGAGGTCGTTTTTCACCTCGCGCTCGGTCATGCCCGCCTTCCAACGGCGTTTCGCGGCGAGAAGGGCGCTATGCGCGCACTCGACCGCTTTTTCGATTTGTGCAATTTCGTATTCGCTTTTTACGGCACGCAGCGACGTGATTTTCGCGTCGATGTCGCGAAATTCCGTCTTCGGACCGGCGGCGTCCGACATGGCTTGGTAGTCGAAAACGGTGGTGGTCGAGGGAGAAAATCCGACGGTGCGCGTCCGCAATCGCCGAAGCGCCCGGCCGATGAAGGCGGCCATGCCGTTTATCCACATCGTCGGTTCCCAGCCCGGGGCCGACCGCTCCGCTTCCTCGCTGTAGCGCGGATCGGTGACGAGCAGCCGTTTCGGGCGGCGGGACACGGTGAAGACAAGCGCTGCGTTGCTTCCCGCATAACCGGAAAGGTAATGCACGTCCTCGCGCTTGGCGATGACGGCGGCGTCGACTCCGTCCCGACGGAGCAATTCTTCGAGCGCCGACAGCCTTTGCGCATATTCGTCGCGTTTGTTCTTCATACTCGTTTCCCGCCCTTGTCACGCTCCGGCGTCCCGCTTCCCACTTCTTGCTTCACTCCCGCGTCCTTATGGTGACGCGCCGCTGCTTGGCGCTGGTGGCCGCGTCGAGCGCCTGGACGATCCGCCCGTGGTGGGCGTCCTTGTCGCCGTGGATAACGAGGACGATGCGCTCGCCGTCGGGATCGCCGGCCACGGTGCGCGCCTCGACGATCTTCCGGTCGAGGTCGTCGAGGCTAACCTGTTCGTCGCCGAGGTAGATGTCGCCGTCGACGGTGACCGTGAGGTTGAGGGTCTCGACCTTCGGCGCTTCCTTCGACTTCGCCGTCGGCAGATCGACGGGAATGCCAGCCTCGGATTCAAAGCGGGCCGCGATCATGATGAAGATCACGAGGAGGAACATGCAGTCGATGAGCGGGGTGAGGTTGATGACGGACGAACTCACCCTTTTCTTCGGAAGAAAACTCATGCCGCGCCTTCCGTCTCTCCGGCGGCGACTTCCGGTTCATCCCCCCCCGCATCGTCCTTCCCGAGCCGCAGGCGGGCGAGAAGCAGGTAGGCGTGCTCCTCCATCATGAGGACGATGTCCTCGACCCGGCGGCTGAAGTAGACGAGGGCGACGTAGGAGGGAATGGCGATGATGAGGCCGGCGATCGTGGTGATGAGGGCTTCGCCGATGCCGCCCGAAATGCCGCCGATCTCCTTCACGCCGGAATCGCGGATGCCCATCATCATGTTGAACATGCCGGTGACGGTTCCGAGAAGGCCCAGAAGCGTGGAAATGCCCGACACCACCTCCAGGGCCATCGTGCCCCGGGACAGGTCGTGCGCAGAGCGGCGGCCGGCGCCCTCAATGATCGAGTCCGCTTCGGCGCGCGGCAGGTGGCGGCTGAGAATGACGGAGGCGAGGATTTCCGCGAACGGTCCGCCTTCGCGACGGCAGACCGCGAGGGCCTCGCCGGCGTCGTCGCCGGGACCGAGGTTTTCCGCTATGTCGACCAGGGACCGGCTCATGACCGCACGGCGGCGGAGGGTGATGAAGCAGTAGATGACGTAGGTGGTCGCGATGACCGCGACCAGAAGAAGCGCGTACATGACCGGGCCGCCCTGATCGAACAGGGACTGATCGCCCAAATGCGCCAAAGCGCCGAGGTTCTCTTCCATGGCGTCCATTTTTCCGTCGGCGGAGGAATTATCCGATCCGCCGCATGTAGTCGACTATCCCCTCGCCGATCGCCGCCGCCGCCTGATCGCGCCAGGCGGGTGTGACCATTTTCCTGGCTGTCGGGGGATGGGACATGAACCCTATTTCCACCAGCACCGCGGGACAGAAGAACGTCTCCCTCAGGACGGCGAGGTCGGCCCGCTTCACGCCCCGGTCCGGCTCGCCCAGCCTGCGCACCAGGGAGCGCTGGATCGACGTCGCCAACTCGGGACCCTGGGCGCGGCAGCGAATCGTCAATTCCCTCAGCGTCTTCCTGCTTTCCTCGCGGCTGTTCCCCGGGACGTTGTACCTGGACAACGCGGTCCGGCAGCGTTCCTCGTCCGAAAAGGAACTGGTGAGGACGAATGTCTCCACGCCGAACGGATTCGGTCCGCCGGCGGCGGCGTTCGAATGGATCGAGACGAACAGGGCGTTAGGGTTGCGGTTCGCCATTTTGCTCCGTTCCGGCAATGGAACGAAGACATCCCTGTCCCGTGTCATGCGCACGGTCACACCCTGCGCACGAAGCCAGGCGGCAGTACGCAGGACGACGTCGAGATTGACGTCCTTTTCCCTGAGCCCGTGGTGCGCCGCGCCGTCGTCATGCCCGCCATGGCCGGCGTCGAGGATAACCACCCTGCCGGCCACCGGCTTCCACACCGGCGGCGGCGCTTCCGACGGCATGGTCGGGACCGGACAAAACGGCCGCGGCGCCGGTTCGGCGACCGCCGGCGCAGGCGAAAACGCCGGAGGCGCATACCGATCCGGGACGGTCGACGCCCGCATGGGCCGCGGCCCTCCTTGCGGGCAGCCGGCCGCGACAAGCGCGAGAAACGCTATGACTGCGACGGAGGCAAGACGATTCATCGATTCACCCCAACCGCACCGTTTTTTCGAAGGCGGCGGCGCGGGCGCGGACGTCCTTGGCTGTCGCTTTGGTCAATCCGGCGAGGGCGACGCCCTGGCAGGCGTAGCTGGCGACCGACGTGGCGTTGAGGACAGCCGTTTTCAACGCCGGCAGATCGGCGCGGCCGAGTTTGGCGAGGGTGGCGACAAAGCCGCCGGCGAAGCTGTCGCCGGCGCCGGTGGGATCCGGCACCTTCTCGAGCGGCCAGGCCGGGAACGGAACCAGCGCGTCCTTGACGGCCAGAAGGCCGCCGTGTTCGCCCTTTTTCACGACCAGGAACTGAAGGCGGTATTTTTTCCGCAGGCCGATCGCGGTCGAGACGAGGTTGTGGTCGCCCGACAGCATGCGCGCCTCCTCGTCGTTGACGATCATGCCCTGGCAGCGACGGATAAGCTTGTCCAGATCTTTACGGTCGTTCTGAATGTAGACGGCGATCGTGTCGCAAACGGCGAAGGTTTTTCCTTCCATCTGGTCGAGGACCTTCGCCTGCAGCCAGGGCTGCGAGCAGGCGAGAAAGACGTGGCTGGTTTTCCGGAATTTCGCCGGCACGACCGGATCGAAATCGCCAAGCACGCCGAAGTGAAGCGCGTCCGTTGTGCGGTCGTTCATGTCCGCCATGTAGGTGCCGTGCCACTGGAAGGTTTTGCCGCCGCGCCGTATCTGGAGGCCCTCAAGGTCGGCCTTGCATTTGCGGAAGCCGTCGAGGTGTTTTTTCGGAAAATCCTCGCCCGCCACGCCGACCACCCGCACCGGGGCGAAAAAGCGGGCGCTGTGGATGAAGTAGCCGCAACTTCCTCCGGGAACGTCCTTGTATATTTTCCCGTTCGGCATTTTGATTGTGTCCAGGGCGATGGATCCGACGACCATAACCGGCATCTTTGTCTCCGTTCGAACTGCGTTTAATACAAAAACGCCCGCGCGGCGCGGCGCGCGGGACCGGGGCGGAAGGATATTCTCCCATGGACGGTGATGTTTTTCAAGAGGATTATCGGAGACGGGCCAAGGAGGTCGCGCGAGTTCGTCCTCCCGGGAGCGGACTTTTGGAGAATGCTTCTGGGCGCGGTCCGAAATTATGAAAATGGGGATTGGGCCTGCCCCGGTCCACACTCGTTCACCGGGCGCATCGTTTGCCGCGCACAGTCCGGGGAATCAGGATTTCAGGACGCAAACGGCATAGTTACGCCCGCTTCGCGGCCGGTCCCGAGGACAGGGTGTTTTGCAGCACTTCGACGTAGGCGGAGACGATGATGACCAGGCCCGTGGCGACGTACTGCCAGAAAATGTCGACGCCGGCGACGATAAGGCCGACCTTGAGTCCGGAGAAGAGGATCGCGCCGAGCACGGTGCCGAGGATGGTGCCGCGCCCGCCCGCCATGCTGGTGCCGCCGATTGCGGCGGCGGCGATGGCGTTGAGTTCATAGCCCTGCCCGGTCGTCGGGTCGCCGGCGCCCAGCTTGCCGAGTTGGACCATCGCCGCGAGCGCGGTGCCGACCATGCCCAGCGAATAGACCATGGTGCGCACATAGCCGACGCGAACGCCGCTGAGGCGGGCCGCCTCCTCGTTGCCGCCGACGGCGTACACGTGATTGCCGAAGCAGGTGTATCGGAGGATGATATGGACGATCACGGCGAAGATGACGAAGATGAGGATGGAGGAGCGGACGTAGGGAAGAATTTCCCCGTCGACGAAGAAGCGGTACTCCCTCGGGACGCCGATAACCGGAATCGCCTCGGTGTACAGGTACGCCATTCCGCGATAGATCGACATCGTGCCCATGGTGGCGATGAACGGCTGGAGCTTGAACTTGGTCACGAGCAGCCCGTTGACCATCCCGAGCGCCGCGCCGATGACGATGCCCAGAAGCATGCAATACACGGGATGCACGCCGTTCACCGCCTGGCGCGCGACCACGACCGCCGTGAAGGCGAGCGCGGAACCGACGCCGAGGTCGATGCCGCCGGCGATGATGATGCCGGTGATGCCGATGCCCATGAGGCCGTAGATGGTCGCCTGTTCGATGATGTCGCGGATATTGTCCGGGGACATGTAGATCGAGTCGATCCCGGTGAAGATCACGAACATCAGGATGATGGCGATGAGCGCGCTCAACTCGCGTCCGTGGGTGGAGAAGAGTTTGTTCATGGAATTATCCCTCTACGGCATAAGTCAACAAAGTGTGTTCGTCGCAGTTGCCCCGCCCGACCTCGGCGACGACCCGTCCCTCGCGCATGACGATGATGCGGTCGCTCATGCCGATCAGTTCCGGCATTTCGGAGGAAACCATGATGATCGACTTGCCCTCCTCGACCATGTCCTCCATCAGGGAGTAGATCTCCGCCTTGGCGGCGACGTCGATCCCCTTCGTCGGCTCGTCGAGGATCATGATGTCGGCCTCGGTGGATAGCCACTTGGCGACGATGACCTTCTGGGCATTGCCGCCGGACAGGTTGCGGGTGTGGAAGGCCGGATCGTTGGGGTAGAGGCGCACCGACTCGCCGCGGATGAGCGCGTTGCGGCGCTTGCCCGCGCTGGTGACGAACGGGCCTTTCCGGAATTTCCGCAACGAGGCGAGGGCGATGTTGTCGCTGTTCGAGAGATTGGCGGCGAAACCCTGTTCCTTGCGGTTTTCCGGAATGAGGGCGATGCCGTTTTCGACGCCGTGGGCGGGATGGCGGTTGGCGATCTGCCTGCCCTTGAGGCGCATGGTGCCGCGCGAGGCGCGGTCGGCGCCGAAGATCGCGCGCATCACTTCCGTTCTTCCCGCCCCCACAAGGCCGAAGAACCCGAGAATCTCCCCGTGGTGCAGGGTGAAATCGACGTCCGAGAAATCCCCCGCCTCGGAGGCGAGCCCCTCGATCTCGAGAACGGGGCGCGAATAGTCGGCGCGGGACGGGCGGTGGCGGGCCGCGAACATGGCGACGTCGCGGCCGACCATGTTTTTGATCAGCGTCTGGCGGTCGATGTCGGCGACGGCGAAGGTGTTGATGTACCCGCCGTCGCGGAGCACGGTGGCGCGGTCGCACAGCTCGAAGATTTCGTCCAGCTTGTGGCTGATGTAGAAAATGGTTATGCCCTTGGCCTTCAAGTCGCGGATGATGCCGAAGAGCGTCTCCGTCTCCTTGCTGGAAAGGGACGACGTCGGCTCGTCGAAGGAGATGATCCTGGCGTTGATGAGGAGCGCCTTGGCGACCTGAAGCATCTGCTTTTGGCCGACGCTGAGCGTGTTCGCCCTGGCGGTGGGGGAGAAGTCGCACTTGAGCACGGAGAGATGGCGGCGCGTCTCCTCGATCATTGCGCGCTTGTTGATGAAGCCGAAGCGCCTTTTTTCCAGACCGAGGAAGAGGTTCTCCCAGACTGTCATTTCCGGCACCATGTTGATCTCCTGGTGGACCTTGACGATGCCGGCCATGAGCGCCTCGTGGGTGTCGGCGAACGTGGTTTTTACGCCCTCGATGAACATCTCCCCGGAGGTGGGCGGGAAAACGCCGTGGAAGACGTTCAGGAGCGTCGACTTGCCGGCGCCGTTCTCGCCCAGGAGGGCGTGGATCTCGCCCTTCTCGACCTCGAAGGAAACGGCGTCGAGCGCCACCTGGCCGGGGAAGCTTTTCGACACGCCCCGGAAGGAGATCATCGGCTGTTCCATACGTTTGACCCTTCGCGCGCTCCAGCGCGTTTTCGGAAATGTTTGATCGCATCGCGCGTTTTCGGATACGACCACGCCGGTCAAAGCGCACCAGGCACGGGTCGACTCCTCGCGAAAACGCCTTGAAGGAACGGGAAGGGGAAACGCCGCATGGACGGCGGAACCGGCGCCGCCGTCCATGCGCCCTTTGTGCGCGGCGCGGGAACGCCGGCGTTGCCCCTCTCCCTCTTTCATCGCGGCCGCCCGGCACGGGCGGCCGCGATCCCCGACCCGGATGCTACTCGAACCGGATGCCGGTCCAGCCGATCAGTTCAGCGCCGTCGGTGTTGATGTTCTGGGCGTCGACGACGAGCTGCGGGGTGTACACCATCATCGGCACGTCCTGGCCGGCGATCTTGCGGATCAGGAGCTCCATGCCGATCTGCGACATGTAGAACGGAAAGTTGTCGACCGTACCGGCGAGTTCCCCTGCCTTGATCGAGGCGTGGGCTTCGCTGGTGCCGTCGGTGCCGATGACGAAGCAGGAGTTGAGCTTGTTCGCCGACTTCACGGCCTCGATGCAGCCCATGGCCATGGTGTCGTTGTTGGCGTAAACGCCTTTGAGGTTGGGGAACTTCTTGAGGATGACGTCGGTGGCGTCCTTGGCCTTCATGCGGTCCCAGTCGCCGTTCTGAGTATCGACGACGGTGATGGCGGGGTTGTTCTTCTCGAGCCACTGCTTGAAGCCCTCGGTGCGCTCGCGGGCGGCGGCGGCGCGCGGGGTGCCGGTGATGATCGCGACCTCGCCGGAGCCGATCTTCTTGGAGAACCATTCTGCGGCGAGTTCGCCCGCTTCCCAGTGATAGGCGCCGGCGATGTTGGAGGACAGCGGCGACGGGGCGTCGTTCACATAGACAATGGGGATGTTCTTTTCGAGAAGCGCGCGCTCGATGCCGGGCTGGAGGTTGCCCTCGGAGATCGGCGACACGAGAAGGCCGTCGTAATTGCGGTTGACCATGGTCATCATGATGGAGAGCTGTCCGGTCTCGTCGCCCTCGCCCTGGGCGGCCTTGGCGTCCATCTTGATGTCGAAGCCGGCGTCCTGGAGCGCCTTGGCGCCGGCGTTGGCGCCGTCGCGATTGTTGCGCCAGAACTCGTTCTCGAACGCCTTGCAGACGAAGCCGAGCTGGAACTTCTTCCCGGGGTTGGGAATGGGGCCGAGCTTGGCCTTGAGGTCGTTGTACTTGACCGCGTCCTTGGCGTACTCGGAGGCCTGCTTCCATTCCCCGGAAAGCGCGGCGCCGACCAGGGACAGGCCGAGCAGGGCTGTCATGGCTGTCAAAACCAGTTTTCTCATGCCAAATCTCCTTAAGCAGAAAAACGGATACCGCAACGAATCACCGCATGTCCCTCCCGACCGAACCCTTCCGCCCCTTGACGGAATGCTCGACCGGAAACGGCGCATATCGGTGCACAATCAAGCTTCCGGCGTTTTCACAATCTCGCGCGCCGTTCTGTCGTCCGTCACCAACGAATTGATGAACCCGCCCCGAAGCGCGCCGACCATCCCAGGCGCCTTTTCCCTTCCCATCGCCACAGCGATGCGCAGGGGAATCTTCAGATAGCGCTCGTTCGACAGGCCGACGATGCCGTTGTATTCGTCCATCTCCAAAAGCCGGCCGTCGATATCGAAGTGCCTGGTGAAGATGTGGCCGACCGATCCGCGCGCCAGGAGCTTCCGTCGTTCGGCGCGCGCGAGATAGTTGTTCCAGAACGGTTCCCGGGGCGCGTCGTCTCCGCCGCCGCAGTCGGCGTTGTCGCCGATCCCGGTGACGATGAAATCGGCCTTGGCGGCGAGCGAGACGACCTTGCCGATCTGCGGATCGTTCAGGAGCATGTTCCTGGTCTGCTCGTTCCCGACATGCAGCGGAACGTGCAGATAGACCGCCTTTCCGCCCAATTTCGCGGCCAATCCGCCGATGATCGCCGTGCCGTCGACGGACTGGTTGGGCAGCGCCGACCCGAACGGCTGCACCACCTTGACCCCGGGATAGCGCTTCGTCGTAGCCAACGCCGCCAATACGCCCGCGACCGCCCTTCCCCAAGCCACCGCCATCACCGTGTCCTGCCGGAGCAGGGAAAGGATGTACTGCGCCGCCAGCGCGCATCCGGCCGCAAAGCGCTCCTCGGCGCGCGAACCGCTTCGCGTGGCGGCGACGCGGATGTCCTCGACCCCGAACCGCCGCGTCAACTGGCGCTCGAGATCGTGGTTGCGGTTGCCCGGATAGTGAATGACGATCTCGACGATCCCCTTCTGCAGCGACTTGTCGAGCAGACGCGACACCATCGACCTGGAGATGCCCAAGCTCCTGGCTATCTCCTGCTGGGTCATGCGCTCCCGATAGTACAGGTGCGCGATGTCGGCGAGGCGTTCGCGCTCGTCGCCGGGGGCGTTTTTCACTCGTCGTTCCCGTCGACGATCTTTATCCCCTTGCTCGTGCCCATGCGCGTCGCGCCGGCGGCGATGAAGGCGTCGCACAACCGTCGATTGTTGACGCCGGTGGACGCCTTGACCTGGACCTTGGGCCCGACGGCGGCGCGCATCAGCCTGACGTCCCCTACGGTCGCGCCGCCCGAGCCGAAGCCGGTCGAGGTCTTGACGAACGCCGCCCCCGCACGCTCCGCCCGCTTGCACGCCTCGACCTTTTCCCTGTCCGTCAATAGGCACGTTTCCATGATGACCTTCACCGGCTTCCCGCCGGCGGCGCGCACCACGCCGGCGATATCCTTCTCCACGAAGTCGAAATCGCCGTCCTTGAGGGCGCCGACGTTGATCACCATGTCGATTTCACCGGCCCCGTCCGCGACCGCCCTCTCGGTCTCGAACGCCTTCACCTCGGGCAGACTCGCACCGAGGGGAAAACCGACCACTGAACAGGCGACGACGCCGCTTCCCGCGAGCTCCCCGGCGACATACTTGATGTTCGCGGGATTCACGCAGACGCTGGCGAACCCGTACGCCTTCGCCTCGTCGCAGAAGCGCTTCAACGTTTCCCTGGTCGTTTCCGGCTTCAGAACCGTGTGGTCGATGTATTTCGCGTAGCCGGGATCGCGGCCGCTTTTCGTCTCTGGCATGTCGTTCTCTCCTGAATGCGATGTGATGACGACAGCGATGCTACACGGCGCGGCGCGCAAATGCAAAACGCAATTGAATTAATTCTACTTCAATGCACATTTGCGCAAGCGGCTTTCGCTCGCGCCTCGCGGACGGCGGCGTTGAAGCGCTCCATCTCCTCCTCAGTAAAGCCTGAGACGCAATCGGCGAATTCGTAATCCTCCACACCGAGCCGCCGGTACTTCGAGGCGGCAAGCGGGTTGAAATTCATCAGTTCGAGTTCGAGTGCCGGGTCGACCGAGGCGACGAACCGCGCCATGTCCCCGACCTCGCCCTCCCCGGAAATGCCCGGCACCAGCGTGAAGCGGACCACAAGCCTGCCTGTTCCGGAGAGCGCCCCCGCCAGCCTGGCGAAATTGGCCCGCGCCTCCCGACCGTCGACGCCGGTCAGCTCCCGGTGGCGGTCGAGATCGGCGGTTTTCAGGTCGACGAGAAAAAGACCGATATGCGGCAGAACGCGAAGGATGTTTTCCCACGGCACGGCGAGGGATGTCTCCACCGCCGTATGCACATTCTCGCGCCGCAGCCGTTGCACCGCCTCGGCCACGAACTCCGCCTGAGCCAGCGGCTCGCCGCCGGAGAAGGTGACGCCGCCGCCGGACGTTTCGAAAAACTCGCGGTCGCGGAGCACGTCATCGAGAAGCGCTTCCACGGTCAACCGCATACCGTCGAGGGCGAGCGCGCCGCGGTCGCAGCGTTCGACGCAAACGCCGCAGGTCCGGCAGAGGTCGGCCTCGACTTCGGGAAGGCCGCGGCCGCCCCGCGACAGGGCGCCGTGCGGGCAGACGGCGACGCAGGCGCCGCAGCGCGCGCAGAGGTTGTCGAACAGGCGGAGACGGATTCCGTCGTCCTTGCCTTCCGGATTCTGGCACCAGCGGCAGAACATGGGGCAGCCCTTGAGGAAGACGGTGGTGCGGATGCCCGGTCCGTCGTGCAGGGAGAAGCGCTGGACATCGAAGACGACGGCGTCGGTCATAGTTCCCCGTGGCTTGTCCTGGCGATGATTTCGTTCTGCAGGTCGTGCGCCAATTCGGTGAAGTAGGCGGTATAGCCGGCGACGCGGATCGTGAGACCGCGATAGCGGTCGGGGTGCTCCTGCGCCGCCAAAAGTTCCTCGCGGTCGACGACGTTGAACTGCACGTGGTTGATCCGTAGCTTCACAAACGACCTGAGAAGCGCCGCGAACTTGCGGATGCCCTCCTCGGTAGCGAACACCCGCGGCAGGAACTTCATGTTGAGGAGCGTCCCGTTGGAGCCGCGCGCCGAATCCACTCGCGACACCGAACGGAGCAGCGCGGTCGGGCCTTTCAGATCGCGGCCGTACACCGCCGACATGCCGCCGTCGGCCAGCGGCTCCCGCGTCTTGCGGCCGTCGGGGGTGGCGCCGACGTTGGCCCCCATCGGCACGTGGGCGCTGACCGTGTAGAGGCCGGAGTGATAGCGCCCGCCCCGGTAATTGACGAGCCTTTCAAGCTTGTCGGAAAAATACGTCACCCACTTGTTGGCGATCAGGTCGACCCACTCGACGTCGTTGCCGTATTTGGGCGCCTTGTTGAGCAGCCGCTGGCGCAATCCCTCGCTTCCCGCGAAGTCGCGGCGCAGCGCCTCGAGAAGCTCCCGGCGGTCGATCGTTTTTTTCTCGAAGACAAGCTTCCTGAGCGCGGCCAGGCAGTCGGCGATATTTGCGGCCTGGATGACCTGGATGCCGGAAAGATTGTATTTCGCGCCGCCGGCGGTGACGTCCACTCCGTCCCGGAGGCAGTCGTCGACGACGGTGGACAGAAACGCGGAAGGGAGAAGGCGCTGGTGGATTTCCTCCACCTTGACGCAGGCCTCGATCATGCGGTCGAAAAAATAGTCGATCTGCGCCGTGAAGGCGGCCTCGACGTCCTCGTAGCGTTCAAATGCGCCGAGGCTTCCCGTCGCCGGGCCGATCCGCTCGCCGTCGAGAAGGCACACGCCGTCGTTAAGCGCCAGCTCGAGCGCCTTCACAAGGTTGAACATGGCGGCGTCCGACCAGCCGAGGTTGTTTCCCTGGGTGGTGAGTTCGACGCAGCCGACGACGGCGTAGTCGCGCGCGTCCCCGTCCTCGACGCCCTGGCGCTTAAGCGCGGGGATGATGCTTTCGTCGTTGAACACCTGCGGCATGCCCCCGCCCTTGCCGATCACCCGCGCGCACTCGAGGACGAAGCGCTCCGGACTGCCGGCGTGGAGGCGGGCGGACAGGTTCGGCTGCGGCAGGGCGAGGTGCTCCTGGCACTTGAGGAACAGGTAGCTCAGTTCGTTCGTCGCGTCCAGGCCGTCGCGGGTCTGGCCGCCGACGGCGATGTTGAAGCCGATGGGAAAACCGGCGAAGAACGAGGCGCTGTGGGCGTTACGCATGTATACGATCTGGTTGAACTTCACCCACGCCGCCTCGCACAATTCGAGCGCGTCGTCGACCGTCAGCCGTCCGGAGGCGATGTCGCGGGCGAAGTGGGGATACAGGTATTGATCGGCGCGTCCGGGGGAGAAGGAGGAGGCGTTGCTTTCCATGTGGAGAATGACGAAGAGGAACCACATCGCCTGCAAAGCCTCGTGGAACGTTTCCGCGCCGCGCTCTGCGAGCGCCCGGCAATTCGCCGCCGCCTTTTGCAGGGATTCGCGGCAGTCGGGCCGCTCCGCCGCCATCGACAGGGCGAGGTCGGCGTACCTGCGCATGAAGTCGGACGCCGCCTCCAGCACCATGACGGCGCAATCGTAGAATTGGGCCTTCGCTGGATCCCGGGTCGCCGCCTTCGCCGCCCTGGCCTCGCGGGCGAGGCCGGCCGGCCCGAGGCGGATCCACTTCGCCGCGTCCGGGCAGATATGCCCCTGGGCGTGGTCCTTCTGGTTCACCTTGACGACGCGGGCGATGGCGTCCACCGTTCCGCCCGCCTCCCGGCGGATGACGTCCTCGAGCGATTTCCCCTTCCAGTAGGGAAGGATCTCCCGCCGGAACAGCCCGACGTCGCCGGGCTTGACGCTGAAGGCGTCCTGCGGCCTGGTCGGCAACGTCTCGATCTCCCGGTCGATCCAGGAAATTCCGGCCTCCGGGAACACCACCCCGCCGCGAACGCCGGCGGTGCGGTTGCCGACCAGAAGCTCTTCCGGATGGATCGCGATTTCGAGACGGCGGAGCGCGGCGGCGAGCGCCTTGGCGCGCTTCACCGGAACCGGATCGGATTCGTTCCGTTTATACACCTCGGTGACGATCAGCGCCTGCTCCAGGGACATATACCGAGGTTCTTCCACCATGGCGTCGCGAAGGCGCCCGATGCGCGGGCGCATGGTCAACCGCGCGATATCGTCAATCAAACATTCTTCGGTCATCGTCACGATGTTCTCCCGTGAGGGAATGCCGCATTTTCAAGACTGCGCCGAGAGGCGACATAGGCCGCGCCGACGGCGGTCAGGAAGCCGAGGTCGCGGCATCCGAGTTTGCCCAATAACGGGCTGTAGGTCGTTTCCGTATCGATCCGGGTCACGCCGTAGTCTGGATAGGCGGCGGCGAGCCCGTCCCGGAAAGCGGCGAAGCAGCCGTCCTCCGCGACCACGCCGCCGCTGACGAAGCGGCTCAACTCGATCCCGTCCAAAAGTTCGCCCATCGCCTCGATAAGCACCCCCATCGCCATTCCCATCTCGCGGTAGGCGTCCCCGACGCATTCGTCGCCGTCGCGCAGAAGCGCCGCGAGACGCCGCACCAGTTCGCCCCGGCGGTCGCGCGGTTCATGGCCGACGACGAGCAGCCGGCGTCCCTCGCGCCGTTCCCAGACAAGCAATCCGTCGGCGAGAAGCTCATCGAGCCGATCGGGACGGCGCTTCTGAAAGTTGCGGACGGCAAGGCGGATGAGGCCGCTTTGCGATATGATCTTCTGCACCGTCCCGGGCGCAGCGGTGTTGAAGTTCGCGGCGCTGCGGACGTCGTCCGGGTCGAGGAATGCCTCTTCGCCGCAGCCAAGATCGAGAATCCAGTTGTAGCCTTCGAGCGGGATGTCCTGTTCCGCGCCGACCGGCGATATGACGCCCGTCCCCATCTCGGTACCGATAGTGTGGGCGAGCAGGCACTTATCCTCGAGGCCGCCCGCCGGATCAAACAATTTCTCCACCGCGACGACGTTTGAAGTGATGAAGCCGTCGTTCATGACGACGACCGCCCCTCCCTCCCGGCACAACGGCCGAAGCGCGTCGTCAAGATGCATGATGGCGGCAAAATCGGCGTCGTAACCGGCGGGGTCGCGGCGGCGGATGCCGCGCATTTTATACACTTCGCCGCCAACCACCTTGCCGCCGATGACGATGTCGGGGAATCCGCAGACCAGACCGTCAAGCGGACGCGCCGGCGCGCCCAGCGCCTCCGCGACCCGCCGGGCGCGGCCGGTCATCGCCGCCAGGTTTTCCTCAAGGCCGCATTCGCGCATCTCGGCGAATACCGGGTGTCCGGGGTCGCGCAGATACAGGGACGCCGCGCCGGCCATCATTCTCGATATGGCGAGGATGGGATCGACCATTTCGTGAACATGGCCGAAGGTGGCGGGATGCCAGGGGAGGTTGTACAGGGCGGCGATGCGGCCGTCCACGACGACGGCGGCCTTGATGCTTGTCCCGCCGACGTCGAGGCCGACAAACAGTTTGCCGCCGAGTTCGCCCGCGGCGCGGCGCAGAAGCTCGCGACGCTCGCCTATGCGGTCGCCGCGAAAGAGTCTGTATTTTTCCGCTGGATCAGGCGGGACGAAATCGGCGATATCGCGCCACGCGACCGTGAACGCGGGCAGACCGGCGGCGCGGTTGATCCTCGCCATGTAGTTGGCGAACGACCCGAACCCGGCGCGGTCGTTGGTCGGACGGTCAAAGTCGAAGCGATCGAGCGCGCGCTCAAGGTCCCGCGTCAAATCGCCATCCTCGCGCGGCGAAAAAACGGTGAGGCGCGCGCCGCCGAAAGTAACGAAGAGATTGTTCAGCCTGGCGAGAAGATAGCGTTCGCGGAGTTCCCGGGCGGCGGGGTCGCAGTCGACCGATCGCGGCACGACAAAGTCGGCGAGCGCGTATTCGCCGCGCTCGTTGACGACGTCGAGAAACACGACGCGATGCGATTCCGGAAGCGCCCGGCAGGACTCCGCCACCCTGTCGAGGTACAGGGCCCCGTCGTTCATGCCGGCCGGACCGCGATTCGCCATTCATCTCTCCGCGACGAAAACAGGATATATACTGTGCGCCGGCCGAAATTGTGAAAATGGGGGTTGCCCCATTCCACATTCGTTTTCCGGGCGCATCGCCAGCCGAGCAGTCCGGGGACTCACAATTTCAAGGCGCTGACAGTATAGCAACGCCACTGTGGATTTCGGAAGGGCGTCCCCAACCGCGCCGCGCTTGATCGAGGTCGGGAAAATGGATTCCCGAATTTTTCAAGACACGTCGGCATAACGCACACTATGACGAAGAAGAGCTTGAAATATTTTCCCGCGCACGCTCAAGCATGCGCCTGGCGTTCCCCTTCACATCCTTGCCCTTGAACAGACCGGACGTCCCGCCGGTGAGAATGTCCGCACCCGCCCCGACGATGTCGGGGATCGTATCGAGATTGACGTTGCCGTCCGCCTGCAGACCGGCGTTGGGCGCGTGTTCGCGCAGCAGACCGGCGATATGGCGAAGCGACGCCAACGATTCTTCGCCCAGCGTCTGGCCCGAATATCCGGGCTGCACCAGGAGCTTGAGCACCCATTCGACCGACCGGAGAACGGGAATGTACGAGTCGTCGAGGTTCGTCTCGGCGCGAAGCGCCAGTATCGCCGACGCGCCAAGCGAGCGCACCCGGTCGCAAAGGCGGAGCGTTTCCTCCGCGTTCTGCGTTTCGGCGTGGAACGCGATGTAATCGGCGCCCGCGTCGACGTATTGCGAGAAATAGAACTCGGGCTTCATCACCGCCAGATGCGCCTCGATCGGAAGATCGGTGCATTTGCGCAATGCCTCGAGCGTCGGAGCGCCCAGGATGAAACAGGTGTTGAACACGCCGTCAACGACGTCGAAATGGAGGAACGACACATCGCTTTCCTCCACCGCGGCAAGATCATCCGCGAGATGCATAAGATCCATGCAGCTAACCGAGGCGGACAGGGAGATGGGACTGCGCACGACCCTTAGCATCGCTGGTTCTCCAGAGGACGGCGATCATATTGCGCGAATATGATCGTTATTCGGTTTATTTACGATCATAATAAGCTAATAGATCGATCATGTCAATCTTTTTTCATTGCATTTTCAGCCTCGCCGGGATATGGTGGCGGTAACGGCGTATTCCGCTTTGGCTTGGAGACAGCATCATGGCTAACGATCGCGAACCAATATCGACGCGAAGCGGCCTGATCCTGGAAATGCTCCAGTCACGGCGCAGCGTGAAGGTGTCCGAACTGTGCGCCATCCTCCAGGTGAGCGAAATCACCATCCGCCGCGACCTGAACGACATGGCGGCCAAAGGCCTGATCCGCCGCGTCCACGGCGGCGCCGTGCTCGCGGACAGCGGCGAGGACGCCCGCTTCTTCGCCAATCGCGCCCAACAAAACGCGGAAGTGAAACGCCTGCTCGCCGCCGAGGCGGCGAAGCTGGTCCCCGACAACGGCAGCGTCTACCTCGATTCCGGCAGCACCTGCTTCGAAGTGGCGCGGCATCTCGCGACAACCGGACGCGAATACCTGATCGTCACCGACAGCATCCTCGTCCTCCGGGAACTCTTCGGCATCCCGCGTTTGGAAACGATGATCCTCGGCGGCAGCCTCGCGCGCGACCAGGTGACGGTCGACGGTCATCTTTCCACAGAAAACGCCCGTAAACTCGCGCTGGACGTCTGCCTGTTCTCCGCCAACGGCTTCACCACCGAACACCTCGCCAACCACTACCTGAGCGGCGTCTCCACCAAGGAAACGATGATCCGTACCGTTAAGACAAGCATATGCGTCGTCGACGCCAGCAAATTCGGCCAACTCGGACGATTCCAGTTCTGCCGCTGGGACGACGTCGACGTCATGATCACCGATTCCCGCCTCCCCGAACAAGCGCGCGAAGAAATAGCCGACAAAGGCGTGCGCCTTCACATCGTCCCCGCGAAGTGACTTCCCCCCTCCGCCGGCGAAAGTGCGGATTCCGATAAAGGAAAGTTACTCGACGGGGACGTCGCGGAGGCGTTCGTCCATCCAGTGTTTGAGCGCGTCCATGCCGGCTTGCGTATTCGGGTAGACGCCGTCGGCGATATCGTGGAGGGTTTGCGCCCATTTCCTTGATATCTCGAAGAAGTGCGGATTAGGGGTGTACTGGATGGCGGTGCCGTCTATGACGCGGGAGAAGGTGTCGGCGAATCCGGTCATCCCCGAGATCCTGTTTTGGAAGGCGAGGCTTTCGAACACCGACCGGCGCGGCGGGTTGATCGATTTTCCCTCGATCACCGACCAGAGCTGAAATTCGCGCGAGGTGAAGTATTGGATGAAGAGCCAGGCCGCGTCCGGGTGATTCGAATTCGCGTTCATCGCCAATCCCCACACCCAGAGGTTCGACTTCACGTCCTCGGCGCCCAAGGGCGTCGGCGGCGGCGCGGAAGCGAGTTTTCCCGCCTGCGGGGACGCTCCGGGGACGTTCTGGAAAAAGCCGACGATATCGGCGTCGAACATGATGGCGGCGCGGCGTTCGCCCAGGGCGGTGCCGCAGCCGTACCAGTCGTAGTAGCGCCAGTCGCGCGGTCCGCCTTCCGCGAGCATGCGCAGCCACAGGTCGGTGATCGCCACCGCCTCGGGAGAATTCACCCGCGACACCAGCCGCCCGTTTTCGATCTCCATGTCCTTGGCGCCGTAATTGGCGAAGGCGGTCATATAGCCGGAGTGGAGCGTATTCCAGTCGGCGAGGCCGCGGACGGCGATGCCGAAGGTGCCTTCGCCCTCGAACTCACGCAGGCGGCGGCCGATCTCGATCAGTTCCATCATGGTCGTCGGCGGGCGCAGGCGGTTGTTGACGAGCACTTCGCTGTTGCAGGTGAGGCAGTTGGCCTCGAAGCCGATCGGGAGCGCCCAGAGCGAACCGTCGCCGGTGGGATGGCCGGCGATGCCGTTCCAGCGGAAAGCGCCGGCGATGCCGGGGAAAAAGTCGCGGTAGGTGTAGTTCGAGCGCGTCTTCCTGGGGTTGGCGAGGAAGGGGTCGAGTTCGCGGATCCAGCCGGCGGGAGCGTATTCCCAGACCTGGTAGGGACCGGTCATGAAGACGTCGGGTTTGCCGGCTTTGGCGTCGACCGACTCGGCGAGCTGCGGGAAGTAGCGTTCCTCCGGGACCATGCGGTAAGCGACATTGACGCCGGTCTGGTCCTCGAAATCGGCGATTCTCCTGATGATCGCCTCGGCGTAGGGGTGCTGGTTGAAAAGAACGAGCAGGGTCTGCCCTTCGCACTGCCGCCAGTCGAAGAGGTCCGAAGCGGCGCGGGCGAACCGCGCGGCGGAGAGAAAAAGGAGCAGCAAAGCGAACACGGCGAAACGGCGGCGCATGAATCACTCCGGCGACGGGGCGAGAATATAGCGGGAGACCTCGTCCGGCGAGGCCGATGCGGTACCGACCTTGCCCACAACGACCCCGGCGGCGTAGGTGGCGAGTTGCGCCCCTTCCTCCAGGGACGAGCCGGCGGCGAGCGAGGCGGCGATAAAGGCGAGGACTGTATCGCCGGCGCCGGTGACGTCGTACACCGCCCGGGCGCGGGAGGGGAACTCGATAGGGTCCGCGCCGCCG
>JAIRTL010000090.1 GCA_031254915.1 Planctomycetota bacterium
CATTTTCGACGGCCAGGGCCATCGCATCGATGTCGACGGCGACAGGCCGAGACAGGGTTCAGGCTGGTACGCCGCCCGCGCCGACGGCATCCCTTCCATCACCTGCGTTAACAACCGCAGTCACGTCCGCGCCGACTGGTCCAAATCCAGGGGGCACAGGCTCTCTGAAAACACGCGGCGCGACCTGACCGGCGTCGCCCAGGCGAAGAAAACGACCTATCAGAAGGAAGCCGAGGCCGAAAGGAACCAGGCGCTCGTCAAGCTCCATTCGATGATCGAGAAAACGTTCGTCAAACCGACCGAGCCGACCCCGTACCTTGAAGCCAAGAAACTGCCCCTGGACCCCGGCATTTATCAGAACAAGGGTTCCACCTGCATTCCCATCCACGATCTCGACGGCAAGGTTTATTCCATGGCCTACGTCCAGGCAAACGGAACCAAGCGCTACGCCAAGAACTGCGACAAGGAAGGCCATATGTATATTCTCGGCGGCGTGGGTTCGCTGAAGAACGCCAAAGCCTTCCTGGTCGGCGAAGGCTATTCGACCGTTGCGACGGGAGCCATCGCCACAGCCGGCATGGGTACGGCGGGCATTGCGGCCTTCGATTCCGGCAATCTTCAGTCCGTCATGAAAACGTTGCGCGAGCGCTATCCCGACACTCCGATCATCGCCCTCGGCGACGACGACAGAAATCTGGAACTCAGGGATCCGCCCCTCCGCGACCAGGGGCGCTATGACGCCCTGCGGGCGGCAGAAGCCGTCGCCAACGTCACCACGGTATTCCCCGTCTGGTCCGAAGGCATCCCCGTGGACAAGCATCACACAGACTTCGACGATCTCCGCCGAATCAATACCCGCGAGGGCGGCGATGGCCGCGACGGGTTCGAAGCCGTGCGCAGCCAACTGGCGCCGGTCATCGAACGGGCCATCGAACAGACCCGGGAGAACAGGCAGGGTCAGGAACAGGTGAAAACGCGCGGCGGCAGAAGCATCGCGTAGCGCTTAATGTTCCAAAACGCCTCGTTCCTTCACATCTGAATTGACCGGGGGCGGTTCGCCGCCCCCGGTGTTTTGTCATGCGGTGAACGGCCGGAAGCGGAACGGCGGGAAGCATCCTTGCCTTCCGGCATTTAGGGAGGAGCGCAAATATGCATTATGAGCGCTTATTATTGAAGAAAAATCGAATGCTCTACGATTGAAGTTGACAAGCAGAAATGAAGGCCATGCATTGAGTCTGCAGAATAGGCGTCGCCTATGAACGGCAAGGACTCATCATGAACACAAACGACTTTTTCAAGGACCAACAGAAAAAACGCATCATCGCTAACGTTCGAAGCGCGCTCGCCAAGCAGTTCCCGGGCGCCGGTTCCGGAAGGCGCCTGGCAGAAGCGATGGGCGTTTCGCCCGCGACCGTATCGAGATGGCTCTCCGGAAAAAAGCTCCCCGATCTCGAACAGCTCAACCGCCTGGCGAAAACCCTCGGCGAGCCTCTCCACTGCCTTCTGGGCTACTCGGACGACAGCGTTATGCGCGGCAAAAACCCTCTCTTCGACAACGCGATAAAACTGTCCATCCTGGCCGAGCGGATACGCCGGGGCGACGATCCCCGGCCAAGGGAGACCCGGCAACTCGTAAAGCGCCTGAAAAAAACGATTGCCAGGGCGCGGTCATTCGTCGCCATGCGCGAATGAACATCGGAAAAGCATGATAAGCATTGATATGCTATTTGAATTGATTTATTTCATTGGGTCGGTATGATGAGATTGTCGTCAAAGGCATTCGCCGCGGTTCGAAACGGCCGGGCCGCGGGGGCGACTCCGGGTGCGTTTTTCGGAAAGAAACCTTGGCCGTCCCCGCGCTGGCAAAAGCGGGCGACGCGTTCTTCGATGCGGCTGCCGGGAGGAAACAATGGGTAAGGACATGGTGGCAAAGAAAATCGTTGTCGAGGGAATGGCGGAGGACGAGCTTCGCGATCTCGTTGCCTGGCGCATAACCGAGGCGAGGAAAAAGAAATATTCCGGACGCGGGGGCGCGAAAAAGTGTGCCGGGGAAATCGGCATCGTCTACCAACAGTGGTCGCAATATGAAAACGCCGCGAGAACGCCGAGGTGGGATAAACTCAGGGGAATCGCCGAATTTTTCGGCGTGCCCGAGAAGCGCTTCATCACTCCCCCCGACGGCTGGGAGCAAAAACGGTCCGAATGGAAAAACCGCAACAGACCCGGCAAGATGTCCAGACTCCGCGTCGAGGTGGAAGCCGCGCAGGCGGCACAGCCGCATAAGCATGAGAACCCGGTGACCGAACCGGCCGCCACAGGAAAATACGCCTGGCAGGCGCCAATGCACACGGCTATCCTGCGCATCATCGACAACCTGATCCAGATCGACAAATGGTACGAGCGGGGCGAAATCCCCACGCCGGTGTACGAGCAGACCATCGAAGCCATCAGCCGCTTCATGGATCTCGCCCACGCCTCGCGAACGGAAAAATAACGGAACGCCCCCTTTCGGGAATCCTGACTGGAAAGGGGCACACCGGACACCCTTCTCCGGCGGCTCGCCTTGTCATTCCTCGCACGCCTTCCCCCCGACCCTTTTCGGGAGTCGAGCGCCGGTTTTCCGTCCTTGACCTTTCCCCGCGCATCGCCCCGGCATTTTTCGATAACCGTCGCCTTTCATTTCCTCCACCGCAGCATCGTTGAATCCCCCGTTTTTGTGCAGTCTCACACCAGAAAAAAATCCGTCAGGCGCGGCGCTTTTCCACATTCCATGGCGTTTTATCCGCCGGTTTTTCGGAAGTATTTTTTCTCAAAATAAATGCTTTATTCATTTTTTATCAAGCGTTTGTCCTGGACTAACGTGACTTTATGTCGTATACTGACATAAGAAGGGTACAAGATTAATCTGCTATTATACAAGGAGTAACAGGAATGGACGCCACCGCCGAATACCACCGGTCACTCGCCCAGGCCATAGCACTGATCGCGCTGATTCACGGAAGAACAGAAGAACTGAACAGGAAGGAAAAAGCTGATTGGGGAGACGTAGGCGATGCTGGAGCACTGCGGGAAGATCTCCTCAAGGCTGCGGGCCGGGCGTTTGGACGACCCGACATCAACCTTCCCGATGCGCTGAAACTGACGATTCACTAAAAGCGAGAGCGATGCTACCGCCTTTTTCATTGAACGCCCGTCGAACAAGGAAAACGACATGAACGCCCACGCCACCCGCTACCACGACAGGATGAACCAGATCCGAACGCTCCTCTCCCTGCTGCGAATCGAGGCGGAACACGCCGAGGAATACCGCTCCATCGAAGGCATCGAAGCCGAGGACGTCGCCGAACTCGACCGTATCATCCGCCACCTGGCTCCAGCCTACGGCATATTGGTCGCTGACGAGGGAATACACGCCAGGGACATCCTGAAAGATGCCGCCATCACCGGAAAGGAATAGCACTATGAGCACCACTGAACCACCCGGATCAGCGACCTTAACCAGGAGAGAAAAACAATGCCCAGGAACAGTGAACGCTACTCCTACGAGAAAAGCAAAAAGAAGATTCAGGGGCGCCTCGAGATGATAAGGGAAGCGCTGGATTCGATCTCCGCGTCTGTAGCTCCGGAAGAATCCAAATTCCAGAAGAGCGGCGAAATCTACAAGCCCCAGGACAGGGTACGAAAGATCCAGCAAATAATGGTCGACGCCGAGATCAGGATTGATGAAATAGTGGCACCGTAGAAATCCTGGCCTCGCCGGGGTGGAAAGGGATACGCGCGAAGGGCTGTGGGATGACGAAAAAAGGATGTGAAAATGCTGAAAAAAAGCACAACCGGGACTGCCGCCCCGCCCGCCGACCCCGGAGCAAGTCCAGGACCTTCGCACCAGAACCGGCCTGAGCCAAACGAAGGCGGCGACCATGATCCACAAACAGCTTCGCCAATGGCAACGGTGGGAAGCATTCGGCCGCGGCCGCGCCATCATGTCGGCCACGGCCTGGGAACCCTTTGTGGCAAAGGTAGTGTGGAATGGCGTTTCCATGCCGGAATACCTCAAGGAATACATGGCGCGGAATTGGCTATAGCGTCAACAAATTTCGTAGCAATGGCCGTCGCCGGATGTACAATGATAGGGTTGTCACCAGAGCCACACTGCCATGGAGAAAGTGAAATGACCACGAAAATCGACACTTGGGAATCGACCATGTCCAGGAAGGACACAAAAACGCTGCTGGACGGAATCCATGCCGCATTGAAGCAAGAAGATGAAAAGGGGGCATTCGCCCTCACGAAAAAACTGCCTCTGGCGCCGGAGTTGGCGATGTGTTTTGCGACTCAGGTGGGGCTTGGCCCCGAACTCCTGAAAAACAGCGGGTTCAATCTTAAGGATGCGGAAAAGAAATATGGACGTGATTGGCTTGAGCGTCTCTGAAGTTGCCGTTTGCCATGAGATTTACGGATTTGCCGACATTTATTGGCGGTTCAAGGATGGCGTTATTACGGGAACAGAAACACAGGAAGCGGTCGATTTGACATGCCGTAGCATTCGAAAGCTACTTGAACAGATTGAAAAATCAGACAATCTTCATTTAATCATCGCTGCCGAGCGAATCATGTGCAATGCCGATCTGAAACACTTCCAAAGCCTGCAACAAATCCAGCCCGATGATTTCCCGCCAGGCAGCATTATGAGGCCGCTCCAGGAAGGCGTTGCCCGGATGGATGAGGTTAACAGAAAGCTGGCTTTCCGTGCAGAAAATATTGAAATATTCCATCGCTATTCGTCCGCTACACAGATGGAAAAAATCGATCATGATGCCAGCGGTTTGCCGAAGGACGGGATTCGCAAACTCCTGTTAAGCCACAAAACAAGATTGAGCAATAGAAGCACGGGATTTGATGCTGTGGGCAGAGAAGAACGAAGCCTCATCCAGTTCCGAAAAATGAACATCCAGAAAGCGGAACACCTCTATAAAGCGATGCAGCGGGAAGCCCTGGGCATTGCGCCGAAAAGCCCAAAGGACCAGTAGCGCCAGCGCTTCCACAGAACGACGACGCAAAAAAAAAGCGCCGCCGGAACGAATCCGATGGCGCGCATTCATTCACTCATCTTCGTACAGGCCGACCTTGCCCGGATCATGGTTCGCAATCATGGCGTGCCATTTGGCGATCTCCTCGTCGTGCTCCGAGTATTCGTAGGAAAGCCCGCCGGCGTCGCCAAACGCGCTTCGGCCAGCTCCGGATCCGCGCGAGTCGGCGCCGTGCAGCGAGCCGCCGCTTTCAAAAGGGTCCACGTCGGCGTTCCCTCCGTCCGCGCCTTCACCGAACGAGCCGGAAGCGCCTCCGTTGGCCTCTGAAGCCCCGGCGTCGAGGCTTTGCATCGCCATGCCGTCCGAACCGCCCGCCGCGCCTTCCTGGCCGCCCTTTTTCTCCTGTTCGGCCTACTCCTTTTCGCGTTCGGCCTGCCGCTGCTGGACCTTGCCGTCGGTGTGGGAGGACATCATGCCAGGAGTGGTCCGGGTCTGCGCGTAGCTGCCCATGAGACTGGATGCCATGTCGGTCAGGGCATTGCCGACCCCGCGCAGGCCGCCCGTGGCTCCGCCGTTGGCGAACGAGCCTTCCCCGTTCGCTTTATGATCCTGCATGGCCTTGTAAGCGCTGCCCAACGCCATGCGCGCGCCGGAGGCCTGCGCCATCATCATACCCGCTCCCGTCGCCATGCCGGTTGCCGTGCCTATCGCCCGCTGAACCGATCCCATTGCCCCGCCGACGCCGCTGAACGCCATCGCCGAGATGGAGGATCCGTTGATCACGCCGGCGACGAGGCCGGGAACCCGGTTCACCAGGATGCAGAGAATCACGGCGAACACCAGCGCCACGCACATGCCGGTCATGGTGAGCGTTTCCGAGGTGACGACCTTGGTCGGATCGCCGCCAAGGCCGAACAGCCACCAATAGTTCGCCACAGTGACGCTTTTGGGCGAACGCAGGCCGATTGTCAGGTTGACGATCTCGGCCTGCCCGATGCCCAGGAGCAGGCAGAAGGTGAACACCTGCATCGCCTGGGCAAGTATGGTCTTGAAATAATTCTTGGCGATCTCGCTCGTCCAGTTGCCGCCGCCGAACCCGAGGTAGAACACGCCGCCGTAGATGAGAATCCACGACGAGCAGAGCAGCACCACCATCTGTGCCGCGATGACGGCGAAAACGAGGGCGATCATGAGGGCGATGACAATCACCATGATCCCGGTCGCGTAATCGCTTTTCCCGAACTCGGCCACGGCGTCGTAAATCAGCCCGAAACCATGGATGCAGATGTCGGACGGGGTGAGCTTGACGTTGTAGGTGGAGGAAGCGGTCTGGCCAAGCGTGGTCATGGAGTCGATGATCGCCTTGGCGATGACCGGCCCGTTTTCCAGCAGATAATAGAAAAATCCCATGGTGATGCCGAAGCGCAGGAACTCGGCGAAGAAATCGCCAAGCCCCATGCCGCCCCGCAGGAAGCCGTATCCGGCGGTGAATATCAGGCTGATGACGCAGAGCGTGATGAACAGCCGCTTCGCCGCCGCGCGGAGAACGGGCTCCCATCCCTTGGCGGCGGTGTTATACTTTTCAACCACAGTATCGAGAATCTTGGCGTCGGCCGCCTCCGAGGCGGATGGCAACGCCACGAACGCCACCATCAACGCCAGCAGGAGCGCCGGAATGAATCTGTGCATGCGTCCACCCCCCTAATCGGTAAAGCCGAACGATTTGCCGGTCCCCTGGCGCTCGCTTTTGAACACGTCCGATTCGCCGAACTGGAGGGCGCTCCCCATGCGGTTCCGCGCCTGGCGGTTGTTTTCGGTCTGGACGACGGAGGCGAGCATATTGTTCTGCGCCATCATCAGCGCGTGGATTTGGGAGAGCAGCTGGACCTGCAGCGACAGCATCTGGTTTCCCGCCTGTATCGCCTCCTGCTGCCCCTCGGCGGAAGCGGCGCTGTTTTTCAGCTTCTCGAACTGACTCTGATATTGGTCGAGTTGTTCCTCCTGCTCCCGGATCACACGCAGCAGATCGTCCGCCGTATCCTTCTGCATCCGCGACCCGGCGTAGTCGCCGGCCATCAGGCCGGCCGAGGCGGACGAGTACCCGCCGCCGTAGCCGGAACCGTCGATGTAGTTGTCATAGGAGCCGAACTGTGACAGGAACTGGTCGAAACCGCCCGCCATGCCGGACAGGTTTTTGATCGACCCCATGGTGTTCTTGAGTTGGTTGATGGTGTCCTGGACGTCGCCCCAGGCCCAATCGCCGGGATTCATGGCGTCCCGCAGCATCCGTTGATACTGATTCAATTGGTTTTGCAGCTGCAGGATCTGATTTTGCGTCTGGCGCATCGCCTCCTGGGCGGCGACGATGTTTTGCGCCAGATTGGAACTGTCGATGACGGCCATGGCATGCCCCTTGCCGCAGCTGACCACTATCGAAAACAACAGACAGAGAAATATCCTTTTCATAAAAGCCCCTTGCTGTCCAAGAGGCTGCCAATGTGGGTTGGGGTGTTACAGGTATCGCTTTTCGCCGCAATCACCTCGAAACACCTCTATCGGCTTCCTTCGCGACTACAATTTCGGCATTTTTTGGAGATAGATGTCAATTTTTGCATTTGATGTTCCTGTGGAAAGAGAGGGAGGAAAGGGAGCCGGGCAATGGATCAGGAGTCACCTTTTCCCGAGAACATGTCTGTTCACCTCGAACACGGCGCGGGCGAACCCCACCGGCGTCATGCTTCGAAGCGTGGAGCGATCCGGCGATGGAGGCGCCATCGCTATCCGGTGATCCGGCTGGTCAAGTCCGGGATTCCGACGTGCTTTCGGCATCACGAAGCCGTTGCCGGTCCAGAGGCAGGTTTTTTTCGTATAATTGTCACCATCGCAATATCCGGTGAATTGCCAGGGATGAAAGGTGAAATCAGGCTTGCGCCAGTACGACGAGATGGCGCTCACAGGATTCTCGATGAGATACGGCGCGCCCATCCATTCGCAGAACTCGGCCGCTGTCGCAAACAGCGATACGCTTTTCGCAAGCATGCGCAACCCCTTTCCCTTGAACCATCTGGCGCCGCTGACGGCGAGATGGTCGCAGGGTGGAAAGGCGAACACCATGGCCACATTCTCGCGTTTTCCCCGGTACATCCAGGGCGTCGACAGATCGTGGTGAACCCGGTTGACGCCGTGCGCGTCCACCGAGACACACCCTGCTCCCCACATCGCCGGATGCCGGGTGTCCACAATCCAGCATTCCAATCCCGCCTCGAGCCATGGCTCGACCATGACGCCTGAATAATCGAACAGGCTGATGACGACAGGCCTATTTTTTCCTTTTCCCATACAACTGTAATCCCCATGAAAATGAGTAAACAGCTATGCCCGCCGCGAACACGGCGAGGGCCGCATCCACGTTCGGGCATAGCGCAACCACGAAGAATGTCGCGCCCAGGACCAATATTCGGGTGAGTGATTTTTTGTCGCTTTCGCGCTCGTTCCCCATGGCGTCCCTCTATCGTCCGTCGTTCCGGACGTAATCGAACCCCTGGTAGGGTCCGTGGAAAACCAGGTCCTTGACCAGCATGACGTTCAGCCGGTAGCCGGGCCTGATTTCGATGGTGGGCGATATGCCCATGTTCCGGTTCAGCATTTCGGCCATGGCGCCGCCCAGCTGCTGGCCGAGCGCCTCGGAGAGGGCGTCGGCCATGCGCTGGCTGTCGCCATTGGCGTTACCGTTGTTGTCCTGGGTCATTTCAACACCGGCGAGAATCGCCGACATCATGATGGCGGAGCCGAAAATGCGCAGATAATGGTTGTTCACGCGGTCCTTGAATCCTGCGTAGCCGGCGCCGGAACCGCCCGGCATTGAGCCGATGTCCTGCGCCTTGCCGTCCGGGAAAATAATCCGCTGCCACACCGCGAACACCCGCGACTGCCCGTACTGGATCTGCGACGAATACTCGCCGACCAGGCGGGAACCCTGGGGAATGAGCAGATGCTTGCCGGTCGGGGTGTCGTAGACGTTCTGCGCCACCTGGCCGACGATCTGGCCGGGCAGATCGGAGTTGATCCCGCCGATGAGGGTGGCGGGTATGACCGATCCGGTGCGGACGATATAGCCGGTGGGCGGCGCCGTCGGCATGTCTGGATTCAGCCAATTCCGGCCCTCGTTCGAAAACTGGTTCATGCGGGAGAGATCGCCCCGCTGGCTGTAGTCGGTTTCACCCGAGCCGCCGCCTGCCGCCTTGACGGCGGCGAGGCGCTCGGCATAGGACTCGGCGTCCTGACGGCCCAGGAGCGCTATCTGCCGCTCCAGGCTGGAGATTTCGGCGTTCCTGTCGCCCTGTGGGCGCGTGTCGCCAAGCTGGACCTTGATCGGGCCGTCGATAGCCGCCTCAACCTGACGGAATCGTTTATCGCGCAGCTTCCGCACCTCCTCGGGAATTTTCGCCCTCCCGGTTTTTTCCCCGCCGGCGGCCGCGTGAAGGAGCGGCTCATCCGGCTTTCGCATCGCGTCGTCATCCTTCGGCTTCTACATGGCGGGAACGGCGGGCGTCTCGGGAACGAGCGGCAGCGTCAGCGCCGGCTCGACGATGCCGGCCTTGCCGTCGGCCGTCAGGTATCTGGCCTGCGCCGCCGCCGACTTGACCACGGTGACGGCGACGTTGGCCTTTTCCCTACTTCTCCGGTTCACCACCACCATTCCCAGGGTGAGGACGAGAATTCCGGCGATGACGAACGCGATCTGCATGGGACGGCTGTTCAGCCGTCGCGCCCGTTTTTTCCGGCCCATGACGTCGGGCGAGTTTTCGGGCGAGTATTTCTTGTCATCGGACATGTTGTCTCCAATTCCCCGCAGCGTCGACCGCGGGAATATTTCAAAAATCGCCATAAAGCTGGCGGCAAAGCTGAACGGGGAAGTCTCCGGATTATCGCTTGACTTTCAGCCACGGTCCCCGGCGCTGGAACATCGGCTGGCGCCGGTAACGCTTACCGCCGTCGCGGGGCAAGCGGCGTCCATCGCCATCCGTGCTGGACACCAGGAGCGAAAGCCGCAGTCCGTACACTTCGTCGCACCAGGCGAAGCGAGGGTCACGCGGAAATCGCCGGGAAGCGGGACAGCAGCACAACCTCCGTCCACACTGGAAAAATAAGACGCATGCCCGGCGTTTGCCCCCATCCGGATTCCCCCCTCCGATGTGACAGGCCGACGCCTTGCAGGGCGTGACTGCGCGTCCCTGCCGCCATACCGGCCGGCCGGAACCGGAATTCAGGCAGCCGGTTCGTCCTTCTCCCCGCCGTCCTTCCGGTGCGACCAAAAACCCTGCGGAACGTACTGCGCCTCCTTGTCCTCGCCGGTGACCTGATAGAGCCGGCTCAGGGTTTCGGAACCGACATGGATGTTGACGCGGATCTCGTTCTCCACGCCGGTGCCGGCGATGAGATAGGCGAAGGCAAGCCCGTCGGGCTTCGCCACCGTTTT
>JAIRTL010000040.1 GCA_031254915.1 Planctomycetota bacterium
GATGAAGGGATTCTAACCCGATGCAAAGCGAAAATCGCGTGGACGGCGCCATTGTGAGGGCGGCCGGCCTTAATTTCTTCTACGGCGAAAAACAGGCGCTTGCCGATATCGGAACTCAAGGGAGACTACACCATCATCATCGTCACCCACAACATGCAGCAGGCGGCGCGGGTGTCGGACAGGACCGCCTTTTTCTACGAGGGAAAGCTTATGGAGGAGGGCGAGACGAAAAAGCTGTTCACCTCCCCCGTCCGCAAGGAAACCGAGGGCTATTTGACCGGGAGGTTCGGATAATGTCGATACACCTGCACAAGGAAATGGAAAATCTTAACCGGGCGGCCCTGGAAATGTGCGCCCATGTCGAGCAGAACGCCCGTGACGCCGCCCGAGCCTTTCTCGAGCGCGACGAGAATTTGACCCGCAAGGTGATCGCCGCGGATCGCCATGTCGACAGGATGGAGACGGATCTGGCCGAAAACTGCCTCAAGACCCTTGCCCTGTATCAGCCGGTCGCGGGTGATCTGCGCTTCATCTTTTCGTTGTCCAAAATCTCGGGCATTCTCGAACGGATAGGAGATTTGGCGGAGAATCTCGCCCGCAAGGGGAAGTCCCTTTCCCGGCTCGATCCGGTCGCCGTTCCGAAGGAGCTCACCGACATGGCGGAGCGGGCGCGGGCGATGCTCAAGGACGGCATCGACAGCTTCGTCGATAGGGACGCGGCCAAGGCGCGGGGCGTGATTAAGGCGGATGGCGCCGTCAACGAGGGCAAGCGGCTGGTCAGAAAGGCCGGCGAGGCGGGGATTATGGAGAAGCCGGTCCTGTGCCCGCAATGGCTCATCGTCATCGCCGCTTCCCGGAATGTCGAGCGCATGGCCGACATGGCGGCCAATATCGCCGCGGAAGTCGTGTACAGCGTCGAGGGAAAAATGATGCGCCACGGATTCGACTGCGAATGAGGACGCGGAAAGGAACATGCGCGATTCGATTGGACGGCCGGGCGTGGTGTTTACGCGCAATCAACTCCCCGACCCGGTTCGCGGCACGCTCCATGCCGTGACCGATCACGCTGTGGACGTGCAGGTGGTGGGACTGCGGAGAAAGCTCGGGCGTGCCGGGCGGAAAATCGAGACCGTGCGGGGTGCGGGGCACCGAATCGTTTCCAAATGACATCGAGAAGATTTGGATGACGGCCGCGCCTCGTCGCGCGGGACACGTGCGAAAGGATGGAAAAATGGGCGGACTGCGAATCTACATCGTGGTGATTGCTGCGGTGGTGTTGAGCGGGTTGGCCGCCATGCTTCCCTTGGCATGGTCCGGGGCCGACGTTCTCTCCTCATCCTACAACGAAATGGCCGCCCGCGAACTGGAATCCAACGCCAGACTGCTCTCCCTCGCCATGCCGTCGGGGATTGACGGGAAAACCCGGGAGGAGCTGGGAGAGCTTATCCGCGCGGCCCGGGCCGACAGCGACACCCGATACACTCTTGTCCGCAGGGACGGAACCGTCGTCGCCGATTCCGACGAGGATGCCGGACGCATGGAAAATCACCTCAACCGCCCGGAAATCAAGGCGGCGCTTGCCGGCGAAACGGTGGTCGGAACACGGCCGAGCCCGACCCTCGGGACTGACTGGATGTATGTGGCGACAACGCTTTCGGACGGAAACGTCATACGCTCCGCCGCCTCCATGGAAGGCTTGAACAACCGGCTTACGCTGTGGTGGAGCAAAGCCCTCATGCGGTTTATCGGCTCCCTGGTCATTCTTTTGGTCATGGCGCTGTTCGTGTCGCATTTGATCTCCAAACCGATAGAGGCCGCCGCCGCAGGCGCCGAGCGCTATGCCGAAGGAGATTTCTCCTATCGGCTGCCGGTGACGGGCGCGGCCGAAATGCGCCGGCTCGCCGAATCAATGGGTTCCATGGCGGGCGAACTAGACGCTCGTTTCAAGCTGGTCAACCGTCAGCGGGAGGAGATGCGGGCGGTATTCGAAAACATGTCCGAGGGCGTCCTTGCCGTCGACGGGGCGGGACGCGTCATGCTTGTCAACGGCGCCGCCCAGGTCATTCTCGACCTCCCGGAGGGAGCCTCCGGGTCGCCCATAGCAACCCTCTCCAGAAACGCCGACCTGCTGGACGCCATACGGGAAGCCGAGTCGTCTGACAAGGCATTCGAGCGGGAGATCCGCGTCGGGCGCGAGGACGGCCGTGAATCGCTGGTGCAGACGCATACGGTCAGGATACGAGAGGATGGCCGAAACGCCGGCGTACTCGTGGTGTTGCGGGACGTCACCAGACTTCGACAACTGGAAATCATGCGCCGCGACTTCGTCGCCAACGTGTCGCACGAACTGCGGACCCCCATCACGGCCATTCAGGGCAGCCTTGAGACCATTCTCGACGAGCGATCGGACGGCGCCGAAACGATCGCCGAATTTGTTGAGATGGCGCTCAGGAACACGAAACGCATGGGTGCGATCATCGACAACCTGTTGTTTCTCGCTGGCATGGAATCGGGATCTGGAAAGGAAGCGGAAATGGTTGGCGCCAACCCCGTCCTGCCCGCCATCGACGAAGCGATCGCCCTGTGCGGCGGTGACGCCAGGTCACGGAAAAACAGTATCAATGCGGACTGCGACGAAAACCTGACCGCCCTCATGAATCCGCAGCTCGTCGTTCACGCCCTGGTCAACCTTCTGGACAACGCCATAAAGTACGGGCCTGAAGGCGGGTCGGTTTCCGTCACGGCTCGCCAGGGCGACGACAGAGTCGTGATAACCGTATCGGATCAGGGGCCAGGCATTGCCCCCCGCCACCAGTCGCGGGTTTTCGAGCGATTCTACCGGGTCGACGGGGTTCCCCGGGTGAAGAAGGGTTCCGGCTTGGGTCTTGCCATCGTCAAGCACATCGCCCTTGCCCAAGGCGGCGACATCCGGCTGGAAAGCGAAATCGGCACCGGCAGTAAATTCATATTGAGCCTTCCCCGGGCGTGATGCCGTTTTTGTTCAGCGAACATTTAGATTTAATGCAATTCCCATGTTTTCCTCATCAAAGAAACACTCGCGTTTGGTATACGACGTTGATCGGGACGTCGCCATGGCGGCCCAGTTGTTGCACGACCTGCACAAACCCTATGTGTTCCAATGGCAGCCCGACGCATCCTCCCGCCCCGAACAGTCCCTTGCCGGCACCGGGGAGCACCATGTGTTGTCGCTTGCGGAACTTCTGGTCCGCAAAGCTCCGGCGGAACTCGTGGTGGCCCAGGCGTGCGCACACACCCATCCCGGAACCGAAGCCGACGAAGCGCAGGTGGTGAACTGGCTCAAGGCGGCTGCCATCATCGCCGGAATCGATCCCGTCCGCCACGGGTTGCTCGACGCATCCGGCAAGACCCTACCCCTGCCGCGCAGGCAGGAAGGCTTCATCTGCCACCTTGGCGATCACGATTTCGTCCTTTCCGCGCCTGCCGTGCAATGGACTTTGCCCGTAATGCGCGATATCGCCAAGGCGGACTACAAAATCACCGACGCCGATTTGCAGGGCAAACCCTTCAATTCGCTCCGCAACGCTGTGTATTCGCAACTGAGCGCCATGCGTATCGAACAGGCCTATGCCATGGGGGGCGGGGAACAGGTACGCCTTCCCATGCACTCGGTGGTGAAGCCGGCGTGATCCGGATATCGCCCGCCGTGTTCTCGACCAGAATTTTCCGCCCGGACACGGTGATGACGGCGTCCATTGTCCCGATCCCCTTCACCACCGCAGCCAGCGCCCTGTAGTCGGCGATGATTGTGCCCGAGCCGGCGATGGCGGCTTGAAGGCGCATGGAGAGGGTGGTCTCGAGGTCCGTGCCGTAAAGGGTGACGTGCGGCTCTTCCGCCGCGATCCTGATCTCGCGCGGGAGAGGAATTTGGCCGGTATGATCCTGGCGAATTTCGCCAGGTCGGCCTTGATAACGGCGCGTCGATGGTTGCAACCGCGGGCGGGATGACTTCGGCGGACGCTTCGATGACGGTGATGGCGGCTTTGGTGGTTGGAGCATATGTTTCGGCTGCCGACATGGCGGATTACTTTCCAAAAAGATGGTTTTACGGTAAAATCGCGCATCCTGATGGGTACACGCGTCCCATCATGCAATTATAACGCCTATCCGCGCCGTTTTCCCCGTCCGGACGGATGAAAGGCTATCGTAGTCGTCAACAACTCGACAAACAACGCCATGATGGCGGATGGAAACAGCCAATGATAGGGCAAGTCAAGGATTTGACCGTCGGGAATCCGACGAGGCAGATATTGCTTTTCACGCTGCCGCTCCTGGTCGGCAGCATGTTCCAGCAGATGTACAACATGGCGGACATGGTGATCGTCGGGCGAACCATAGGCACCAGGGCGCTGGCCGCCATCGGGGCGACGGGGGCGATTGCCTTCCTGGTAGTCGGGATGTCGTTCGGTCTGACCAGCGGCTTCACGGTAATCACGGCGCAGCGTTTCGGCGCCGGGGATGAGGACGGCGTCAGGCGCTCGGTCGCCACGTCCGTCGTTCTCGCCCTCGCGCTTTCCGCCGTCGTCACCCTTCTCAGCACGATGACGGCATACCCCCTCTTCCGGCTCCTCCAGACGCCCGCGGACATCATCGACGATTCGTATCGTTATGTCATCGTCATTTACGCCGGAACCGCAGTCACCATGTTCTTCAATCTGTTCGCGGGAATCCTTCGCGCGCTTGGCGACAGCGTCACCCCACTGCTGTTCCTGATTGTGGCGTGCATCGTCAACATCGTTCTCGATTATGTCTTCATCATCAACTTCAAGATGGGCGTGGCCGGCGCCGGCTGGGCCACTGTCGCCGCCCAGGCGCTTTCCGTGCTCCTGTGTTTTGTTTACAGCCTCAATCGATTTCCCATTCTCCGCCTTCGCCGGAAGGACTGGCGTATTACGTGGGGCTTCGCGCGGCGACATCTGGCCATCGGACTATCCATGGGAGCGCAGATGGTCATTCTCGCCGTGAGCGTGATGTTTCTCCAGGCGGCCATCAATCGGTTCGGGACGGATACGGTGAAGGCGTTTTCAGCGGCGATGAAGATCGACCAGTTGGCGGTGCAGCCAATGTTCTCCCTTGGCGTCGCCATCGCCACCTTCACGGCGCAGAACTACGGTGCGAAAAAGATGCCGCGTATCCGCGAAGGAGCCCGTCGGGGAGTGCTTATCTGCGGCTGCATGGGCGCTTTCGGTTGTCTTGTCATGATTCTATGCGGAGTCCGGGTCCTCGGCCTCTTCGGCATCGGCGCGAACGAGCCGGAAGTGGTTCGGGAAGCCCGGCAATATCTGAACACCGTTTCGGTGCTCTATTTTTTGCTCGGATTTCTGTTCGTATTCCGGAACGTGCTTCAGGGCATGGGGAAGAACACCATGCCGATAGTTGCGTCCGGCGCTGAAATCGTCGTGCGCCTCTTCGCCTCGTTCGTCTTCGCGGACTGGTGGGGCACGGCCGGCGTCTGCTTCGTCAATCCCCTCTGTTGGGGCGTCTCGGTCTTGATACTCCTGACCGGCTATTTTCTGGCGATTCGGAATGCCCATTTCGACGAGGTGCCCGGCTACGAATCGGTGGCGGTCAATTACGTCGGACAGGCCAAGTTCGGCTCGCCGACGGAGAGCGCGCCGTCGGCGTCGGTGCGAATCAAGCTGGAGGAAAAGCGCTCGGACGGAACGAGGAGTTCTGTAAGGCCGTGTAAATAAATTACCTTTACAAATTCATTTGGATTTTTTATACTTTATTTGTTGGGTATTGCATGGAAAAAGCGGGGCACACGACTTGAAATTCACTTGTATGATTGGCTGCTTCGCCAGAGGAGGAGCGCGCCATGTACAAGGGGAAAGTCTTTTTTGCCCAGCTTATGGAGTATCTGCCGCGTGCGACATTTGACGCTTGTGTCAGGCGCTACGACGGCAATCATAAAGTTCGCGGCTTCTCCTGTCGCGACCAGTTTTTAGCGATGGCGTTTG
>JAIRTL010000087.1 GCA_031254915.1 Planctomycetota bacterium
CCACCACCATATGTCGCCGACGGTGATAGGTCAAAAGAGCGGCCAAGAAATCGATGACTTCCGCCGAGCATATTCGGTGATCAAACAAGCGAAACACCAAGGAACCTTTGGCACTGATACCCGTTGAGAATCCAGCGCCGGTATAAACTTTGTATACCGTGCCCCACACAGGGAAATCATGTGGCAGGTTACGCCATTGGCGCCCTGTGCGGAGACGATACAGAATAGCGGTGAGTACCTCCCTTCTGGCAATGCTTGGCTTGCAACCTCTGGGAGACTTGCGGATTTACCCGCATCGTCTTCTCGAAAATCACCCATTCGGCGTCGGTCAAGTCGGTATCGTATTTTGAGGGGCGCATATGTATCCTCCGGAATAAGTTGATGAATTCCGGATAACAACTTATGAATCACAACGTTACATTCAAGAAATTTATCAACGAGCTCTCAGATTTTAAGGAATTTTTCGAGGAACACTTTTTCGGCGTCATTTGTCCATACGCACCCCGGCTCGAGCTTGTCCGCTGTTTCCGGCGAAACGTTTGCCAGATCGGAAAGACCGGCGAGCGGAATGTTGTTCAGTTGCGGGAAAATCGCGGTTTTTCCGGGGAAACGGTTTTCCTTCACGCCCTTGACGCCTTCCCAAGTGGCTTCGATGCCGCCGAGCGCGGCGAGGCTCATGCGCGTCGCCAGCTTCCCTGACTCCATCTTCTTGAGCGTGTTGATGATATCGTCCATGGACGAGCCGGACGAGCCGATAAGGCGCGCGTGCTGCTTACAGAAGATGTCGGGGGATATCATCGCTTTCGTGCCGATGCCGACGCCGGCGAATATATTGAATACCGATTGATCGGCGAGGAAGCCGGACGCCTGCTCGGCAAGCGCGGCGACGGGGGCGTGGACGTAGACATCGTCGAATCCATTGCCGCCGGTGAATTGATTGAGGCGTACCTCGAGATCCGTCATGCCGCCGACGTTCACCGCCATGAATCCGACGCCCTTCTTATCCGCCAAGTGTTTGAGGCGGTTGACCATGTAGTCGAGCCGCTCCTGGGAGAGATCGGTGCAGTAGAGTTTGGACGGTGGATTGTCGAGTTCGAGCGCGCGCTGGACATGCATCTGCCCCATCGGACCGGCGGCGCCGACCATCCAGGTGCGACCGCCCTTCTTGAGGTCGGTCCGGACGTTCTGGCCGTAGGCGTTCTTCGCCGCGCCGTCGCGGGCGCCGACGTACCTTGTAAGATGATAATGCGCTCGGCCGATGTCGATCGCCGCCTTGCCGGGAATTTCCCCCGACGCCAGGAAACAGAGCGCCCCAGATTCGGCAAGCGCGATATCGCAAGCTTCCGTGAGGGCCGCGTCCGGAAGACCGACCAGGAAAATGTCGTTAAAACCACCCGCCGCGTCCGCCGTCTCCTTCACGAGCTCGGGGCCGACGTCTTTCCTGATGTCGCCCGCGATGCCGAAGGCCGACAGGTCTTGGTCGTTATAACCGAGAACGACGAGTTTTTCCGGCGGGGCGGAGTAGACGCCGGAAAAGTCCGCCTTCGCGTCTGGCGAGGCGAAGACGACTAGCGCCCTGCCCCCGACGATCGGCTTCGTGCGTTCGGGAAGCTGGTAGGCGGCTTCAACGCAGGCCCAGGGTTCGACCAGCGCCGCCTCGACGTAGCCGGTCTTATCCTGCATGGGGATGAGATAGCAGACGCCATCGCCGTCAAGGACCCAGGGGCCGGCGTAGGTATACTGAGCCATCGCGCCGCGCTGGACATAGCCGAACGCCTTCTGGACGCCGCCTATCTTGATGTCCGCCTGGATGATGTAGCGCTGGCCGATGGAAAACTTGTTCTTCCAGTTGGAGCCGACCTTGACAACCGTGAGCGCCGCTTCGTGACCGGCGACGGCGGGATCTTTTTCGAGGTCGCGGCCGAGGATGCGCGGGTGGTTGGGACCGGCCCAGATCAGTTTGGTGTCGGAGAAACAGAGGCCGAGGGCATCTACGCGAAGCAACACCTCGTCCGGATTGGGATCGCGGAGTGGCAGTTCGACCGCCTTGCGACCGCGGCCGAGGTTCTCAAGACCGGCACCGAACAGATCCCACGACAGATAGGTCTTGGGCAATGCGTAGTCGACATTGCGGTAGCGTTCATAAATGCCCATATGAGTCTCCTTGTCATATAAAAAAACAGAAATGAATGATATCGCCATCGATCATTGTTATGGCAAAGGCGGACACGGTCAACCAGTCCGGCCTTGTTGCGTCATCCGTTCCATGAATGCTTCCACCCGCGTCCGGCTCCGTTCGTCGATGCCGCCGGGGCGGTCGGCTTCAAGCGTAAGGATGGGAAGATCCAGCCCTTCGCGCCAGAGGCGGTCTTCGATCTGCCGGTAGCAGAACGACTGGATGTAATGAATTATACCGCGCACGTCGCGTTTTCCAGCCTCTTTTTTTACGTCCTCAATGCGGCGGAAGACGTCATAGGGATAGGTGTAGCGGAGGTAGGTCTCAACCATACCGTCCCCAATGCCATTCAGGAGAGCGAATTGACGCGGCAGCTCGTGGTCGACGAATCTGCCGCCAAGGCGTTCGAACGTGTCCCACAAGTCGGTGATAATCGTCGGCACACCGACGCAGGAGAGGCGGATGCGCTCCCGATCGGAGACGGCGGAGTCTTTCTCGGCGCGGGCGACGGCGTCGGCGAGTTCCTTTCGGCAGCGTTCCGGATCGCCGAAAAAGTCGGAGGTATTGAGAAGGCCGCCGAACAGATCCCCGGATGGAACGCAGCCAGCATCCGCGAGCTCGTACAGTCGGCGCGCCAGCTTCCGGATATCGTCCAGCCGTTCCTTTTCCGCATCCGCCGTTGCGAGCGTCGTCCCCAATTCTTCCGCGAAACGTTCCATCCTGGTTTGCAGGTCGTCGGCGCGGCGCGACGAGGGGAAGCCGAAGTCATGGACGACGATGCCTTCGCTCTTGAGCACCTCGCACAGGGCGAACGTATTGCAGCAATCGCCTTCGACGACGCCGACCACCTCGCGGATGCCGTAGCGGTGGATGACGCCGTACAAGCCTTTGGTCCAGGCACAGGCGGACTGGGGGAAACCGCGAGCTTCCGCGTAGGCGACGAGGCTGCCCGCGTCGGGGGCGGCGACGAAAATATTATTGAGATCGACGGGGACTCGGCCGGCCGCGTAGATGATTTCCACCGGAACTGTGGTGGTGATACCAATTTTTCCGCTATACATTTCCCGTGTTTGCCTTTCAGGGCGGTTCGACGAACAAGCGCGCGATGCCGCATTGTTGCGTATCGTCATATCGCTCACGGTCCGGAGTTGTGATTCCCTCAACTGTGCGTGGCCATGAAATGGCCAGAGGAAACAGATGTGGGACAGGGCAACCCCATCCCTCATTTCCACAGTTTCGGGCCGCGCCCAATTTATTTTCCAAGCGGCTAAGGTCCAAAACCTTCGCCTTCAGGCGAAATGGCTTCAGTAGGTGGTTTCGGTTATACTGTCCTTTACGGAGGACAGAGTATGGCGGATTATCAGCGGGGACCACACACGGTCTATGATATCAAATACCATTTTGTTTGGGTGACCAAGTACCGTAAGCCGATCCTGAAGGGTGACGTTGCCCTTAGCGTTCGTGAAATTGTTAGGCGAATCTGCATGGAGCAGGAGGTATCGATTATTAAGGGGCATGTCAGCTATGATTACGTGCATCTTTTTGTCTCGGTACCTCCCCACTTGTATCCAGCGTCTGTAACGCAGAGCATTAAAGGTAAATCCTCACGGTTTATGTTCCTTGAGCATCCGTTTTTGAAGAAGCAGTTATGGGGCCAGCATCTTTGGGCCCGGGGCTATTTCTGCACTTCGTCGGGCACCGTGACAGACGATGTTATCAAGCAATACATTGAACACCAGGATAAGCCTCTCGATGATGGGTTCGACATAGCCGACGATGCGCAGTAGCTTCAGCCGGCTTTAGCCGGAACTGCGACTTCAGTCGCAACCTGAACCTACCGGCTTCAGCCGGTAGAGGATTCAGTTCGTGATTTCTTGATACTATCCAGAAACCGGCGCACCCCTTCATCGAGGCTTACCGCCGGCTCCCAGCCGAGATCGCGCCGCGCCTTGTCGATCTTGAACCAATGGCTGGTTGCGAGTTGGCTGACGAGAAAACGCGTCAGCGGCGGATCCGCTTTGGCGCGGAAAAGCGAATACGCCGTCTCGCATGCCCAACCCGCCGCGTAGGCGAGCGGATACGGGACGCGACGGGTGATTTTCGAGAGTCCGGCGCCGGTGACGATTCGATTGATGAATTCCCAGCAGTTCACGGGATCAGGTTCATTGACGAAATAGGCTTGGCCCGCCGCCTTGCCGCCGGGCGCGAGCGCGTTCAGGGCGAGGCTGTGGGCGTCGGCGGCGTTTTCGACGTAACAGATGCTGATCATGTTACGACCGTTGCCGACCTGCGCCAACCTTCCGGCTCGGGCGCGGGCAAGCAGCTTCGGAATGAGCTGCGCGTCTCCAGGGCCGAAGACGAGGTGTGGACGGATCGCGCATGTCGACAGCGATTCGCCGTTGGCCGCGAGGATCGCTTTCTCCGCCTCGGCCTTCGTTCTCGCATAGGCGGTAAGGTATCGGGCCGGATAGGGCAGTGTTTCGTCGCCGCCCTTGATGGAGTGCCCATCATGGACGACCGATGGCGAACTTGTGAACACAAGGCGGCGCACGCCGTGGGCGTGCGCCGCCTTGATGACGTTTTCCGTCGCGACGATGTTGGAACGGCGGTACGCTTCGTCATTCACCCCGATTCCCGGAATCGCCGCCGTATGAATCACCGCGTCGCAACCGTCGACGGCGCGCAAGGCGGATTCGGAGTCGGCGAGATCGCCTACCGAGATCTCGACGCCTTTTGCCTCGATATGCGGGTAGCGATGCCGGCCCGCGACCTTTGCCTCCAGTCCCCGGCGTAAAAGGGCGTCGACGATGTGCGAACCGAGAAAACCTCCGCCGCCTGTGACGAGGACGCGCATTGTTGTCGATCCCCTTCCGGTCCGTCCGACCGCCTACTTGTGCACCATGCTGTCCGTGGGGCAGAAGTCGTCCGTGAGAATCGGTACGTCGGAGACGTCGGGCCGCCGCACGAGCCGGCGCTGGATCACTCCGCCGAGATCGACGTACGAAAGAAGCCGGGTCTTGATCGAACGGTAACGCCGGTCCAGTTCCAGCGAATCGAGACGAGGGATGTCGGGGTTCGTGGCGACCATGATGATGTTTTCGCCTTGTCCGGAACGATTGCGCGGGAAGGCGTAAAGACTGCCGCCGCCGTCTTTGTCGCTTTCGTAGACTTTCCCGATCGTCTTGTATACAGACCGGAACAGACGGCTGTGATCAATGCCGCTCTGAGGTTTTTCGTAGGAGCTGATGACGTTGATGAGCATCACTCCGCCGGGTGCGAGCCGCGAACGAATGGTGGTGAAAAACTCTTCAGTGATAAGATGTTTCGGGATGCGCCCGCCGGAACTGTAGGCGTCCATGACGATGTAGTCCCATTTCCTGTCCGGCTGCTGCTGCACGAACAGGCGGCCGTCGTCGACGTGCGACTTGATCACCGGGTCGCCGCTGAAGGGATAGTCGAACCATTTTTCCGCCAGTTCGAATACCCATGGGTCGATGTCGATGACGTCGATGGATCTGATCTGTCCCGGGAAGCGTTCCTTGAAGATGCGCGGCCCGACGCCGCCGCCGCAGCCGAGGACCAGCATGTCCTTCGGCGCCTGACCGGTGAAAATCATGCCAAGCGACAAGAGGTCCACGTAACCGCAAGCCGTCACGGCCGGGGACGGAGGCAATTCCATCGTCGCGGAGTTGAGAAGAATACCGCTTTCGATCAGGTTGTTGAAAAGCATGAGACGAGCCGGATCGCGGTAGGGATAGATCTGCGTGCGGCCGTTGATAATCGTGATGTAGTGGTAGGCCGATTCCTTGGTGTCGAGGAGGACATCCTGGGGGCTGGGGAAGGTGAGCGGGGTCTCCGAGCCGAAGTAGCCTCCGACAGCGCCGATGATAGCGACGATCAGGCCGGCTTTCCTAATGACCCCGCTTCCCTGAAGAAAACAGTAGACCGCGACCAGGGCGAGGAGGACGCCGACGCCGTAGACGATGGCCGAAGTGCCGATGAATTCCACCAGGATGAACGACACGAGGAGCGTGCCGATAATCGAACCCAGCGTGGAGACGGCGTAGAGGTTGCCGGCGACGCGGCCGAGACCCGCGACCTGCTGCGCGGCGAGCTTCACCGAGAACGGGCTCGTCATGCCCATGCAGATGGAGGGAAGCGCGAAAAGGACAAGGCAGGCGATTAATGTGCGCCAGCGAACATCGAGGGTAACGGCGTCATTCATCCAAGTGCAGAAGTAAGGCGCGATCGGGGGGATGATCATGGCAAGGAGCGCCGCGATAAGAAGGATGACGCCGAGCGTTTCGATGCGCGGATACCGGTCGGCTATGCGTCCGCCAAGCCAATACCCGAGCGACAGTGCACCCATAAAGACGCCGATAATCGAGCCCCAAACGTAGATCGTCGACCCGAAGTGTGGTTCAACCAACCTCGCGCCGGCCATTTCCAGACTCATAAGGGCTGCGCCCGACAGTAGGACGATGCCGTACAGGGGATTGTACCATCCCTTTGTCGCGGTCGCCGCGCTTTCGTTGCTCTTGCTTTCCGATTTCGACACCATTTTCCTCCCATGCGTTCGTGTGGGTATACAAAACACAACCCCTCCCCCCCGGATCGGAGAAGGAGGGATCAATACTTAAATATTGACAATCCAAATGATACGGAAGGAGATGAGAAGCGCAAGTCTGGAAAACACGCTGTCGCAATCTGTCGTTGCCATAGACTTCGCCGGCGTCGGAGAAGCAATCAAGAAACTCAACCGGATTGAAAAAGGACAATCGGAAGAAATGAAGGATGAAGAAGGCGATAATAGCCTGTCCAACGGTTGTGCTGGAATGAACCTAAAGTGAGGTCTTTAAACGTTAGGACCCGACGCAAAATATCATTAGCAATTTTGGTCGGATATGGATATTCTGAACCGGGATGAAGCTTGATGAGCAAATATCCCTTCGTTTTCAGCAGTTGGCGGCGACCTTCAATGAGCGGTCGATATGTCTTTTCGCCGAGGCCAATGCCGTGGGCTTCGGCGGAGTGTTGCGTTTGTCGCGCATTACCGGGCTGTCGCGTGCAACCATAGAAAAGGGGCGACGGGAAATTGCCGCCGGCCATCCACTGGACCGCACCCGCATCCGCGCAGTCGGTGGCGGTCGCAAGAAAACGATAGACACCGATAGCACTCTCCTTGCCGACTTGGAAGGACTGGTCGAACCCATAACGCGCGGCGATCCGGAATCACCTCTCCGCTGGACCTGCAAAAGCACCCGGGTTTTGGCCGTGGAGTTGAAGTGGCGGGGGCATGCCGTCAGCCAGCGCATGGTTTGGACTTTGTTGCACCAGTTGCACTATACTATAGTCTTCAAGGCAACAAGAAGACGGTGGAAGGCAATCAGCACCCGGACCGGAACGCCCAGTTCGAACACACCAACGCGAAAGTCTCGCAAGCCTTGAAGGAGGAACAACCGGTCATTTCCGTGGATACCAAGGAACAGGAGTTGGTCGGACCCTACAAGAACAACGGGCGTCAATGGTTGGCTAAGGATTCGGCCCGGGAGGTGAACGGCCATGATTTCCCGGATCCTGAAGTTCCCCGTGCCTTTCCCTACGGTATTTATGACTTGGCGAAGAACAAGGGACATGTGGCGGTGGGAGTCGATCACGACACCGGAGCGTTTGCCGTGGCTTCGATTCGCGGCTGGTGGAAAACCGAAGGCAGTATGCTCTACCCGGATGCGCGCAAGCTGTTTATTACGGCGGACGGCGGCGGCTCGAACGGCTATCGTTCCTGCTTGTGGAAGCGCGAACTGCAATGCTTGGCCAATGAGTTTGGACTGACGATTTCGGTGTGCCATTTTCCGCCCGGCACCAGCAAATGGAACAAGGTTGAACATCGCCTTTTTTCTTTCATCAGTTCGAATTGGCGGGGCGAACCGCTGATGGACTACGAAACCATCGTCAAGTTGATCTCTTCGACTAAGACCGCGACCGGCTTGTCGGTGACTTACTGCCTGGACCGGAGCAAGTATCCGACCGGAATCCGGATATCCAAGAAGGAAATGAAGCAATTGAATCTGATTAGAAACGACTTCCATGGAGAATGGAACTATACAATAGCTCCAAAAGAGTAATTTTAGTTGAAAATATTATTATGCGCCGGGCTCTTACTTGATGTTGAGTGGACTTTTGGAAATTACGCAGCCCAAACCAGGGCATTGACAAGGAGTTCTTGAATTATTGCAAGGTCGGAACCGGAAGACGACATGGCATTAATTCTTTCGCGCCATAGCTGTTGGCGCACATCGGCCAGTGCATCAAGGAAGGAGACGCAATCCTTCTCTCCGTACCATTCGCGTTGGATGGCAGCGGTCATTTCGCCTTCGCGCTCTATCCGGACCAGCCAGACGGCTCCATACGCCAGATATGAAAACGCCCCGGCCCGTTCCGGCGCGATGTCTTTCCAGTTCGGGAGTCTGGCACCCTTGAGACGGAGCC